>JACRPB010000022.1 GCA_016214175.1 Rhodocyclales bacterium
AAGGCCAAGGAAGCCAAGGGCGGCAAGAAGACGCTGCTGCTCGGCCCCAACTGCCCCGGCCTGATCACGCCCGACGAGATCAAGATCGGCATCATGCCCGGCCACATCCACCGCAAGGGCCGCATCGGCGTGGTCTCGCGCTCCGGCACGCTGACTTACGAAGCCGTGGCGCAACTGACCGAAATCGGCCTCGGCCAATCGTCGGCGGTCGGCATCGGCGGCGATCCGATCAACGGCTTGAAGCACATCGACGTCATGCAGGCTTTCAACGACGATCCCGATACCGACGCCGTGATCATGATCGGCGAAATCGGCGGTCCCGACGAAGCCGATGCCGCGCGCTGGTGCAAGGCCAACATGAAGAAGCCCATCGTCGGCTTCATCGCCGGCGTCACCGCGCCGGCCGGCAAGCGCATGGGCCACGCCGGCGCGCTGATTTCCGGCGGCGCCGACACCGCCGATGCCAAGCTCGCCATCATGGAAGAGTGCGGCTTCACGGTGACGCGCAATCCGTCGGAAATGGCCAAGCTGCTGAAGGCGCTGCTGTAAGCGCCGGCCGTTCCGCAAGAAGCCGCGTCGGCGCGAGCCGGCGCGGCTTTTTGCTTTTGGCGGCGGTGCCGCTTTCCCGGCGCAATGCGCCTTTGGCGCGGATGGTTGTCGCGTAGAATCGGGCCATGGATTTTTCTTCGCACGATTTCTGGATCGCCGTCCTCCAGATCATCGCCATCGACGTCGTACTTTCGGGCGACAACGCCGTGGTGATCGCCCTGGCCTGCCGCAACCTGCCGCCGCCGCAGCGCAAGAAGGGCATCTTCTGGGGTGTGGCGGGGGCGGTCGCGTTGCGCGTCGTGCTGACGGCGTTCGCGGCCGGACTGCTCGGGTTCCCCTACCTCAAGCTGGTGGGCGGCATCCTCCTGCTCTGGATCGGCGTCAAGCTGCTGATCCCCGAGGAGGCCGCGGGTCCCGACATCGACGCGCCGTCGAATCTCTGGGGCGCGGTGAAAACCATCATCGTCGCCGACTTCGTCATGAGCCTGGACAACGTGATCGGCGTTGCCGCGGCGGCGCGCGATTCGATCGCCCTGCTGCTGTTCGGTCTGGCGGTGAGCATTCCGCTCATCGTCTGGTCGAGCCAGATCATCATGAAGCTGATGGAGCGGCATCCGATCATCGTCACCCTGGGCGCTGGCCTGCTCGGCTACGTCGCCGGCGGCATGCTGGTGTCGGACGTGGCGGTGCGGGACTGGGCCGATGCCGCGATACCGGCGGCGCATTACACGGTGGGCGGCCTGTGCGCGCTGTTCGTGATGGCCCTGGGCAACTGGCTGGCTTGGCGTCAGGCCGGGCGCGCGGAAAGGAAGATAGTCTGATGGCGCTGTTCATCACCGAGGACGAGGTCAAGCAACTGCTGACCATGGATCTGGCGCTGGCGGCCGTCGAGTCCGCCCACGCCGCGCATGCCGGCGGCCGCGCCATCGACGTGCCGCGCCAACGCACGCGCATACCCACCGCCGCCTTGCACATCCTGCAAGGCGCGCTGCTCGACGAAGGCGTCTTCGGCTACAAGGCCTACACGACGTCGCGCAGCGGCGCGCGCTTTTTCGTCCATCTGTTCGACGCCGCCACGGGAATCTTGCAGGCCGTGATCGAAGCCGACGCGCTGGGCATGATGCGCACCGGCGCCGCCGGCGGCGTTGCGGCGAAGTGGCTGGCGCGACCCGATGCCGAGGTCGCCGGCGTCTTCGGCGCCGGCTGGCAGGCGCAGAGCCAGATCGAGGCGCTCTGCCGCGTGCGGCCCTTGCGCCGCGTTAAGGTGTTCTCGCGCGACGCCGAGAAGCGGCAGGCGTTTTGCACCAGGCTGACGCAAAGCACGGGCGTCGAGGTGGTCGCGGCGGCGAGCGCGGAGGAGACCGTGCGCGGTTCGGCCATCGTCGTCACCATCACGTCGGCAGCGGCGCCGCTGTTCGCGGGCGAGTGGCTCGAGGCCGGCAGCCACGTCACCGCGGCCGGATCGAATGCGCTGATCCGGCGCGAGATCGACGAGAAGACGGTGCAGCGCGCAGCCCTCGTCTGCGTCGATAGCCGCGCCACGGCGCTGCGCGAGGCCGGCGACTTGCTGCCGGCGTTGGAAAAGGGGCGTCTCGCCGAAGGCCAACTGGTCGAGTTGGGCGAGATCGTCGCCGGCATGCGAGGAGGACGGCGCGCCGAAGGGGAGATCACGCTGTTCGAGTCGCAGGGCATGGCGATCCAGGATCTGGCCGTCGCCCAACGCGTGCTGGCGGCCGCGCGCGAACGGGGACTCGGGCGGGAACTGCCCTATTGACGGGCGCTTGCGTTCGGCATGGAAATATTTGACTGAGTCGAGGGCGACTGTAAGAATTGCCACTCATGCTCGCGGCGGCTTCGACTAGCATCACGGGCGGGCATATCTCAGGGGCGCCGTAGAAGATGAAAATTTACAAGGCGAGTTTCTGGAAAAGCGATTGGTTTTTCGGCATCGTCGTCAGTCTGGTCGTTCTCGGCGCCGGCAACGGCGACCTGCTGCAAAGCCTTGAGCGCAAGGCCTACGACCTCGGCGTGGCGGCGACCGCGCGCCAGCCTTCGGACAAGGTGGCCGTCATCGCCATCGACAAGCAGAGCATCGACAACATCGGCCGCTGGCCCTGGTCGCGCGCGGTCCAGGCCGAGATGATCGAAAAACTGGCCGCCGCGCAGGCGAAGGTGATTGCGACGACGGTCTTCTATTCGGAGCCGCAGGTCGATGCCGGGCTCGGCTATGTCGACCGGCTCATCGGCGTCTATGGCGAGGCCGGCGGACTGCCGTTGAGCACGGCGCCTGAAGAGCTCGCCGCGCAGCCGCTGCCGCTGGGGCCGATGAGCATGGTCCTGGCCGAAGCCGAGCAGAAGCTGAACACCGACCGGCGCCTGGCGGCGGCGATGACGGCGGCCGGCAACGTGGCTTTGCCGATGCTGTTCCGCCTCGGCGATCCGCGCGGCCGAGCCGACAGGGAACTGCCGGACTTCGTGCGCAAGAACGCCGTCGAGCTTGCCGGCGGCGGCGAGACGCCGATCCCGACGTCGAGCGTGGATGCGGGCGTGATCGAGGCGCTGGGGCCGAGCGCGGCGGCGATCGGCCACCTGAACACGACGGCCGACTTCGACGGCCGCATTCGCACCGAGGCGCTCGTCCTCAGCCATTTCGACCTGACCTTCCCGTCGCTGTCTTTGCTGGCGGCGGCGAAGAGCCTGAATCTGCTGCCGGCCGACATCCAGGTCCTGGCCGGCGATTCCGTCAGGCTCGGCAAGCTCAAGATCGGCGTCGATCAGAACACGCGGATGCATACCTTCTTCTACAAGGACCGCGACGGGCAGCCGGCTTTTCCGGTCGATTCCTTCTTCGACGTCAAGACCGGCAAGATTCCCTACGAGAAATACAAGGACAAGATCGTGCTGATCGGTCCCACGGCGGCGGGGGTCGGCAGCGTCTTCGTGACGCCGGTTGCCAGCGCCATGCCGTCGGTGCTGCTGCAAGCGCATGCGGTATCGTCGATCCTCTCCGAGCATTTCTTCGTCGTGCCGACCTGGGGCATCTGGGTCGAGACGGCCGCCTTCCTGCTGGTGGCCGTTTACTTGATCGCGCTGCTGCCGCGGCTCAAGGCCGGCATGGGCGCCGCCATTTCGGTCGGCATCCTGCTGTTCCTGGTGGCGGCGCATTTCGCGCTGATGACGACGCAACTGCTGTGGCTGCAATTGATGCTGCCGGCGACTTTGCTGCTGATCGGCCACGCGCTGCTGACGACCAAGCGTTTTCTGGTCACCGAGCGCGGCAAGGAAAAGTCCGACCTCGACTCGGCCGAGTCGAACCGCATGCTCGGCCTCGCCTTCCAGGGCCAGGGCCAGCTCGACATGGCCTTCGACAAGTTCCGCAAGTGTCCGCTCGACGGGCAGTTGATGGAAAACCTCTACAACCTGGGCCTCGACTTCGAGCGCAAGCGCCAGTTCAACAAGGCCGAAGCGGTGTTCCGCTACATGGGCGAGTACGACCCGAAATTCCGGGATCTGGAAACGCGCCTGAACCGTGCGCGGCAATTGTCCGAGACGGTGATGCTCGGCGGTGGCGGCGTGCGCGGCAACGCGAGCCTGCTCGACGCCAGCGGCAACGTCGAGAAGCCCATGCTCGGCCGCTACCTGATCGAGAAGGAACTCGGCAAGGGCGCGATGGGCGTGGTCTATCTCGGCCGCGACCCGAAGATCAATCGCGTCGTCGCCATCAAGACCATGGCGCTGTCGCAGGAGTTCGACGCCGACGAACTGGTCGAGGTCAAGGCGCGCTTCTTCCGCGAGGCGGAAACGGCGGGCCGCCTCAACCACGCCAACATCGTCACCATGTACGACGCCGGCGAGGAGCACGATCTGGCCTATATCGCCATGGAGTTCCTCAAGGGCAAGGATCTGGTGCCCTTCACCAAGGCCGGCAGCCTGCTGCCGCTGCCGCAGGTGATGAGCATCGTCGCCCGCGTCGCCGATGCGCTCGACTACGCGCACAAGAACAACGTCGTGCATCGCGACGTCAAGCCGGCCAACGTCATGTACGAGCCGGAGTCCGACCAGGTCAAGGTCACCGACTTCGGCATCGCCCGCATCACCGATTCGTCGAAGACCAAGACCGGGATGGTCTTGGGCACGCCTTCGTACATGTCGCCGGAACAGCTTGCCGGCAAGAAGATCGACGGCCGCTCCGACCTGTTCTCGCTCGGCGTGTCGCTGTACCAGATGGCTTGCGGCAAACTGCCGTTCGACGGCGACTCGATGGCGCAGCTCATGTTCCGCATCGCCAACGAAGCGCATCCCGACATCCGCACGGTCGATCCCAAGCTACCCGACTGCCTGGTGGCCATCATCGACAAGGCCTTGGTCAAGGACGTCGGCCGGCGCTACCAGACCGGTGCCGCGATGGCCGCCGACCTGCGCACCTGTCTGGGTATGGCCGGCGGCGCGGCGCGCGGCGGTACCGATCTCGATATCGGCATTTAGAGGAAAGCGACGATGGATCTCAGCAAAGCACTGGAAATCGCCACGCTGTCGGACAAGGGCATGGTGCGCTCCCACAACGAGGACGCCGTGTTGGCCAATGCCGTGTCCGGCTTCGTCGTCCTCGCCGACGGCATGGGCGGCTACAACGCCGGCGAGGTGGCGAGCGGCATGGCGACGGCGCTGCTCGGCAGCGAACTGGAAAAGTCCTTTACCGAACGCGAACCGTTCCGGGTCGAGCCCGACGGCCGGTCCTGGGCGCGGGTGGTGCTGGCGACCGAGATCGCCCGCGCCAACGGCGCCATCCACCAGGCGGCGCAAAGCCAGCCGCAATATGCCGGCATGGGCACGACGCTGGTGACGGCCGTGTTCCACAACAATACCGTCACCGTCGCCCATATCGGCGATTCGCGGCTCTACCGTCTGCGCGGCGAAGAATTCGGGCCGATCACGCGCGATCATTCCTTGTTGCAGGAACAGATAGACAGCGGCATGATTACGGTCGAGCAGGCACGCCATTCCCAGAACAAGAACCTGGTGACGCGCGCCTTGGGCATCGATCCGGCGGTGGAGCCGGAGATTCACGATCATGCGGTGCTGCCCGGCGACATCTATCTGCTGTGTTCGGACGGCCTCAACGACATGGTCGAGGACGAGGAGATTGCAATGACCCTGCAGGCCCTGGCGGCCAACCTGGAACTGTGCGCGACGCAGCTTGTCCAGATGGCTAACGACAACGGCGGACGCGACAATGTATCGGTAATCCTGGTTCGCGTCAGGGAAGCGTTTGCTGCGCCCTCCCGCGGCGGCTGGTGGGCCAGGCTCTTGGCCTGGTTCAAATGATGGAGCGTTGAGGGCAAGCAAATGTCGAAGATCATTCTCAGCATGGACACCATGGTGCTCAAGGAGATTCCCCTGACCAAGGAGCGGATCACCATCGGGCGCAAGCCGCACAACGACATCCAGATCGACAATCTCGCCATCTCCGGCGAGCACGCGGTGGTGGTGACCATCCTCAACGATTCCTTCCTGGAGGACCTGGAGAGTACCAACGGCACTTTCGTCAATGGCCAGGCGGTGAAGAAGCATTTCCTCCAGAACGGCGACGTCATCGAACTCGGCAAGTACCGGCTGAAGTACGTCAACGAGGCGGCGCCGCAGACGGCGACGCCCGATTTCGAAAAGACCATGGTGCTGCGTCCGGACATGCTGCGCAAGACGGCGGATCAGATCGAGAACAAGGGCCTGGGCGATACCCAGGTCGGGCTGAAGACGGCGGTGCATGCGGCCGTGCCGCCGCCGACTCAGGCTGGCGGCGTGCCGCCGGCGGCGCCGGCGGCAACGCCGCCGCAACTGGCCGCGATCCAGATCCTCAGCGGCGCCAATGCCGGCAAGGAAATGGATTTGACCAAGACCCTGACCACGCTCGGCAAGCCCGGCGTCCAGGTCGCGGTGATCGCGCGCCGTCCCCACGGCTATTTCATCACTCACGTCGAAGGGGCGCAGTTCCCCGTCGTCGACGGCATCACGTTGGAAGCCAACAAGCCGCACCAGCTCAAGGATCACGACATCGTCGAACTGGCCGGCATCAAGATGGAATTCTTCTTCAAGGTCTGAGCGGCTTCCGGCGCCGAAGACTATGACCGCAGACGCATCCGCGCCGGGAAGGGAGTGATTTTGAGTAAACACTTGCCCCGCTTTCTCTTGGGCGCCGCGGTGCTGCTGCTGCTGCTCGGTCACGCCGCCAAGTTCTACCAGATCGGCCTCGTCAGCCGCCTCGATGCCATCATCTACGACGTCAAGGTGCGGCTCACCATGCCGCACGAAGTGGACGAGCGCATCGTCATTCTCGACATCGACGAAAAGTCGCTGGCCGACGTCGGCCGCTGGCCCTGGGGCCGGAACACGATGGCGACCCTGGTGAGCAAGCTGTTCGACCTTCATGGCATTCAACTGCTCGGCTTCGACGTCGTCTTCGCCGAACCCGACGACAGCTCCGGCCTGAAGACGCTGGAGACCCTGGCGCGCAAGGACCTCCGCGACGATGGCGCCTTTCGCGCCGCCTTCGGCAAGCTGCGCCCGCAACTGGATTACGACGGACGCTTCGCCGCCGCCTTGAAAGACAACCCGGTGGTGCTCGGCTACTACGTCTCCAGCAAGGAAGGCGGCACGTCGTCCGGCGCCATCCCGCCGCCGGTGTTTCCGCCGGAAAGCTTCGCCGGCCGCAACATTCCGTTTACGCACTGGGTCAGCTATGGCGGCAACCTGCCCAAGTTCCAGGACGCGGCCGCGAGCGGCGGCCACTTCAATCCCCTGGTCGACGCTGACGGCATTTCGCGCCGGGTACCGCTGCTGATCGAATACCAGGGGGCCTACTACGAGGCCCTGTCCCTGGCCATGACGCGCGCGCTGCTGGGCTTTCCGAAGCTGGTACCGGGATTCCCCGAAGGCGATGCGTCGGCCGGCTACGGCAGCATGGAATCGCTGGACATCGAGACCCGGCAAGGCACCGTCTCCATCCCCGTCGATGAGAACGTCGCGGCGCTGATTCCCTTCCTCGGGCCGCAAGGCAGCTTCCGCTACATCTCGGCGGCGGACGTGTTGCGCGATCGCGTCAAGGTCGGCGAGTTGATGGGCAAGATCGTGCTCGTCGGCACCACCGCGCCGGGCCTCATGGACTTGCGCGCGACGCCGGTCAGCGAGGCCTACGCCGGCGTCGAGATCCACGCCAACCTGCTGGCGGGCTTTCTCGACGGCGCGGTCAAGTACAAACCGGCCTACGTCCTCGGCGCCGACGTCATGCTGCTGCTGATCGCCGGCGGCGTCATGGCCTTCGTGCTGCCGCTGCTGTCGCCGCTGCGCAGCAGCATCGTCGCCGCCGGCGTGCTGGCTTTCGTCCTCGGCGCCAATCTCGGCGCCTGGCAGTACGCCAACCTGGTACTGCCGCTGGCCGGCAGCCTGATCGTGATCGCCGTTCTCTATGCCATGAACATGGCCTGGGGCTATTTTGCGGAATCGCGCATCAAGCGCCAGTTCACCGAATTGTTCGGCCAGTACGTGCCGCCGGAACTGGTCGACGAAATGGCGAAGAATCCGACCAACTACAGCATGGACGGGCGCAAGGCGGAATTGACGGTGATGTTCTCCGACGTGCGCGGCTTCACCACGATTTCCGAGGGCTTGCAGCCGGACCAGTTGGCCACCTTGATGAACCTCTACCTGGGCGCCATGACCAACGTCATTCGCGACCACCGCGGTACGCTCGACAAGTACATTGGCGACGCCATCATGGCGTTCTGGGGTGCGCCGGTCGCCGAAACCGACCACGCCAAGCTGGCCGTGATCACCGCACTCGACATGCAGAAGGCGCTGGTCGACCTCAACCGCGAGCTGCTGGCGAAAGGCTGGCCGGAGCTGAAGATCGGCGTCGGCGTCAATACCGGCACGATGACGGTCGGCGACATGGGCTCGCCGGTGCGCAAGGCCTACACGGTGATGGGCGACGCGGTGAACCTCGGCTCGCGGCTCGAAGGCATCACCAAGCAGTACGGGGTCGGCATCATCGTCGGCGAGGGCTCGCGCGAACTGGTGGAAAAAGACTTCGTCTTCCGCGAATTGGACCTGGTCAAGGTCAAGGGCAAGGACAAGCCGGTCGGCATCTTCGAGCCGCTCGGCCTCGCCGGCGCGGTGGATCAGGCGCTGCTGGACGAGATCGCACTGTGGAACGAGGCCTTGCGGGCCTATCGTGCGCAGGATTGGGATCAGGCGGAAACGGTCCTGCTCAAGCTGACGCGCGAGTCGCCGCACAAGCTCTACGACGTTTATCTGGAACGCATCGCCCACTACCGCACGGACCCACCGGGCGACGACTGGGACGGCTCGTGGAAGTTCGAAACCAAATGATCCCATTTTCGGCTTGCCGGCTGTCGCCGCCGCGCCGCGGCCCCGCGGAGGCGACGCCATGAAGGTGCGCATTCTGGGCTGTAGCGGCGGCATCGGCGGACGCCACATGCGCACCACGTCCATGCTCGTCGACAACGACATCCTGATCGACTGCGGCACCGGGGTCGGCGACCTGTCGATCGCGGAAATGGCGCAGATCGACCATGTCTTCGTCACCCATTCCCATCTCGACCACATCGCCTGCCTGCCCCTGATGCTCGATACGGTCGGCGACATGCGCAACCGGCCGCTGATCGTGCATGCCAGCGAGGCGACGCTGGAGATCCTGCACAACCACATCTTCAATTGGGCGGTGTGGCCGGATTTCAGCGAAATTCCGACTGCCGAGAACCCGTTCCTGCGCTTCGAAAGCCTGCGCGTCGGTGCAGCCGTCGCGCTTGGCGGGCGCCGTATCGTGTCCCTGCCGGCCGATCACACCGTGCCGGCGAACGGCTACCAGCTCGATTCCGGCGCGGCCAGCCTGGTGTTCACGGGCGATACCGGACCCTGCCCGGCGCTTTGGGAAGCGGTCAACCGCATCGCCAATTTACGCACCCTCGTTATCGAAACCGCGTTCTCCAATAGCGAGCACCGGCTGGCGGTCGTCTCCAAACACCTGTGTCCGGACTTGCTGAAGGAAGAGCTGGCCCACTTGCAGTGCGTGGCAGACATTTTCATCACCCACCTCAAGCCGGGACAAGTCGAACTGACGATGCAGGAGATCGAAGATTGCGTCGGCGAGCTCAAGCCGCGCATGCTGCAAAACAATCAGGTTTTCGAATTGTGACGGACAAGGCATGACTGGCAACGCCGAACTTCTGACGATGCTTTCCCGTTTGCAGCCGATGGCCGCGCTGGGACCCGAGAGCTTGCGCGAGCTGGTGCCGCTGTGCCATCGCGACCGCGTCATGCGCAATCTCGATCCGTCCGGCCTCAAGGCCTGGCAGGGCCAGATCGTCTACCTGGCGCGGGGCGAACTGAAAATCGACCTTGCCGACGGCAGTTCGACGTTGCTGGTGGGCGGGTCGGGCGAGGCGTTGTTGCCGCTGGGCCGCCGCAGCGCCAAGCCGGTGCGCATGAAGGCGATCACCGACGTCGAACTGCTGCGCTTCGACGAGGACAAACTCGACATCGTCGTCGTCTGGGACCAGGTTGCCGCGCCGAACGGGGCGGCCGGCGCGACCGCCGACTGGCGCGGCAAGCCCGGCGTGTTTGCGGCCAGCAACTTCATTTTCGGCGCCTTTGCCGCCCTGCCGCCCGCCAACATCGACGGTCTGCTGCACCGTTTCCAGAGCGTGCGCGTCAGGCGCGGCGAGGTCGTCATCCGACAGGGCGACGCCGGCGATTACTACTACGTCGTGGACCTCGGCCGCTGCCTGGTGACGCGCGAAGTGGGCGGCGCGAGTATCGAGCTGGCCGACCTCAAGAGCGGCGATGCCTTCGGCGAGGAGGCGCTGCTGACCCATGCCCGGCGCAACGCGACGGTGACGATGAAGACCGACGGCATCCTGCTGCGGCTCGACAAGGCGGACTTCGCGGACCTGCTGCAAGAACCGCTGCTGCAGAAGCTCGCGCCCGCCGCGGCGATGCGGCGTATCGAGGCCGGCGCGCTTTGGCTCGACACCCGTTTCCCCGCGGAGTACAAGCACGACGGCTTGCCCGGCGCCCTCAACATTCCCCTCAACGAAATCCGCCAGGCCATGCCCATGCTCGATCCGGACAAGGAATACGTCGCCTATTGCCAGAGCGGCCGCCGCAGCTCCGCCGCCGCATTCTTGCTATCGCAAAAGGGATATCATGCCAGCCTGCTCGATGGCGGTCTGAAAGCGCTGTCTGCCGAGAAAGGAGATGCATGAGCGCCGTATTGTCGACTCCGCAGGATGCCGGCGGTCTTTCCGACGTCGGCAGTCGGTTGACGTTTTTCAAGAATCTTCAGGCCGTCACCAACAAGATCCACGCGACCGCCAACATCGACGAGATCATGTTGGAACTGTCGCAGGACATCTGCTCCCTGTTCAACGCCGATCGTCTCACGATCTATGCCATCGGCGAGGACAACGCCTCCATCATCTCCAAGGTCAAGACCGGCCTCAATTCGTTCAAGGACCTGCGCCTGCCGATCGCCGACCAGAGCATCGCCGGCCACGTCGCCCTGGCGCGCAAGATCGTCAATATCAAGGACGTCTACGACGAAGGCGAGCTCAAGGCGATCAATCCGCAGTTGCGCTTCCTGCAGGAAGTGGACAAGCGCACCGGCTACCGCACCAAGCAGATGCTGGTCGGGCCGATCGTCGATGTCCAGGCCGGCGAACTGCTCGGCGTCGTCCAGATCATCAACAACAAGGCCGGCGTACCTTTCGCCGCCGTCGCCGAGGACGGCATCAAGGGCCTGTGCGAGACGCTGGCCATCGCCTTCACCCAGCGCAACAAGCCGGCCCACGTCATCCGGTCGAAGTACGACCACCTGGTCGCCGACGTCGTCATCTCGGCCCAGGAACTCGAACTGGCCGCGCGCTCGGCGCGCAAGAAGAACATCGACGTCGAGGAAGTGCTGCTGGCGGAGTTCCAGGTCAAGGTGCCGGCCTTGGGCGGCGCGCTGTCGAAGTACTTCGGCGTTCCCTACGAGCCCTTCAAGGTCGAGCGCATCAAGCCGATGGACCTGCTGAAGAACCTGAAACGCGACTACGTCGAGCAGAACCTGTGGCTGCCGGTCGAAGAGACCGCCGAAGGCCTGATCGTGCTGTGCATGGATCCCGAACAGATCCGCAGTTCGCGCATCGTCAACAACGTCTTCCCGCGCAGCAAGCCGGCCTATCGCGTCACCACCATCCGCGAATTCAAGCAGACCGTCGACCAGTTGTTCGGCAGTTCGGGGTTCACCGACGACACCTCGGTGGGCGATCTGCTGTCCGGCATGGACGAGGGCGACGAGGCGGTCGATGCCGGTGGCGACGAGGTCTCCGCCGCCGCCGACAACGAACTCGTCAAACTGGTCAACAAGGTTATCGTCGACGCCTATCAGCAGGGCACTTCGGACATCCATATCGAGCCCGGCATCGGCAAGGACAAGATCCAGATCCGCTTCCGCAAGGACGGCTCGCTGCAAAAGTACATCGACATCCCGGCGAGCTACCGCAGTGCCATTGTGGCGCGCATCAAGATCATGTGCGACCTCGACATCTCGGAAAAGCGCAGGCCGCAGGACGGCAAGATCAAGTTCAAGAAGTTCGGCCCGCTCGACATCGAACTGCGCGTGGCGACCATTCCCACGGCCGGCAGCGTCGAAGATATCGTCATGCGTATCCTGGCCGCCGGCGAGCCGATCCCGCTCGACAAGCTCGGCGTGCTGCCGACCAACCTCGAAAAGCTCAAGGCCTGCGTCTCGAAACCGTATGGTCTGTTCTTCGTCTGCGGCCCGACCGGTTCCGGCAAGACCACCACCCTGCACTCGGTGCTGAAATTCCTCAACACGCCCGACACCAAGATCTGGACCGCCGAAGACCCGGTCGAAATCACGCAGAAGGGCCTGCGCCAGGTGCAGATCAACAAGAAGGCCGGCCTCGATTTCCCGGTCATCATGAAGGCCTTCCTGCGCGCCGATCCGGACATCATCATGGTCGGCGAAATGCGCGACGCCGAAACCACCGGCATCGGTATCGAGGCCTCGCTCACCGGCCACCTGGTGTTCGCCACGCTGCACACCAACAGCGCGCCCGAGTCGATCATCCGCCTGCTCGACATGGGCATGGACCCGTTCAACTTCGCCGACGCCCTGCTCGGCATCCTTGCCCAGCGGCTGGCCAAGCGGCTGTGCAAGTGCAAGGAAACCTATACGCCGGACGCGGCCGAGGCCAATCATTTCGTCGACGAATACTGCGGCGAACTCGTCAACACCGAAACCTTCAAGCGCGACCCCAAGGGAGCCCGCGAGGCCGTCTACCAGCGCCTGATCAAGGACTACGGCAAGGACGGCAAGTTCGTCTTTCCCCGCGCCAAGGGCTGCGACGCTTGCGGCAACACCGGCTACAAAGGCCGCTGCGGCCTGCACGAACTCATGGTCGGCACCGATGCGGCGAAGAAGCTGATCCAGGAACATGCGCGCGTCGCCCAGATGCTGGCCCAGGCGCTCGAAGACGGCATGCTGACCCTGAAGATGGACGGCATGGAGAAGGTGCTGCAAGGCATCACCGACATGAAGCAGGTGCGGTCGGTCTGCATCAAATAACAAGGAGCACACGCATGGACACCCCCGCCGACCTCTTCCGCCGCCTCGAACAGCTCAACGCCATCGGTGCGGCGCTGTCGAAGGAGCGCAACATCGACAGATTGCTGGAAAACATCCTGGTGGCGGCGAAAGACATCACCCACGCCGACGGCGGCACCCTCTACCGCAAGACCGACGACGGCAAGTCGCTACGCTTCGAGATCATCCGCACCGACAGCCTCGGCATCGCCATGGGCGGCACCAGCGGCAACCCGATCAACTTCCCCAACGTGCCGTTGGCGAAGGAGGATGGCGAACCCAACAACGCCATGATCGCCGCCTATGCCGCGATCAACGACAAGACCGTGAATGTCGCCGACGCCTACCACGAGGCGGGTTTCGATTTCACCGGCACGCGCAAGTTCGACGAGCGTACCGGCTATCGCTCGCAGTCCTTCCTCACGGTGCCGATGAAGAACCACGAGAACGAAATCATCGGCGTGCTGCAGCTCCTCAACGCCACCGCTGCCGGCGGCGTCGTGCCGTTCTCGCCCGCCGACCAGAGCCTCGCCGAATCGCTGGCCTCGCAGGCCGCGATCGCCATCACCAACCGCATGCTGATCAGCCAGTTGGAAGTGCTGTTCGAGTCCTTCATCAATCTCATCAACCTGGCGATCGACGAAAAATCGCCCTACACCGGCGGCCATTGCCAGCGCGTGCCGGCGCTGACGATGATGATCGCGGAAGCGGTCAACGCCACTGCGGCCGGTCCGCTCGGCGACTTCCACATGTCCGAGAAGGACCGCTACGAACTGAAGATCGCCGGCCTGCTGCACGATTGCGGCAAGGTGACGACGCCGGTCCACGTCGTCGACAAGGCGACCAAGCTGCAAACCCTGTTCGACCGCATCCAACTGGTCGATACGCGTTTCGAGGTCGCCAAGCGCGATGCCGAAATCCAGACCCTGCGCAAGATGCTGGCGCTGCGCGACAAGAAGGATGCCGAGGCCGAGGCCAATCTCTGGGCGGGCTATTGGCAGGACGTGCAGGGCATCGAAGACGACCGCGCCTTCCTGCGCAAGACCAATACCGGCGGCGAAGCCATGTCCGAAGCCGATCAGCAGCGCGTGCGCAACATCGGTCAGAGCCGCCAGTGGCGCAACACCGAGGGCATCGAGGCCGACTTCCTCACCTCGGAAGAGATCGAGAACCTCACCATCCGCGCCGGCACCCTGACCCAGAAGGAACGCGAGACCATCAACTACCACATCGTCGCCACCATCAAGATGCTCGAACAACTGCCCTGGCCCAAGCACCTGACCAAGGTCCCCGAATACGCCGGCGGCCACCACGAGCGCATGGACGGCAAGGGCTACCCCAAGGGCCTCACCCGCGACCAGATGTCGGTGCAGGCCCGCATCATGGGCATCGCCGACATCTTCGAGGCGCTAACCGCGCGCGACCGTCCCTACAAGCAAGGCATGAAGCTCTCGCAGGCGATCAGCATCATGGGCAAGTTCAGCGAGGGCGGCCACATCGATCCCGACCTTTTCGACGTCTTCGTGCGCGAGAAGGTCTATCTCAAGTATGCCGAGCAGTTCCTCGACGGGCAGCAGATCGATGCGGTGGATGAGGGGAAGATTCCGGGGTACAACCCCTAGTTGAGTGACGAAAAACGTCACTTATTGACATTGAATCAATTGCAAAACAGATACCGTCCCGCTAAATAGCTTTAAATATAAGTGGG
>JACRPB010000241.1 GCA_016214175.1 Rhodocyclales bacterium
GTCACCTGGTCGGCGGCCACGCGTCGCAGGTGAAGAACGAACTGCTCTACCGCTTCGAGTTTCCCGAGCGTCCCGGCGCCTTGATGAATTTCCTCACGCGCATGAGCAGCGGCTGGAACATCAGCCTCTTCCATTATCGCAACCACGGCGCCGACTACGGCCGCGTCCTGGTCGGCATGCAGGTGCCGCCGCCGGAAATGAAGGAGTTTCGCGCCTTCCTCAAGAATCTCGGCTACCGCTACTGGAACGAGTCGCGCAATCCGGCTTACCGGTTGTTCTTGGGATAGTGGACAGCGCAGTGTTCGACTTCGACCGCCCCATCGACCGCCGCGGCGAAGCCTGCCGCGACAGCACCAAATGGAACAAGTACGCCGACGGCGACACGATTCCGCTGTGGGTCGCGGACATGGACTTTGCCGCACCGCCGGCGGTGATCGCCGCCCTGCAACGGCGCATCGAGCACGGCGTCTTCGGCTACAGCCAGCCTTGGCCGGAGCTGACAGCCAGCGTCGTCGACCACCTGGCCGCTCGTTACGGCTGGGAGATTGCGCCGGACTGGATCGTCTGGCTGCCGGGCCTGGTAACGGGCCTGCACGTCGCCTGCCGCGCCGTCGGCACCGACGGCGCTACGGTCTTCACCGCCACGCCGGTCTACCCGCCTTTCCTGTCGGCGCCGCTCCATTCGCAGCGGCGACGGGCGACGGCGCCGCTGGTGCGCGACGAGACCGGCTGGCTCTGGGACTGGGCCGCCGTCGCCGGCGTGCTGCGCCAGGCCGAACCGGCGCTGTTCCTGCTGTGCCATCCGCACAATCCGGTCGGCCGCGCCTGGCGCGAAGACGAGCTGTGGCAGTTGCTCGATCTCGCCGAGAAGCACGATTTCGTCGTCTGCTCAGACGAGATCCATTGCGATCTGATCCTCGATCCGGAGCGCCGCCACCAGCCCTTCGCCACGCTCTCGGCGGCCGCGGCGCGGCGCAGCATCACCCTGATGGCGCCCTCGAAAACCTTCAACGTGCCGGGCCTCGGCTGCGCTTTCGCCGTGATTCCCGATGCGCGCCTGCGGCGCAATTTCCGTAGCGCCATGCACGGCATCGTGCCGCACGTGAATACCTTGGGCCTCGTCGCCTGCGACGCGGCCCTGCGCGAGGGCGAACCCTGGCGCCGCGAACTGCTCGCCTACCTGCGCGGCAACGCCGCTCGCGTCGAACGCTTCGTCGCCGGCCAAGCCGGACTGGCCATGGCGCCGGTCGAGGCGACTTATCTGGCCTGGATCGATGCTCGCGGCGTCGGCGTCGAGCATCCGCAGCGGCTGTTCGAGGCCGCCGGCGTCGGCCTGTCGGACGGTGCCGATTTCGACGCGCCGGGTTTCGTCCGCCTCAATTTCGGCTGCCGGCGCGCGCTGCTCGACGCGGCGCTGGCACGGATGCAGAGCGCACTGGAAAGCCTCTAGGCGGCGCTGCGACGCTCATGCAACTTCCTTTCGTACCACCCCCGCCTCGGTGACGATCCAGTCGAGGGGGATGTCGTGGGGCTGCGGATGGAGATCCGCCGTCCGCGCCAGTTCGAAGCCGACGCCGCAGCTCAGCGGCCGCGGCTGCAGCGCCGCCAGCGTGCGGTCGAAATAGCCGCCGCCGTAGCCGAGGCGGTAGCCGGCGGCGTCGAAGGCCACCAGCGGCAGCAACACCACGTCGGGCGGCAACGACTCCGCCCTCTCCGCCGGAACCGGAATACCATAGGGATCGCGGCTCATCGCCGCTTCCGGCGACCACAAGCGGAAACGCATCGGCGCGGCGACGGTCTCAACCGTAGGCATGCACGCGCGCCAGCCGGCGGCCAGCAAGCGCCCCACCAGCGGACGCGCATCGAACTCGTTGCGGATCGGCCAACAGAAGGCCACGACGCCGGGAGGGCGATGCGTCAGCGCCAGCGTCAGGTGCTTGTCTATGAGCGCGGAAAGGCGACGGTGTTCGTCGACCGCGAGCGCGAGGCGGGCGGCGATTTTTTCGCTGCGCAAAGCTGCGCGCAGCGCGTCCGGATCATAGGCGGGATTTGCTGCGCTATTGACGGCATGTTCCGGCGGCTGTCGGGCGTCGACCATGTGCTAACTTGATAGGATGAAGCTCTTGCAAGATGTTCAAAGATACCCCATGAAACGCCTGTTCGGAATTCTGCTGTTGGCGCCGGCCCTCGCCGCCGCGAGTCCGGGCGACGACAAGTTCCTGTCGGCGCGCGAAGCCTTCCGCAACGGCGAACGCGTGCGCCTGGCGAAGAGCCTCGCGGCGCTGCAAGGCCACGAGTTGCAGCCGTGGGTCGAATACTGGCAATTGCGCCTGAAGATCGAGGATGGCCAGCGCGACGGCATCGCCGCTTTCCTTGAGCGCGAGGCCGGCAGTTAGCCGGCCGAAAAACTCCGCGGCGACTGGCTGCGCGCGCTGGGCAAGCAGCGCGAGTGGGAGAGCTTCGAACAGGAATACCCGAAGCTGGCGCAACCCGAGCAGGACCTCGTCTGCTACGACTTGCAGGCGCGCCTCGCCCTGCGCCAGGACAGCACGGCGCTCGACGAGGCGCGGCCGCTGTGGTTCTCCCTCATCGACATGCCGGAGCCGTGCAGCGTTCTGATGGACAGGCTGGTGGCGGAGAAACGCCTCGACAACGACGACGTCTGGACGCGCCTGCGGCGGCTGCTGGAGGCCAGAAAGCTGAAGCAGGCCAAGCAGGTCGCCCGCTATCTGCCGCCGGGCCAGGAGCCCAGCGCCAAGCTGCTCGACGCCATCGCCGACAAGCCGGCGCGTCACGTCGCCAGGCTGCCGGCGAACTTCGCCGCCACGCGCCTGGGGCGCGAAATGGCGCTGTTCGCCATCCAACGCATGGCCGCTAGCGATCCGGCCGCGACGGCCGTGCTCTGGCAGGACATCGAAAACCGCTTATCGCCTGCAGAGCGAAGCTACGGCTGGGGCCAGCTCGCCTGGCAGGCCTCGCTGCATCACTTGAGCGAGGCGCTGGCGTGGTACGAACGCGCCGCCCAGGCGTCGCCGCTGACGCTGAGCGATGAACAGTTGGCCTGGAAAGTCCGCGCCGCGTTGCGCGCCCGCAATTGGGAGACGGTGGGGAAGACCATCGAGCAGATGCCGCCGCAGCTTGCCGCCGAACCGGTATGGGTCTATTGGCGCGGGCGTGCCTATGCCGCGGCCGGCCGCCAGGAAGAAGCCCAGGCGCTCTTCGCCAGGATCGGCGGCCGCCCCAACTTCTACAGCAACCTCGCCGACGAAGAGTTGGGCCGCGTCATCGCCGTCCCCGGCAAGGCGACGGCGCCTACCGTGGAGGAGCTCGCCGCCGCCGCGATGAATCCCGGCCTGCGGCGCGCCCTGGCGCTGATGCGCTTCGACGTTCGCATCGAAGGCGTGCGCGAGTGGAACTGGACGGTGCGCGGCATGGAAGACCGCGAACTGCTGGCCGCGGCCGAACTTGCCCGGAGCCACGACGTCTTCGACCGGGCGATCAGCACCGCCGACCGCACGCAGGCGCAGCACGATTACGGCTTGCGCTATCTGGCGCCCTTCCGCGAATACGTCGACCCCAAGGCGCGCGAACTGGCGCTCGACAGCGGCTGGATCTACGGCCTGATGCGCCAGGAAAGCCGCTTCGTCGCCAACGCCAAGTCCTCGGTGGGGGCCAAGGGCCTGATGCAACTGATGCCGGCCACCGCCAAGTGGGTCGCAAAGAAGATCGGCCTGCACGATTACCGCGCCGCGAAAGTGGCCGAAATGAACACCAACGTCACGCTCGGCACACATTACCTGAAGCTGGTGCTGGACAGCCTCGACAACCATCCGGTGCTCGCCTCCGCCGCCTACAACGCCGGCCCCTCGCGGGCGCGCCGCTGGCGCGCCGAGCAGCCGCTGGAAGGCGCGATCTACGCCGAGACGATTCCGTTCACCGAAACGCGCGACTACGTCAAGAAGGTGATGAGCAACAGCACCTATTACGCGGCGCTGTTCGAAGAAAAACCGCAGTCGCTGAAAAGCCGTCTCGGCACCGTGCGCGCCAAGGGCGGCGACGTGACGGCCGAGGAACTGCCGTGAATATTCTGCTCATCGGCGGCTCAGGTTTTAGTTGCGGCGTAACCTGCTGCGCAGGTAAGCCTGCACTGAAACCTTCGCGGAGCCGGTCATGAATATTCTGCTCATCGGCGGCTCAGGTTTTGTCGGCGGCCACTTGGCGGCGCATTTGAGCGCGGGCGGGCATTCGGTCCTGATTCCGACGCGGCGGCGCGAACGGGCCAAACACCTGACCGTGCTGCCCACCGTCGACGTCGTCGAGGCCGACGTCCATGACGAGGCGCAGTTGGCGGCGCTGATGCGCCATCGGGATGCCGTGATCAATCTGGTCGGCGTGCTGCGCGGCGGCAACGGCGATCCCTACGGCGCCGGCTTCGCCCGCGCCCATGTCGAACTGCCGCGGAAAATCGTGCGCGCCGTGCAGAACTGCGGCGTGCCGCGCCTGCTGCACATGTCGGCCCTCGGCGCCGACCCGCGCGCGCCGTCCGCCTACCTGCGCTCGAAAGCCGACGGCGAGGCCGCGGCCTTTGCGGTTTCCCCCGCCGTCGGCGTCACCGTGTTCCGTCCGTCGGTCATCTTCGGCCGCGGCGACTCGTTCCTGACCCTGTTCGCGCGCCTGCTGCGCCGCCTGCCCATCGTGCCCCTGGCCTGTCCCGATGCGCGCTTCCAGCCGGTGTGGGTCGAGGACGTCGCCGCCGCCTTCTGCGCCAGCCTGCCGCGCCGCGAAAGTTTCGGCCCGATGGAGTTCCTGCCCGGCGCACCGCTGACGCGCGACAACGTACGCTCGATGCAGGTACCGAGCGTTTGCGACAACGTCGACGGCCTGCCCTTCGCACTCTCGGCGACGCCGCTGGAAACAGTGGCGCCGAGCTACCTAGCGCAGCCCACGTGAAGATCTTTGCCGTCGGCGGCGCGGTACGCGACGAACTTCTCGGCCTGACCGTGGCCGATCGCGACTGGGTCGTCGTCGGCGCGACGCCGGCGGAAATGCTGGCGCTGGGGTTCAAGCCGGTCGGCAAGGACTTTCCCGTCTTCCTGCATCCGCACAGCCGCGAGGCGTACGCGCTGGCGCGCACCGAGCGCAAGACCGCGCCGGGCTACAAGGGCTTCGTCTTTCACGCCGACGCCGACGTCACGCTGGAGGAGGATCTGGCGCGGCGCGATCTCACCATCAATGCCATCGCCAAGGACGAGGCGGGCCGGTTCGTCGATCCTTACGGCGGACGCGCCGACCTCGCGGCGAAACAGTTGCGCCACGTGTCCCCGGCCTTCGCCGAAGACCCGGTGCGCGTCCTGCGCGTGGCGCGCTTCGCCGCACGCTATGCCGATTTCGCCGTGGCGCCGGAG
This sequence comes from Rhodocyclales bacterium, assembly GCA_016214175.1. GTDB lineage: Bacteria > Pseudomonadota > Gammaproteobacteria > Burkholderiales > Rhodocyclaceae > Nitricoxidireducens. The sequence continues at coordinate 5,406 of JACRPB010000241.1, forward strand.
ACCGTCGCCTTGATGCGAGCGATGGTGGCCAACGGCGAAGTCGATCACCTCGTCGCCGAACGCGTCTGGCAGGAACTGGCCAAGGGTCTGATGGAGGCGCAGCCGGCGCGCATGTTCGCCGTGCTGCGCGAATGCGGCGCCCTGGCGCGCATCCTGCCCGAAATCGAGGCGCTGTTCGGCGTGCCGCAGCGCGCCGACTACCATCCGGAAGTCGATACCGGC
>JACRPB010000242.1 GCA_016214175.1 Rhodocyclales bacterium
CACATCACCAGCGGGCTGGCGACCAGCACCGAGGAGTAGATGCCGAACAGGATGCCGATGGTCAGCGCCAGCGCGAAATAGTGCAGGGCGGCGCCGCCGAAGATCAGCATCGAGGTCACCATCATCTGCGTGCAGCCGTGGGTGATGATGGTGCGCGAGATGGTGCTGGTGATGGCGTGGTTGAGCACTTCGGGCGTGGTGAGGCCGCGCTTCTTCTTGAAGGTTTCGCGTACGCGGTCGAAGACGACGACGGACTCGTTCACCGAATAGCCGAGCACCGCCAGCACCGCCGCCAGCACCGGCAGCGAGAACTCCCACTGGAAGAAGGCGAAGAAGCCGAGGATGATGACGACGTCGTGGAGGTTGGCGACGATGGCCGAGATGGCGAAGCGCCATTCGAAGCGGATGGCCAGATAGATGACGATACCGATGACGACCAGCAGCAGCGCCAACGCGCCGTCGGAGGCGAGTTCCTTGCCGACCTGCGGGCCGACGAACTCGACGCGCTTCAGTTGCGCCGGATTCGCCGCGGCGTCGGGCGCCGCGGCGAGCACGGCCATGACGCGCTCGCCGACTTTCGCCGTCTCCGTGTCCTTGGCCAGCGGCACGAGGATCAGTACGTCGCGCGACGTGCCGAAGTTCTGCACCTGCGGATCGCGGAAGCCGTCCGCCTCAAGCCGGCTGCGCAGCTTTTCCAGGTCGGGCGCCTGGGAGTAGCTGACTTCCATCAGCGTGCCGCCGGTGAACTCGATGGAGAAATGCAGGCCTCGAGTGAACAGGAACACCACGGCCAGAATGAAGGTGATCAACGAAATGACGTTGAACACCAGCGCATGGCGCATGAAGGGGATGTCTTTTCGGATGCGGAAGAATTCCATTACGACTCCCGATGGGCCGCCCCGAGGGAGGCGGCGCCCCCCGTGGGGGCAGCGAACGTAGTGAGTGTGGGGGCCATATATCTATCCCTTCAGTTCGCGGTGATGCCGGGTTTCCAGACCTGGCCGATCGACAGCGCGGCGAGCTTCTTGCGCCGGCCGTAGATCAGGTTCACCAGGGCGCGCGACAGCACGACCGAACTGAATATCGAAGTCGTAATCCCTAAGCAATGGACGACGGCAAAGCCGCGCACCGGGCCGGAGCCGAAAATCAGCAGCGCGACGCCGACGATCAGCGTGGTGACGTTGGAGTCGAGAATCGTCGCCCAGGCGCGCTCGTAGCCAGCCATGATCGCCGCTTGCGGCGTGCTGCCCCCGCGCAGTTCCTCGCGGATGCGCTCGTTGATGAGCACGTTGGAGTCGATGGCCATGCCCAGCGCCAGCGCGATGGCCGCAATGCCGGGCAGCGTCAAGGTGGCCTGCAACAAAGACAGTAGGGCGACCAGGAACAGCATGTTGGCCGACAGCGCCAGCACCGAAACGAGGCCGAAAAGCAGGTAGTAGGCCATCATGAAGATCGAGATGGCGATGAAGCCGCCGACCGTCGAATCGAAGCCCTTCTTGATGTTCTCGGCGCCGAGGCTGGGGCCGATGGTGCGTTCCTCGATGATTTCCATCGGCGCCGCCAGCGAACCGGCGCGCAGCAGGAGGGCGACGTCGTTCGCTTCCTGGGTCGTCATGCGACCGGAAATTTGTACGCGGCCGCCGCCGATTTCGGAGCGGATCACCGGTGCCGTGACCACCTCGCCCTTGCCTTTTTCGATGAGCAGGATCGCCATGCGCTTGCCGACGTTGTCGCGCGTCAGGTCCTTGAAGATGCGCGAGCCGGCGGAATCGAGCGTCAAATGCACCGCCGCTTCCTGAGTCTGGCCGTCGAAGCCGGGCTGGGCGTCGGTGAGGCGCTCGCCGGTGAGCATGACCGGCTTCTTGATCAGCAGGCCGCGCCCGCCGCGCTCGACGTAGTACTCGGTGCCGACCGGAGGCTGGCCCTTGGCGGCGGCTTCCAGCACGCTGGGATTGGCGCTGTTCTCGTCGTCCACCATGTGCAGTTCCAGCGTCGCGGTGCGGCCGAGGATGTCCTTGGCCTTGGCCGTGTCCTGCACGCCGGGCAGTTGTACGACGATGCGGTCGGCGCCTTGCTGCTGGATCACCGGCTCGGCGACGCCGAGCTCGTTGATGCGGTTGTGCAGGGTGCCGATGTTCTGCTTGACGGCCATTTCCTGGACGCGCTTCTGCGCCGCTTCGGAAAGCGTGATCGTCAGCTTGAGTTCGCCGCCATCGCCGCCTTCCGCGATGTTGAGGTCGACTTTCTGACCGAGGCCGCCGCCGCTCTGGCCGACCATCGCGGCGGGCTGAGAGGCGAGGATGGCGTCGCGCGCCTTGGCCAGGGTTTCGGCATCGCGGAACTTGACGACGATCGTCTGGCCTTCGCGGCCGATGCCTGAATGGCGCACGTTCTTGTCGCGCAGCATGCTGCGCATGTCGGCGGCGGTGGCGTCGAGGCGCTTGGTGATGGCGCCTTTCATGTCGACCTGGAGCAGGAAGTGCACGCCGCCGCGCAAGTCCAGGCCCAGATACATCGGCAGCGCATGGATGCCGGTGAGCCAAGTCGGCGAGGCCGAGAGCAGGTTCAGCGCGACGCTGTAGGTGGCATCGGTCGGGTCGGGGTTGAGCGCCTTCTCGATGGCGTCCTTGGCCCTCAACTGGGTGTCGGTGTCGGCGAAGCGCACGCGCACGCTGTTGGGATCGGCGAAGAAGCCGTTGTCGGCGATGCCGGCGGTCTTCAGGACGTCGGCAACGCGCGACATCAGCTTCGCGTCCACCTTGATCGTGGCTTTGACGCTGGAGACCTGGACGGCGGGCACCTCGCCGAAAAAGTTCGGCAAGGTGTAGAGCAGGCCGAGCACCAGGGCGACGGCGACGAGGACGTTCTTCCAGAGGGGATAACGGTTCATGACGATGCACCGGGGCCGGCGGACGCCGGCCGTAGAGAACGGTTAAAGCGCTTTCAGCGTGCCCTTGGGCAGCAGCGCGCTGATGGCTTGTTTCTGCACGCTGACCTCGATCGGGGCGTCCTTGAACTCGGCGACTTCGACGGTGACGAAGTTCTCGCCGACCTTGACGATGCGGCCGGCCATGCCGCCCTGGGTGACGATCTCGTCGCCCTTTTGCAGTTCGCCCACCATCTTCTGGTGTTCCTTGGCCTTCTTCATCTGCGGCCGGATCATCAGAAACCAGAGCACGATGAACATCAGGATGATGGGGAGCATGCCGAGGATGCCGCCGAAAGGATCCTGGGCGGCAGGGGCGGCAGCTTGCGCGTAGGCGTTGGAAATCAGCACAGTTCGACTCCAGATGTCTTGAGAGAGCGGCGGATTATATCAGCCGCTCCCGCGCAGCCGGCGGAATTCCCCGGCATAGTCCGCCAGGCCGCCCGCCTCGATGGCGGCGCGCAATTCCCTCATCAGCGTCTGGTAATAGTAGAGGTTGTGGATGGTGTTGAGGCGTGCGCCGAGAATCTCGCCGATGCGATGCAGATGATGCAGATAGGCGCGCGTGAAATGGCGGCAGGTGTAGCAGCCGCAGGTGGCGTCGAGCGGGCGCGGATCGTCCTTGTGGCAGGCGTTCTTGATCTTGACGTCGCCATGACGCGTGAACAGCCAGCCGTTGCGGGCGTTGCGCGTCGGCATGACGCAATCGAACATGTCGATGCCCTGGCTCACCGCAAAGACGATGTCCTCGGGCGTGCCGACGCCCATCAGGTAGCGCGGCTTGTC
>JACRPB010000243.1:0-4307 GCA_016214175.1 Rhodocyclales bacterium
AGTGTGTGTGACGAGTTCGCCGACCGAAACTTGTCTCGTGTGTGTGCCGACCAGTCCTTCCAGCGTAAGTCGCACTTCCCTAAAGTTCACGGCGTTTTGAAGGAAAGGCGGGCCAACGTTTATTAGGTCGCAGATGAGCCCTTTGTAGTAGCCCTCTACGCAAGCAATCGCCGCAACCGGTACATGACGCAAGAATTCACGATCTCGACGGATTAGTCGCTTGCGCTTCGTGAGCTTGCGAGTTTCCTCAGTCAATGCGTCGATACGACGGATTACGTCGCCGAATGGCCCCTTGCGACGAGGATTCCGCTGCCGCAATTCCTTTATCTCGCTGAATAGATCGCGTGTCGCCATGATGACGCCTAACGTTCAAGTTCAGGCGCCTTGCGCGGCTTTATGCGCAAGGTCGCCTGCAACGCAGGGTTGGGCACCATGTCAGTCACCATCGTGGTACTCAACGCCATGAAGAGAAGGTGCGTAGTCTTGGCTGCCCGAGTTCGCCGGCCCACTTGCTTCTGGCGGGACCTTCACTCCGTATTTGCGCTCGAAATCTCGACGGAGCAACCAATCGCGAACTTGGAACGTCACGGCCAGCAACACGACGATGGCAACGCCGCAGAGCAAAACGAAGACGCCAATATAGTTGAACGGCACTCCTTCGATGGTGCAGCAGTGCTCCATCCCAGCACCGGAAAACACCCTCTCGACAACCAATACGGCCCAGCCCGACACGACAACTAAGACGACGAGGGCGAGCAGTAGCAGACCTGGACAAGGCGTGCACTTTGGCTTCGGCACAACGGGCGGCGAAATGCTCATGGTGCCCAACGCCAAGTGTGGGTGAACAATGACGGAAAGCAATCCGTCACAAACGCGAATCCGATTGCAAAATGCCGATGGCTTCTTCGCGAAATCATGGTCTTCCGTAACGGCGTGAACAAATAAACGTTTCGTGAAAAGCGTCTGTCTATCGCCGCTGTCTGCTGGCCGGCCCGTCGCTGGCATCGCGGCTACGCCAACGGTCTATACGGGTGGGATTAGACCGTGCGGCCGCCCATTATGCAAGTCCGCTAACTGCTGCGCTGCGGCACGCGCAGGCGTCCAACGACGGCTGCGGCAGGCCGGGGAGTCGCCGATTTTGCGACCGCCGCGGCGACGGAGTGCCGGACGGGGAAGTCCGGGCGCGATGTTTGAGCGCGCAGCGCGAGTTTGAGCGACCGGCCGTCCGGCGCTCCGGCGCCGCGGGAACCCGTAGGGCGGGAGCGCATGAGGCGAATCCCCGGCCTGTCGCAGCCGGCGCTGCCACGCACAACCCCGCCATCGCATATCATTCGGCCCTCCGAACTCAGCGACGCCGCCCCATGCCGCTCCACGCCAAACTCTTCCTCGCCCTCGGCGCGCTCAGCGCCGCCGCATCGGTCGTGCTCGGCGCCGCGGCCGCGCATATGGCGAATTTGCAGGTGGGGACAACCTTGCCGCTGTTCCAGACAGCCCTGCAATACCACCAGTTCCATGCGCTCGGGCTCCTGATCGTCGGCCTGGTCGCGAGCAACCACCCAAGCTCGCGCTGGTTCCTCGCGGCAGGAATCCTGATGATCGTCGGCACGCTGCTGTTCAGCGGCAACCTCTATCTGCGCAGCATCGCCGGCTTCAACGACTGGCATGCGGTCACGCCCTACGGCGGCGCGGCCTACATCGGCTCCTGGCTGCTGCTGGCGATCGGCGCGCTGCGACTGGGCAAGCACCGTGGATAAGTCTGCGCTTTCCCATCTCGATATCGACGGCCGGCTGCTGCACCTGCTGGCGATCCTGGTCGAGGAGCAGTCGCTGACGCGGGCGGCCGAGCGGCTCGACATCACGCAGTCCGCGGTCAGCCATCTGGTGGCGAAGCTGCGCCGCATCGTCGGCGATCCGCTGTTCGTCAAGGCCGGACGCGGGGTCGTCGCCACGGCGCGCGCGCTGGCGCTCGCGGCCGAGGCGCGCGCGCTGCTCGACGGCATGCGCCATTTCGCCGCGGGCGAAGACTTCGACCCGGCGGCCTTCGACGGCGAAGTCGTGATCGCCGCCAACGACTTGCAGCGCGACCTGCTGTTGCCGGCGCTGCTGGCACGCCTGCGCACCGCGGCGCCGCGCCTGCGCCTGCGCGTGATCCCGTCGAACGTGCCGAAGGCCGAGATGCTGCGCGAGCAGCGCTGCCACCTCGCCATCACCCCGCGACCGCCGGACGCCGACGACATCTTGCAGCGGCGGCTGTTCGAGGACCGCTACGTCTGTTTCTACGATGCCGCGGTGCGCCAGGCGCCGCAGACCCGCGACGACTACCTGGCGGCCGAGCACGTCACCGTCGTCTATGAAAAACGCGGGCCGCTCGAAATCGATCGCCTGCTCGCCGAGCAGGGCACGCAGCGCCGCTTCGCCGCCGTCGTGCCGAACTTCTCGGGCATCGCGCCCTTCCTGCGCGGCAGCGGTTATCTCGCCACCCTGCCGAGCCTGCTCGGCGCCGGCCTGCTGCAGGGCTTCGCCCAGGCCGCGCCGCCGCTGCCCTGCCCCGGCATGCCGATGTACGTCGTCTGGCACCGGCGCGACCACCTCGATGCGACCAACCGCTGGCTGCGCGAGAACCTCGATGCGGTGGTGGCTGGCGTGGTCGGCACGAGGGCAACCGCCGCCGCCCCCGAATAGCCATCCGACGCAGGCGTGCTGCGGATTTACAGCATCGATGCCTGAATGTCTTTCGTCATCAGGAACAAATGGTAGGGATCGAGCGGCGCGGGCACGAATCCGAAATGCCGATAGAACGCGATGGCGTGCTCGTCCTTGGCCTGCACGACGAGGGCACGTGCGGCAATGATGGCTTGCGCCTGGAGAAACCGTTTCAAGGCGTCCTTCAAAAGGGCGGCACCGAGGCCCGCCCCCTGCTCCGTGACGTCGACGGCGAGCCGCGCCAATAAAGTGAGCGGGATCGGGTGCCGCGCCAGGCCTTTGGCGATCCGCGCCGGCACGACGTCGTATTCGGCGGCGGCCGCCGCCATCGTATAGAAACCCACGACGCGGGTTTCCCCGCGCAGCGCGACATAGGTACGCGCGCTTTGGTTGCGCTGATTGTTCAACGCATGCCGTTGCAGAAAGCGATTCAGCGCCTCGTTGCCGCAATCGAACTCGGACGCGTCATGGACCGCGGAGAATATCTCCGGACCACGCAGCGGCAACTTCATTTGTTCTCAAGAACACTCGGTTTCCTGAACAACGCCCGCAGCCGGGGAATCGACTTGGCCGGTTGATCGAGGGCGGCGTAGAACTCTGCCATCTGGTCCTTGGGCAGCACGAAGCGCGTCTGCTCGGCCAAGGTGTCGTCCGCTACCGAGCGGACTGCCCTGAGAACGAATTCGCTGACGTTCTGGTGGCAAAGCACTGCCGCCTGCCGGATACGCTCCTTTTCGGCAGATGCGAGACGAATCTCGATGCGCTCTTCCTTGATTGTGGCTCCCATGACGCCCTCCGTATGCTGTACGGACAGTATACGGCAACGAGCGGACGACGCAAGCCCGGCGGATGGGCGTTCAGCGCCGCCGCAGCGCCATCAATTCGCCGACGATGCCGCGGCGGAACAGCAGCACGCAGACGACGAAAATCGCGCCCATGATCACGGTCACCAGCGAGCCGACCTTGTCGGCGAGTTCGCTTTCCAGCGTGATGACGATGGCGGAGCCGACGACGGGGCCGAGCACCGTGCCCATGCCGCCGAGGATGGTCATCAGCACCACCTCGCCCGACATGTGCCAGTGGGCGTCGGTGAGCGTCGCGAACTTGAACACCAGCACCTTGGTCGCGCCGGCCAGGCCAGCCAGCGCGGCCGAGAGCACGAAGGCGAGCAGCTTGTATTTCGCCACGTCGTAGCCGAGCGATATCGTGCGCGCCTCGTTTTCGCGGATGGCCTTGAGGATCTGGCCGAAAGGCGAATGGATGGCGCGCTGGATCAGCCAGAAGCCGAAGACGAAAATCGCCAGCACGAAATAGTAGAGATTGAGGTCGTCGCCGAGATCGACGACGCCGAACAGCGTGCCGCGCGCCACGCCCTGCAGGCCGTCTTCGCCGCCGGTGAAGGGGGCCTGGATGAAGACGAAGTACATCATCTGCGCCAGGGCGAGCGTGATCATCGCGAAGTAGATGCCCTGGCGGCGGATCGCCAGGCTGCCGAAGGCCCAGCCCAGCAGGGCCGCCGCCGCGGTGCCGGCGAGGATGCCGAGCGGCGTCGGCAGCGCCCAGACCTTCATGGCGTGGCCGGCGACGTAGGCGGCGGTGCCGAA
>JACRPB010000243.1:4326-6912 GCA_016214175.1 Rhodocyclales bacterium
AGGCGGGCGGGACTCATTTTTCTTTTCCGAACAGGCCGGCCGGGCGCACCATCAGCACGATGACCATGATGATGAAGACCACGGTGGCCGAGGCCTCGGGGTAGAAGACCTTGGTCAGGCCCTCGATCAGCCCCAGGCCGAGGCCGGTGACGATGGAGCCGAGGATCGAGCCCATGCCGCCGATGACGACGACGGCGAAGACGCCGATGATCAGGTTCGAGCCCATCAGCGGATTGACCTGGAAGGCCGGTGCCGCCAGCACGCCGGCGAAGCCGGCCAGGGCGACGCCGAAGCCGTAGGTCAGCATCACCAGCAAGGGCACGTTGATGCCGAAGGCCTGGGTCAGCTTCGGGTTCTCGGTGGCGGCGCGCAGGTAGCCGCCGAGCCGCGTCTTCTCGATCACGTACCAGGTCGTCAGGCACACCGCGAGCGAGGAGACGATGACCCAGGCGCGGTATTTCGGCAGGAACATGAAGCCGAGGTTGAAGGCGCCGGAGAGCTCGTCGGGAATCTGGTAGGGCTGGCCGGAAACGCCGAACTGGGCGCGGAACAGGCCCTCGATGATCAGCGCCAGGCCGAAGGTCAGCAGCAGGCCGTAGAGATGGTCGAGCTTGTACAGCCATTGCAGCAGGCTGCGCTCGATGACGACGCCGACCGCGCCCACCGCCAGCGGCACCAGCAGCAGCGACTGCCAGTAGCCGATGCCCCAGTAGGTGAGGCCGAACCAGGCGAAGAAGGCGCCCATCATGTAGAGGGCGCCGTGGGCGAAGTTGATGATGTTGAGCATGCCGAAGATCACGGCGAGCCCCAGGCTCAGCATGGCGTAGAAGGAACCGTTCACCAGGCCGAGCATCAACTGGCCCATCAGGGCCGGCAGGGGGACGCCGAAGATCTCCGTCACGCCGCGCCTCCTACTTCTTCACCAGCGGGCACTTCGACAGGGCCAGCGGCTGGAAGGCCTCGGCCGCGGGGATGGTCTGGCGCACGTGGTAGTAGTCCCAGGCGTACTTCGATTCCTCGGGCTTCTTCACCTGCATCAGGTACATGTCGTGCACCAGGCGGCCGTCTTCGCGGATGCTGCCGTTCTTGGCGAAGAAGTCGTTCACCGGCGTCTTCTTCATCCAGGCCATGACCTTCTGCGTATCGTCGCCGGCGGTGGCCTTGACGCCCTTCAGGTAATGCATGACCGACGAGTACTGGCCGGCCTGCACCATGGTCGGCATCTTCTTCGTGCGCTCGAAGAAGCGCTTCGACCAGGCGCGCGTCTCGTCGTTGGCGTCCCAGTAGAAGGCCTCGGTCAGGTACATGCCCTGCGTCGCCTTCAGTCCCAGGCTATGCACGTCGGTGATGAACATCAGCAGGCCGGCCAGCGACTGCTTGGGCGTGATGCCGAATTCCGAGGCCTGCTTGATCGAGTTCGTCGTGTCGGTGCCGGCGTTGGCGAGGCCGATGACCTGGGCGCCCGAGGCCTGGGCCTTGAGTAGGAAGGACGAAAAGTCGGTGCCGGGGAAGGGATGGCGCACCGCGCCGAGCACCTTGCCGCCGTTGGCCGCGACCACGTCGGACGAATCCTTTTCCAGCGAATGGCCGAAAGCGTAGTCGGCGGTGAGGAAGAACCAGCTCTTGCCGCCCTGCTTCACCACCGCCTTGGCGGTACCGTTGGCCACCGCATAGGTGTCGTAGGTCCAATGCACGGTGACGTCGTTGCAGTCGTCGTTGGTGATGCGCGTCGAGGCGGCGCCGGAGACGAGCGCGATCTTGTTCTTTTCCTTCGCCACCTTCATCACGGCGAGCGCGGTCGAGGTGGTGACGAGCTCGGTGACGACGTCGACCTTCTCGCGGTCGAACCATTCGCGCGCCTTGTTCGAGGAAATGTCGCCCTTGTTCTGGTGGTCGGCGGCGACGATCTCTATGCCGAAGGCCGGCTTTTCCTTGGCCTTGAAGTCTTCGATCGCCATCTTGGTGGCCTCCACCGCGCCGCTGCCGGAGAGGTCGGAATAGGCGCCCGACATGTCGGTGAGCACGCCGATCTTGACCATGTTGTCGGAAACCTGCGCCTGGGCGGCGCCGGCGGCGAGGCCGAATGCTGCCGCGACGGCGGCGGCGAGAGTGCTGCGTTTCATGCTTGTCTCCTTGTGATGTCGTTCATACGCCGAGAAATTCCTGGAGGAATTCCCGTTTCTCCGCCAGCTCGTGCTGGGCGATTTCCGCCGCGACCTGGCCGTGCTCGATCACGTACATGCGATCGGCGAGCGGCGCGGCGAAGCGGAAGTTCTGCTCGACCAGCACGATGGTGTAGCCCTTTTCCTTCAAGTGATGGATGACCTCGGCCAGCTTCTGCACGATCACCGGCGCCAGGCCTTCCGAGATTTCGTCGAGCAGCAGCAGGCGCGCACCGGTGCGAAGGATGAGCGCTAGCGCCAGCATCTGCTGTTCGCCGCCAGAGAGCCGCGTGCCCTGGCTGTGGCGCCGTTCCCGCAAGTTGGGGAACATGGCGTAAAGCTCGGCGACGCTCATGCCGCCGCTGCCCACCGCGGGCGGCAGCAACAGGTTCTCCTCGCAGCTCAGGCTGGCATAGATGCCGCG
>JACRPB010000023.1 GCA_016214175.1 Rhodocyclales bacterium
GCGCCAGTCGATGCGGGCGAGCCGCGCCGCGGCGACGGTGCCGAGCCAGACGGTACCGCCCAGCAGTGCGGCGACGGCAAGGATGTAGGCGAGCACGGCCGCGCCGTCGAGCCAGGTGAAGACATCGCCCGCCGCCGGCTGGTGCGTCAGCAGCCACCAGGGGGCGTTGTCGGCCAGCGGCCAGAGGATGTCGCGCTCGACGAGCCAGGTGGCGGCGGTCTGCTTGGCCGCGACGAACCAGGGGCTGACGGTCCATTGGAAGGCGCCGAGGGCAACGCCCAGCATGCCGAAGATCAGCAGCAGGGCTTCGTGGGTTTGCGGAACTTTCGCGCCGAGGATCTCGGCATTGGGCGAGCGCAGGGCGAGGTCGACGGCGCCGCGGTGGCCGCTGCAACGGCCGCAGGCATGGCACTGCGCCATGCTGTCGAGATGGCTGACGGGGAGCAGCGGCGCGCAATCGACGGCGGCGGTGCGTGCCGGATGATGCAGCCAGGCCGCGCGGTCGACGCGGAAATGGATCGGGGCGATGCGCGCCAGCAGGGCGAAGACGCCGGAGACCGGGCACAGGTAACGGCACCAGACGCGCTTGCCCTGGCCGTAGAGATAGCCCACGCCGGCGGCGGCGACGGTCGAGCCGCCGAGGATCAGCAAGGCGACCTCGGGGTATTCGTAGACGCTGATCAACTGGCCGTAGATCGTGGTGAGGACGAAGGCGACGAGCGGCCAGCCGCTCCAGCGCAGCCAGCGCGGGATGACGCCGCCGCGGCCGTGGCGGCTGGCGAATTCGGCCAGCGCGCCTTCGGGGCAGAGCACTCCGCACCAGACGCGGCCGGCGACCATGATCGAGAGGATGACGAAGGGCCACCAGACGCCCCAGAACAAATACTGGGCCAGCAACACCATGCGCTCGTGCCACGATGCGGCGTAGGGAGTCTTGTCCTGCGGCGGCGCCGCGGCACCGTCGGTTGCGCAGTAGGCCGCATCGACGAAGGAGGCGGCGCCGAAGCTGTCGGAGAACAGGCGTGCCTCGGGATGCGGATGCGGCAGGAAGGCCGGCACGGCAACCAGCAGCGCGTAGAAGAGGACGACGATCCACTGCACGGCGACGAGGGGGCGGCGGTGGCGCGCCATCCAATCGCCGAGACGTGCGAGCCGGCCGCGGCTGTGCGGCGGCGCAAAGATCAGGGGATAGGTGCCGTCCATCTCAGGCCTGCGCGGGCGCCGGCTTGTCGGCCTGCGCCAGGCGCCACAGCGCATAGGACCAGAACGCCAGGCTGGCGAGGAGCAGCATTCCGGCCGGCCGCGCGCGGTAGCCGACGAAATCGGCGAGGAAGCGGCCGACGCCGCGGCCGTCGCTCAGCAGCGCCGACAGATCCCAGACCGGATCGAGCAGCGGCGGCAGCCAGTCGAGCGCGATCATGCGGTCGATGCCGTTGGCGAGCAGCGCATTGGCGATCAGCAGCAGCAGGATTTCGCTGGCGCGAAACAGCGTGCGGTAACTCAAGAAGCGCGCGCCGCGGGCTACCAGCCAGGCAGTGGCGGCGGCGAGGGCGAAGCCAGCCGCCGCCGCGGCCAGGAGTTCGGTCAGCGCGGTGCCACTGCTTTCCATGCCGAGGCCATAGAGGAAGACCACGGTCTCGGCGCCTTCGCGCGCCACGGCCAGGGCCGCGATCACGGCGATGCCGAAGGCGCCGGTACTGCCCGCGGCCCGGCTTTCGAGTTCGCGCTTCATGTGGCGGCCATGGCGGTGCATCCACAGCACCATTTGCAGGATCAGGCCGGCGGCGATCAGCACCATGGCGAGCTGGAAGCGCTCCAGCGCGTTGCCGGCGAGTTCGCTTTGCGCCGCGTAAGTGGCGAAGCCGAGGCCGAGCGCCAGCGCGATGCCGCCGCCAGCGCCCGACCAGAGGCCGCGCTTGAGTACGGCCGGCTGCGGCTGGCGCGCGATCCAGGACGACAGCACGCCGATGACGAGCATCGCTTCGAGACTTTCGCGCCAGACGATGATCAGGGCGTTGAGCATGTTGGGGCTAGCGCGCGATCAACTGCATCTTGCCGGTGTCGGCGTGGAACTCGTCGATGAAGTCGTAAGTGCCGGGCCGCAGCGGCGGCGTGACGACGAAGGAACTGGCGCCCGGCGCCAGCACCTTCTCGACGCGCAGATCGAGGTTTTCGAACTCGATCGGGCCGCGGCCCTCGTTCCTGATGGCGAGCTTGATGCGCTTGCCCGCCGGCACCTCGATGCGCGCGGGAGAGAGGCGGCCATCCTTGGCGATCACTTGAAAGGTCGGCAGCTCGGACGACTGGGCGCGGGCTTCGACGGCCCAGCCCAGGCCGAACCAGGCGCCGGTTGCCAGCAGGCCATAGACGAGGCGGGCGCTCATGGTCAGAAGCCCACCTTCGCGCGCAGGCCCACCACTTTGACTGTCGCCGCGGCTCCGTTGCCGCCGGGGCTGCGTATCCACTGCGCGCTGGGCGACAGTTCGACGCGGCCGTTGAGCTGGTAGCGGTAGTAGATTTCCGTCTGCTTCTCGGCGCTGCCGGCCTGGTAGCCGAAGTCGGGCACGGCATCGCCGTTCGCGTCCACAGTCGGCGCATCGTTGCGGAAGTCGCCGCTGGTGCGCAGGCGGCCGAAGGCGAGACCGAGGCCGTCGGCCGCGCGCGCCCAGGCGGCGCCGCCGAGTTCGGCGCCCAGGGTCAGCGCGCGGTCGAAGCGTACCTTGCCCTGCAACTGGCGGCCGTAGCGCCCGAACAGGGTCAGGTCCTCGGTCGTCGTCCACCTTCTGGTCGATCGAGACGCCGATGCCGGCATGCCGGCGCTCGATGCCGTCGTAGCCGGCGCCGCGGCCGTTGCGCCATGCATAGACGCGGTAGTTGCCCGGCAGGTAGTTGAGGCGCGCCGCGGTCTCGGCCTGGGCGATGACGAAGGGGCCGGCTAGCGAGCCGGTGAAGTTGGCGCCGGCGCCGGCACCGAAGGCACCCAGCGACAGGCCCCATTCCGCGCCCTTCTCGCGGCTATTGACGTACTGGACGATGGCGCCGGGGGCGAAGCCGTAGGCGTCGGCGCGGATGTCGCCGCCGGAGTCGAGCAGCGGGTTATGGACGAAGGCGTTGTTCATGAAGCGCGCCGATTCGTCGTCGGCCGCCGCGTTCTGGTCGAAGAAGACGAAGGGGTCGATCTTGCCCGCGATCAAACGCAGGTGTTCGCGCGCGTTGGCCTTGAGGCCGCAGTCGAGGAGCGGGATCGTCAATTGATACCAGGCCTGCGCCAGGATGCCGAAGGAATCGTCGGCCGGCGTACTGCCGACCTCGAAGGCAGTGGTGTTGGCGGTGCTGGCGTAAGTGGGCCTGAGGCCGATGCCGCGGCCCTGGCCGAAGCGGAAGTGGGCGAAGATCTTGCCCTCGGTGTCGCCCATGTCGCCGCCCGGCAGGGTCACCGAGATGTCGCCGCGGTAGTTGGCGCGCGTTTCGTCGGCGCCGCTCGCGGTGCTGCCGGCGGCGACCTTCTGCACCACGCCGGTGAGGCTGGCGCCGACCGTGATGCCTTCCAGCGCTTCGATCTGGCGCGCCTGCTTCTGCATTGCCAGCGTCTGGAACTCGACGGCCTTGAGCCGGGTGGCGACTTCCGGCTCGCGGTCGCTGACGCGCTGGCTGTCGAGCGCCGTTGCCAGATCCTCGTTGTGCCGTTCGAGGTTTTCGATGCGTTCGGCCAGGCGCTTCAGTTCGGCCTTAAGGACGGCCAGATCGGCGGCGACGGCGGGCGGCGCGAACGTGCCCGCCACGGCCGCGATCAGGGCGGTGCGGACGAAGTTCATCCTAGTACCCGCCCTTCTTGCCGACGCCGGCATAGGTGAATTCCCATTCGGTGTCGACCGGCTTGAACCAGGGGCGTACGCCGGTGGCGCGGTCGGTGTGGCGGCCGAAATGGTTGCCGGCGGCGTTTTCCTTGGCGCCGGGCGAATAGATCGTGAACTTCACCTTGTACTTGCCCGGTCCCTTCAGCTTGACGTTGTCGCCGTAGTGCGGGCCGTCGCTGGCGACCATGGGCATCATGTCGCCCTTGACGGTCTCGCTGCCGGGCAGCCGGGTCAGCTCGTACTTGACCAGCAGGTGCGGAATCCAGGAGCCCTCGGGAAAGCCGTTGGCGTTGTTGGCGAGCGCGTGGATGTCGGCTTCGAGGTGGATGTCGGAGTCGGCCGCCTTGCGCATGTGGCCTTCGGGTTCCATTTCGACGGCTTGCAGATAGACGGCGGCGACTTCCATGCCGGCGACGTTCTGTGGGGCGCCGATCGGGTATTCGAGGGCGAGGGCGGCGGTGGAGAAAGCGGCGCACAGCGCCGGCAGGATGAAACGGATTGACGTAGGCATGGCAAACCTCCAATAGGTCGTTGAGGATCTTTGGCTGGCTTGCCGCCGTTCCAACGGGCGGCTGGCTGGCTGTCGGTGCGGCTATTTCGTGAGTATCAGTTTTCCCTGGCGCGTGATTTGCAGCCGATAACTCGCGCCGTGGTGGTCGATGAGCAGCTCGTTGCCGGCAGTAAACAGCTCGCGGCTATCGAGGCGTCGGCAGCTTGCGCCGAGTCGTCCATGGCCGGATTCCGTTGCGGGCTGTTTTTCGTGAAATTTTGATTTTTCAATACCTTGCATGATGATTGGTGAGCTATCAAATGCGAACTGTTCTCATCGTATATGAGAACCGTTCCTATCTGCAAGCTTTTTTTCCGCTATTCCGAGGATGCTGTCCGGCTGGTCGCGGGGCGTATAATCCGCGGCTCGTCTGACTTTACTCAGCCTTCATGAGCTTCGACCCCAAGTCCCAACTGGCCGGCTTGCTGCGCATTGCGCTGGAATCCGTGGTCCCCGGCGCCGTCGCCGAGATTCAACTGGAGCGTCCGAAACAGACCGCTCACGGAGATTTCGCCACGAATCTGGCGCTGCAATTGGCGCGCGCGGCCAAGGAAAATCCGCGCAAGATCGCCGAGCGCCTGGTGCGCGAACTGCCGAAGTCGCCGTGGGTCGAGAAGGTCGAGATCGCCGGCGCCGGCTTCATCAACTTCACCCTTGCGCCCGCGGCCAAGACGCAGATTGTGCAAGCCGTCCTCGACGGCGGCGTCGACTTCGGCAAGGGGGCGGTGCTGGCCGGCGGCAGGAAGGTTCAGGTCGAGTTCGTTTCCGCCAACCCGACCGGGCCGCTGCATGTCGGCCACGGCCGCGGCGCCGCTTATGGCGCCAGCCTCGCTTCGCTGTTGGCCTTCGCCGGCTACGAGGTCTGCCGCGAATACTACGTCAATGACGCCGGCCGCCAGATGGACATCCTCGCCCTGTCGACCTGGCTGCGCTACCTCGAATTGTTCGGCGACTTCGTGCCCTTTCCGCCCAACGCCTACCAGGGCGGCTACGTGCGCGAGATGGCCGAGCAGATCCAGGCTGCGCATCGCGACCGCTACGTCCATCCGGCGGCCGCCGTGCTCGCCAGCGTGCCGCCGGCACCGGCGCGCCCCGACGACGGCGCCTACAGCAAGGAAGAGAAAGACCAGCTCGAAGCCCATCTCGACGGCCTCATCAATGCCGCCAAGGACTTGCTCGGCGAGGACTGGGCCTACGTGCACCAGCACGCGCTGACCGAACAGCTCGCCGACTGCCGCGAGGACCTCGAAGGCTACGGCGTGCATTTCGACTGCTGGTTTTCGGAGCGCAGCCTCTACGACACGGGCATGGTGGCGAAGGCCGTCGCCGAACTCGAAAAGCGCGGCCACATTTACCTCCAGGACGGCGCCAAGTGGTTCCGCTCGACCGCCTTCGGCGACGAGAAGGACCGCGTCGTCCAGCGCGACAACGGCTTGTTCACCTACTTCGCCTCCGATATCGCCTACCACGCGAACAAGTTCGAGCGCGGCTTCGACAAGGTGATCGACATCTGGGGCGCCGATCACCACGGCTACATCGCGCGCGTCAAGGGCGCCTTGCAGGCGCTCGATCTCGACGCCGCCAAGCTCGACGTCGCCCTGGTGCAGTTCGTCAGTCTGTTCCGCGACGGCGCCAAGGTTTCGATGTCCACGCGTTCCGGCGAATTCGTCACCCTGCGCGAGCTGCGCGCAGAGGTCGGCAACGACGCGTGCCGCTTCTTCTATCTGCTGCGCCGCTGCGACCAGGCGCTCGATTTCGACATGACGCTGGCGAAGTCGGAAACCAGCGACAACCCGGTCTATTCCGTCCAGTACGCCCATGCCCGCATCTGTTCGGTGCTGGCGCAGTGGGGCGGCAAGGAAAGCGAACTGCCGGCGGCCGATCTCGCGCAATTGCAGGGCGCGAAGGAACTGGCCTTGTGCGCGCGGCTGGCGGAGTTCCCGGAGACCATCGCCGCCGCTGCCCAGGAATACGCGCCGCACACCGTCGCCTTCTATCTGCGCGAACTTGCCGCCGATTTCCATGGCTGGTACAACGCCGAGCGGCTGCTGGCGGAAGACGAAGCGGTCAAGCGCGCGCGGCTCGCCTTGGCCGTCGCCGTGCGCCAGGTCCTGCAGAACGGCTTGAGGCTACTCGGCGTAGCCGCTCCGGAGACGATGTGACATGAGAAACCCAGCCCCCGCGAAGCAGCAGCCCCCGCGCGGCAAGAGTCGCGGCGGCATCATGCTCGGCCTGTTCATCGGCCTGGTCGTCGGCATCCTGGCCGCATTCGGCGTCGTCTGGTATCTGAACAAGACGCCGCTGCCGTTTCAGGACAAGTCGAATCGTGCCGAGAAGCCGGCGGATAGAGCGCCCGGCGCCGCGAAGACGCCCGAGCCGCTTCCCGGCAAGCCCGGCGACAAGGTCGGCGAGAAGCCGCGCTTCGAGTTCTACAAGATACTGCCCGGCGGCCAGGAAGCGCTGCCCAGTCCCGCCGCACCGGCCGCCCCGCAGCCGGCGGCTGCGCCGGCGGCCGAGGCCGTCCCGACCGAAACGCTGTACCTGCAGGCCGGCGCCTTTCAGAAAGCCGCCGATGCCGACAGCCTGAGGGCGAAACTTTCGCTGATGGGCGTCGAGGTCGGGGTGCAGGAAGTGGTGATTCCGGACAAGGGCACGCTGTACCGGGTGCGCGTCGGCCCCTACGCGCGGCTCGACGAGATGAACCGCGTAAGAAACCAACTGGCCGAGAGCGGCCTGCAAACGACGCTGGTCAAGGTCAAGTGAGCTACGACAAAGGAGAACCCCCATGCGCAAACTGAAAGTCCTGATCGGCATCGCCTGCTTCGTCTTCGCCAGCCTGGCCGGCGCGCAGACCCTGCAGGAAGGGCGCGACTATTCGGTCCTGGCGGCGCCGCAGCCGACCGAGGCCGCCGGCAAGGTCGAGGTGATCGAGTTCTTTTCCTACATGTGCCCCCATTGCGCCCACTTCGATCCGCCCCTGGCGAAGTGGCTGAAAACCCTGCCGAAGGACGTCGTCTTCAAGCGCGTGCCGGTGATCTTCCGCCCGCAGTGGGAACCGACGGCGCGGCTGTATTACACGCTGGAAGCGCTCGGCGCACTCGACAAGCTGCATGGCGCGGCGTTCGATGCCATTCACGCCGAGAACCTGAACATGACCAGCGATGCCGTTGTCATCGAATGGGCGGTGCGCAAAGGCATCGAGCGCAAGGCTTTCACGGACGTTTACGGTTCCTTCGCCGTGCAGAGCAAGGTGACGCGCGCCAAGCAGGCGTCCGGCGCCTACGGCGTGCCCGGCGTGCCGGCGCTGGTGGTGGCGGGCAAGTACCGCACCGCCGACAACGCGCCCAGCCACGAGGAACTGCTGGGCGTCGTCGATGCGCTGATCGCCAAGGCGCGCAAAGAGCAGAAACGGTAAGTCCGCGCCCCATGGCGCAAACGGCGATGCGCGGGCAGCCCCCGCGCATTTTTCTGACCGGCGCCTCCAGCGGCATCGGCGCCGCCCTGGCCCGTCATTACGCCGCGCGCGGCGCCCGGCTCGGCCTGGTGGCGCGGCGCCGCGCCGCGCTTGAGGAACTCGCGGCGGACCTTCCCGGCACTCACCACGTCTATGACGTCGACGTCGGCGACGCCGCAGCCGTGGCCGCCGCCGGCAGCGATTTCATCGCCCGCGCCGGTCTGCCCGACATCGTCATCGCCAACGCCGGAATCAGCGTCGGCACGCTGACCGCCGAAGCCGCCGACCTGCCCGTGTTTCGCCGCGTGCTGGAAACCAACGTCTTGGGCATGGTGCACACCTTCGCCCCCTTCGTCGCCCCGCTCGCCGCCGCCGGGCGCGGCACCCTGGCCGGCATCGCCTCGGTGGCCGGCATCCGCGGCCTGCCCGGCGCCGGCGCCTACTGCGCTTCGAAGGCGGCAACGATCAGCTATCTCGAAAGCCTGCGCGTGGAACTGCGCGCCTCCGGCGTCAAGGTGGTGACCATCGCTCCCGGCTACATCGATACGCCGATGACCCGCGTCAACGCGTACCCGATGCCGTTCCTGATGGCGGCGGATGCGGCGGCGCGACGCATGGCGCGCGTGATCGAGCGCGGCAGTTCCTATACCGTGCTGCCCTGGCAGATGGCGGTCGTCGCGCGAGTGCTGCGCGCCATGCCTAATCCCCTCTTTGACGTGCTGTTTATGCGGGCTGGTCGCAAGTCGCGCGGCTCCCTCCGATAAGGTAGTATGCATCCGCCAACCCGTGAGTCCGGTTGGCCTGCTTGCGCAGACTGAGGAGGTTCGCGGTTTCGTGACCTTGCTGGCCCCACCGCTATTGCCACCGACGATCCTGATCGTCGACGACGGCCCGGAGAACCTGTCCGTGCTCGGGGAACTGCTGCAACCGTCGTATCGCGTGCGCGTCGCCAACTCCGGCCGCCGCGCCCTGCAGATCGCCGCCTCCGATCCCAAGCCCGACCTGATCCTGCTCGACGTGATGATGCCCGAGATGGACGGCTATACCGTGTTCGCCCGGCTCAAGGAAAACCCCGGCACCGGCGACATCCCGGTGATTTTCATCAC
>JACRPB010000195.1 GCA_016214175.1 Rhodocyclales bacterium
CACCGTCAACCTGACCGCGGCCAACGACACGCCGGCGCTGGCGACACCCACCGCGGTGGCCTATACGGATACCAGCGCCGACGATACGTTCGGCAACACCACCGGCACTCTGGCCGGCAGCGACCGCGACAGCGGTCAGACGCTGACCTACGGCATCGACGCCGGCACGACGAGCGGCGACGGCCTGACGGTCAGCAAGACCGGCACTTACGGCACCCTGACGGTGACCAAGGCGAGCGGCGCCTATACCTTCGCGCCCAGCGATGCGGCGATCGAAGGCGTCAAGACCGACGTCAGCGAGAACTTCACCGTCACGGTGAGCGACGGCGTCGTGACGACGCCGACCTCGGCCACGCTTGGCGTCAATATCACCGGTGCCAACGATAGCGCGGCATTCGGCGGCACCACGACCGGCAGCGTTACCGAAGACGGCACGGCGACCGCCACCGGTACCGTGACCTTCACCGACCGCGATACTGCCGACACGGCAGGTGCCATCACCGCCCAGACCGACACGGCGGGCACCTATGGCAGCTTTAGCATCGGGACCAACGGTGCCTGGACTTACACGCTGAACAACGCTGCCGCCGCGGTGCAGAACCTCAACGCCGGCGATGCACCGACCGACGTTTTCAGCGTCGCCGCCAACGGCAGCAGTCAGTCCGTCACCATCGCGGTGAATGGCGCCAATGAAGCGGGCACCACGCCGCCTACGCTGGTTGCGCCGACGGCGACGTCGGGCAGCCTCAGCTTCACCGATACCGCCGCCGACAACACCTACAGCAGCGCCGGCGGGACTCACTCCGTCAGCAGTTGGGGCGGCGCGGCAACCTCCGGAACCTTCGGTATCAGCGGCGGTACCGTGGCAAGCGGCACCAGCACCAAGGTCGGCACCTACGGCACCCTGACGGTGAATACGACTACCGGCGTCTGGGCCTTTGCGCCCAGCGATGCCGGCATCGAAGGCATCAAGACCAATACCACCGAGGTCTTCACCGTCACCGCCAACAACGGCACGGCGACCGACACCGACACCATCACGATCAGCCTGACCGGCGCCGACGACACCACCAGCGTCAGCGGCACCACCGGCAGCGCCACCGAAAGCGCAACCTCCACCGCTGCGGCGACCGTGACCGGCACGCTCGTCGTCAGCGACCGCGACGTCGCCGACGCCGCGGTCATCGCCGCCCAGACCGCGACCACCGGCACCTACGGCAGCTTTACCATCGCCGCCAGCGGCGCCTGGACTTATACGCTCGACAATGCCGACGTCGATACCCAGCGTCTCGTTGCGGCCGACAGCGTCACCGACAGCTTCAACGTCGATGTCGGCGGCGGCAACACGCGCGCGGTGCGGATCACGATCACCGGCATCAACGACGCGCCGTCGCTGAGCAATACCAGCATTTCCTACAACAACACCACCAGCACCAGCGAAACCTTCAACAATACCACCGGCACGCTACCGGGGGCCGATGTCGATGCCGGCCAGACGCTGACCTACGGCATCACCGGCGGCACGGTCGCCAGCGGCGTCGCCACCAAGGCCGGCAGCTACGGCACCCTGTCGGTCAACACGACCACCGGGGCGTACACCTATGACCCGAACGACACCGCGATCAACGCCATCAGTACCAGCGCCAGCGACAGCTTCGATGTCACGTTGAGCGACGGCGTCGCGAGTTCCGCAACCGCAGCCACGTTTGTCGCGAGCATCGCCAGCGGCAAGACTGTCGGCGTCCTCGCTTACGCGTGGAAGACCCACACCCTGCTCGACGGCGTGAACGTCGGCTTTACCGGCGTCACGGCGCAAAACACCGCCAGCGGTGGTGCCGCCAGTTTCTCCAACGTCAGCGCGAATACCTTCGATCTGACGGCGAGCCTGACGGCGGACAGCAATACGTCCAGCGCGGTCAATCTGCAAGATGCCATAGCCATCCTGAAGATGATCGTCGGACTCGACGTCAATGGTACCGGTAGGGCCTTGTCGCCCTATCAGGCCTTTGCCGCCGACTTCGACGGCGACAATACGGTGGGTCTGACCGACGCCATCGGCGTACTCAAGCATATTGTCGGCCTGCCGGCGGCCAGTCCGGCCTGGGTTTTCGTCAATGCGTCCCATACCAGCGTTCCGGCTATGGCCAGTGGCCTTAGCGGGAAGACGCTGCCGACTCTGTCCGCCGACGTCACGACCGATACCAGCGTCGGTCTTGTCGGTATCCTGCGCGGCGACGTGGACGGGAGCTGGGCTGCGCCGCAAGGCAGCCAGGACCTGGATACCACGCAGGCCAGTTATTTCACTGACCTGGTGACCAGCTTGAACGTAGCCAGTCCGGGGACGTTCAATGCGTCGCAATGGGGCATCTACGCCTAGTAGGCAAGACCGGCGAAAGTTCTTAAGGCCTAATTAAGTTCAAGCCGATGTAAATCGAATAACATCGCGTTCGTCAATCAATTCTTCCTGGAGCAATCATGGCTATTCGGCGCAATCAAGACTCTGACAAGACCGTCGTCAATTCTCTGGCTACCGGCGTTTCGACGAATTCATCGTCGGAAAGCGAGCGCCGCGAGCGGGAGAAAGGCGGCTCGCCGCTGCTGAGCCCGATCGCGCTGGCCGCCCTGGGCTTGTCGGGAGCCGCAATAGCCAATGTTCCAGCCGAGCGCGCGGAATCCGACTTGCCTGTCGGCGACGCTGGCCGTAGCGACGATGCGCCGGCTCCTACCAGTGCCGAACAGGTTTCCGGCGACGCCGTTATTGCCCAGTTGGCGGCCCTGATCCAGAAGATGGAGGCCGAGGGGTCGCTGCCGCAAGCAAATGCCGAAGCTGCGGCCCAAGCTGAAGCCGCCGCTGCGGCGCCGGATGCCGAGGCAGCTCAGGCCCAGGCACAGGACGCGGCGATCGAACAGGCGCTTGCCGCCGATGGCGAGCTTGCCGCAGGCGATCCGACGCTGCTGGCTGCTGCCGGCGACATCGCCGCCGACACTGCGGTCCTCTCGGATGCGCAGCCGATGCTCCTGGCCGACGCGACGGCCGCTGCGGGCGGAACGGGAGCCTCCGGCGGCGCGGGTGCCGCAGCCGGTGCGGAAGCCGGCGCCGCTTCGACCGGTGCCGCTTCGGCGGGTGCGGCAAGTACCGGTGCGGCAAGTACCGGTGCGGCAGCGGGTGCTGCGGCCGCGGGCGCGGCCGGATTTTCCGCTGGTGCCCTCCTAGCCGCTGCCGGCGGCCTCGCCGCCGTCGCCGCAGGCAGCGGCGGCAGTAGCGCCGCGACCGCCGCAGGCACAGCGATCGCCGGCGTGGTTTCCGACGGTCTGGTGTCGGGGGCCAAGGTTTATGTCGACATGAAAGACAACGGCAAGGTCGATACGGGCGACGTCGAAATCGGTACGACCAATGCAGACGGCAGTTTCTCGGGCACCCTGACCGA
>JACRPB010000196.1 GCA_016214175.1 Rhodocyclales bacterium
CAAGCGGTGCAACGCCGCAGACGCCGATCCTGGTCTCAACCCGCAGGGCCGGCGGGCGGCGGGCGCATTGCCGCGTTGCGCCTCGCTGGTGGAGATTTACTACACGGCGCGAGGCGCGCCTCGCACTGCATCCCGCCGCCCACCGGCGCGGGGCATGATTCCTACTGAAATAGGCTCTTAGCGTGTGCGCGGCGAGGGCTTGCCGAAGTAGTAGTAGCTGTCGGCCGGCACGCTGGCGGCTTCGACCTTCTTCAAGTCGTCGAAGTCGAGCTGCTTGTCCCAGTAGAGGGCGCGTCCGCGCTTCTGATCGACGGCGATTTCCGGATGCGCGGCGAGATAGGCGTTCATGAAGCGCGTGAACTCGGAAACGTAGGCGGTGTCCTGTCTGGCCATGGCGACCTCCAATGAATATTCCGGCAGATTAGGCAGCTCCCGCGCTGGCTAAGTTCCGGCCATGCCCACGTCGTCGTCGCCGACTTGCACCACGCCGTCGGCGACGCGCACCGGGAAGACCGCGATCGGCTCGTAAGCGGGCGGCGCCAGCGCCGCGCCGGTGGCGAGCGAAAAGCGCGCCGCGTGGCGCGGGCAGACGATTTCGCAGCCTTCGACGCTGCCGTCCGAGAGCGTCTCGTACTCGTGGCTGCAAATGTCCTCGATCGCGTAGTAGGTGCCATCGACGTTGAACACGGCGACCGGGCGGAGGCCGACGTCGAGCGTGCGGCAAGTGCCCGGCGGAAACGCCGCCGCCGGTGCCACCGCAATCCAGTTCGTCGTTCGCGCGCCGGGCTTCATCGTCAGAGCATCCCGAGTTGCAGGCGCGCCGCCTCGGTCATCAGCGCCTGCGACCACGGCGGCTCCCATACGAGTTCCACGCTCACGTCGGCGACGCCGTCGACCGCGCGCACCGCCTGCGCCACCGTGCCGGGAAAAGTATGCGCCACCGGACAGCCGGGCGCCGTCAGGGTCATGCGGATGGCTACGATGCCGTCGGAGGCGACCTCCAGTTCGTAGATCAGGCCGAGGTCGTAGATGTTGACGGGAATCTCCGGATCGAACACCGTGCGCAGGGCGTCGATCACCCGCGCTTCGAGCTGCTCGCGCCGTCCCTGCTGTGGTTTCGTCATCCAGTCGATGAGGCCCATGGACTCACTCCGTCGACACCGGTTCGTCGGCGCCGTGCAAGGCCGCATGCAGCGTGTGCCAGGCGAGCGTCGCGCACTTCACGCGCGCCGGGAATTCGCGCACGCCGGCCAGGGTTTCCAGCTTGCCCAGCGGCACCGGCGCCGTACCGTTGCCGGTGAGCATGGCGTGGAAGTTCGTGAACAGAATCTCGGCCTGCGCCGCCGTCATGCCTTTCAGCGCCTCGGTCATGAGCGAGGCCGAGGCGGTGGATATCGCGCAGCCGGCGCCTTCGAAGCTGGCCTCGACGATGACGTCGTCGGCCAGGCGCAGATAGAGCGTGAGACGGTCGCCGCAGAGCGGGTTGTAGCCTTCGGCGCGGCGCGTCGCTTGCGCCATGCGGCCGAAATTGCGCGGACGGCGGCCGTGGTCGACGATCACTTCCTGGTAAAGGTCGCGCAGCGCGGACATCAGCGGAACACCTGACGAACCTTGTTCAGCCCGGCGAACAGGGCGTCGACGTCGTCGTGCGTGTTGTAGAGCGCAAACGAGGCGCGCACCGTCGCCGGCACGCCGAAGCGCTCCATCGTCGGCATGGCGCAATGGTGGCCGCTGCGCACGGCAATGCCTTCGCTGTCGAGGATGGTGCCGACGTCGTGGGCATGGATGCCTTCGAGGACGAAAGAGAGGATGCAGGCCTTCTGCCGCGCCGTGCCGACGATGCGCAAGCCGGGCGTGGCGCGCGCTCGTTCCGTCGCATAGTCGAGCAGGGCGCGCTCGTGCGCCGCGACGGCGTCGACGCCGACCCGCCCGAGGTAGTCGATGGCCGCCGCCAGGGCGATGGCGCCGGCGACGTGGGGCGTGCCGGCCTCGAACTTGTACGGCAGTTCGTTGTAGCTGGTGCCGGCGAAACTGACTTGCCGGATCATGTCGCCGCCGCCCTGGTAGGGCGGCATCGCCGCCAGCAGCACGGCCTTGCCGTAAAGCACGCCGATGCCGGTCGGGCCGTAGAGCTTGTGCCCGGAGAAGACGTAGAAATCGCAATCGAGCGCCTGCACGTCCACGTGCAGATGCGGCACGGCCTGGGCGCCGTCCACCAGCACCACGGCGCCGTGGGCGTGGGCGAGCTCGGTCATCTGCCGCACCGGGTTGATCGTGCCGAGCGCGTTGGACAGATGGGTGAAGGCGACGATGCGCGTGCGCGGCCCGAGCAGCCGCTCGTAAGTGCTGAGCATGACCTGGCCGTAGTCGTCGATCGGCGCCACGCGCAGCACGGCGCCGCTGCGCTGGCACAGCAACTGCCAGGGCACGATGTTCGAGTGGTGCTCCATTTCCGTGACCAGGATTTCGTCGCCGGGGGCGAGGCGCTGGCCGTAGCTCGTCGCCACCAGATTGATGGCCTCGGTGGCGCCGCGCACGAAGACGATCTCCTCGCGCTGGCGGGCGTGGATGAAGTCGCGCACCGTGTCGCGCGCGGCTTCGAAGGCGGCGGTGGCTTCCTCGCTCAGGCGATGCGCGCCGCGGTGCACGTTGGCGTTGAAACCGGCGTAGTACTGCGCTTCGCATTCGATGACGCTGCGCGGCTTCTGGCTGGTCGCGGCGTTGTCGAGATAGACCAGCGGCAGGTCGTGCACGCTGCGCTCGAGAATGGGGAAGTCGCGCCGCAGGCGTGCGACGTCGAGCTCGCCGAGCAGCGAGCTTTGCTGCCAGCGCGCTTCGTTCTTCATTGCAGCGCTCCGCTGCCGCGCGGCAGACGCGCGTGCAGCAAGGCATCGAGCCTCTGCCGCAGCGGCGCCAGGGCGATGCGCTCGACGATTTCGCCGGCGAAGGCGAATACCAGCAGCTTGCGCGCGGCCGCGTCCTCAAGGCCGCGCGCACGCAGGTAGAAGACCTGGTCGGGGTCGAGCTGGCCGACGGTGGCGCCGTGGCCGCACTTGACGTCGTCGGCCCAGATTTCGAGTTGCGGCTTGGTGTCGATCTCGGCCTGCTCCGACAGCAGCAGATTGCGGTTGGTCTGCTGCGCGTCGCTTTGCTGCGCGCCGGCGCGCACGATGACCTTGCCGTTGAACACCGCGCGCGAGGCGCCGTCGAGCACGCCCTTGTAGAACTCGCGGCTGGTGCCGCGCGCCTGCGCATGGTCGATGCGCGTGTGGTGGTCGATGTGCTGGCGGCCGTCGGTCATGTACAGCCCGTCGAGGCTGCAACTGGCGCCGGTGCCGTCGAGGGCGACGGCGATGTCGGTGCGGGCCAGGGCGCCGCCCAGCGCCAGCGCCGCGGAAACGAAGCTGGCGTCGGCGCCGAGGGCGACATTGACGGCGGCAACGTGGAAGGCGTCCAGGCTCTCCTCTTGCAGCTTGTAGTGGCTGACCGCGGCGCCGCGTCCGGCGACGATGTCGGTGACGACGTTGTTGAAGTAGCCGGTCGCGCCGAGGGCGGCGTGATGCTCGACGACGCAGACGCGGCTGCCGGCCTCGGCCAACACCAGGTTGCGCAGATGTGTGGCCTGGCTCGGGCGCGTGGCGACGAAGAGCAGGTGCAGCGGCTCTTCGAGCGTCGCGCCGGGGGACAGATGCACGTAGGCGCCGTCGCTCATGAAGGCGACGTTGAGCGCGGCGAAGCCGGAGGCGTAGCCGACGGCCGGATGGCCGAAGGGCGTCCGCAGGCGGTCGGGCTCGCGCTCCAGCGTGTCGGCGAGGCCGGCGACCACGACGCCGGCCGGCAAGGCGCCGAGCTTCGACTGCGCCGGCGCATAGTGGCCGTCGATGAAGGTCAGGACGTGCGCGCCGGGCAGGCGCAAGGCCATCAGCGCGGCGGCGTCGATGGCGGCGCCGTTGGCGGGGGGCGCCGGATTGAAGCGCGTCTTCTCGATCGCCGCGACGCTGGTGTACTTCCAGTCCTCGTCGCGCAGGCTGGGAAAGCCGCTGTCGATGAAGGCCGTCAGCGCCTCCTCGCGCGTCTGGGCGAGCCAGGGCAGGTAGGCGCCCGCCAGCGTCGGCTTGACGTGTTCGAAGTCGAGGGCATAGCGGTCGGCGAGCTGGGCGTTCATGCCGTCGCTCCGACGCGGGTCGCGGACGCGGTATCGACCCAGCCGTAGCCGCGCCGCTCCAGTTCCTGCGCCAGTTCGGGGCCGCCCGAGAGTGCGATGCGGCCCTGCGCCAGCACATGCACGCGGTCGGGCACGATGTAGTCGAGCAGCCGCTGGTAATGGGTGACGAGAATGATGGCGCGTTGCGGGCTGCGCATCGCCGCGATGCCGTCGGCGACGATCTTGAGGGCGTCGATGTCGAGCCCGGAATCGGTCTCGTCGAGGATGGCGAGCTTCGGTTCCAGCAGCGCCATTTGCAGGATCTCGTTGCGCTTCTTCTCGCCGCCCGAAAAGCCCTGGTTCACGGCGCGGTACAGCAAGGCCTCGTCCATGCCCATGAACTTGAGCTTGTCGCGCACCAGCGCGAGGATGTCGATGGCGTCGAGCTCCGCTTCGCCGCGATGCGTGCGCACGGCGTTGACGGCGGCCTTCAGCAGGTAGATGTTGGCGACGCCGGGAATTTCCACCGGGTACTGGAAGGCGAGGAAGATGCCGGCGCGGGCGCGTTCCTCGGGCGGCAGTTCGAGCAGGTTGCGGCCGAGATATTGCACGCTGCCGGCGGTGACGCGATAGCTGTCGCGTCCGGCCAGCAGTTGCGCCAGCGTGCTCTTGCCCGAGCCGTTGGGGCCCATCACCGCATGCACTTCGCCGGCCTTCACGCTCAGGTCGAGCCCGTGCAGGATCGGCCGGATGGCCGTGCCGTCGTCGATGCCGGCGTGGAGATTGACGATGTCGAGCACGGCGGACTCCTTCATCCGATGCTGCCTTCGAGGCTGACGCCGAGGAGCTTCTGCGCCTCGACGGCAAACTCCATCGGCAGCTCTTTGAACACGTCCTTGCAGAAGCCGTTGACGATCATCGACACCGCGTCTTCGGGCGTTAGGCCGCGGCTCTGGCAGTAGAACAACTGGTCCTCGCCGATGCGCGAGGTGGTGGCCTCGTGCTCGACGCGGGCGCTCGGGTTCTTCACCTCGATGTAGGGAAAGGTGTGGGCGGCGCAGGTGTCGCCGAGCAGCAGCGAATCGCATTGCGTGTAGTTGCGCGCACCGTAGGCCGAACGCGCCACCCGCACCAGGCCGCGGTAGGCGTTGTGGCCGTGGCCGGCGGCGATGCCCTTGGAGATGATGGTGCTCTTGGTGTTGCGGCCGAGGTGGATCATCTTGGTGCCGGTGTCGGCCTGCTGGTAATGATTGGTCAGCGCCACCGAGCGGAACTCGCCGACGCTGTCGTCGCCCTGGAGGATCACGCTCGGATACTTCCAGGTGATCGCCGACCCGGTCTCGACCTGCGTCCAGGAAATGCGCGAGTTGGCGCCGCGGCAGTCGCCGCGCTTGGTGACGAAGTTGTAGATGCCGCCTTTGCCGTCCTTGTCGCCCGGATACCAGTTCTGCACCGTCGCGTACTTGATCTGCGCGTCGTCGAGGGCCACCAGTTCCACCACCGCCGCGTGCAACTGGTTCTCGTCGCGCATCGGCGCCGTGCAGCCTTCGAGATAGCTGACGTAGGAGCCCCGGTCGGCGACGATCAGCGTGCGCTCGAACTGGCCCGTGTTCATGGCGTTGATGCGGAAGTAGGTCGACAACTCCATCGGGCAGCGCAGGCCGGGCGGGATGTAGCAGAACGAGCCGTCGGAGAACACCGCCGAGTTCAGTGCGGCGAAATAGTTGTCGGTGTAGGGCACCACCGAGCCCAGGTACTGGCGCACCAGATCAGGATGTTCCTGCACCGCTTCGGAAAACGAACAGAAGACGATGCCGAGTTCGGCGAGCTTGTCCTTGAACGTGGTGGCGACCGAGACGCTGTCGAACACCGCGTCCACCGCTACGCCGGCGAGCAGGGCGCGCTCTTGCAGCGGCACGCCGAGTTTCTCGTAGGTGCGCAGCAGTTCCGGATCGACGTCGGCCAGCGATTGCGGCCCGTCCTTCCTCGACTTCGGCGCCGAGTAGTAGGAAATCGCCTGGTAGTCGATCGGCGGATGCGTCACTGAAGACCAGCGCGGCTCGGCCAGCGTCAGCCAATGGCGAAAGGCCTTGAGGCGCCACTCGCACATGAACGCTGGCTCGTTCTTCTTCGCCGAGATCAGGCGCACCACGTCTTCGTCGAGGCCGCGGCGCACGGTATCGGTTTCCAGCGTCGTAAAGAAACCTTGCCGGTAGTCCCGGCCGATCAGGTCTTCAAGGCGCAGTTCGGCAGTCGTCATGTTCGCACTCCTTCAAGCCGCGGCGCGGCGGCGCGCCCCGGGCAACGCGGCCGGCGTCGGCGCGCACATGTCGGCCAGGCTTACGCCGTCGAGCACGCGGCGGACGATGAGATTCAGGCGCTGCCAGTTCTCGCGGCTCGGACATCCGGCTTCCTGGCCGCAGCGTCCGGGATGGGCGCTGCATTCGGTGACGCCGAACGGGCCTTCCATCGCATCGATCACCGCGGCGACGGAAATCTGCGCCGGCGGGCGCGCCAGTACGTAGCCGCCTTTCGCCCCGCGCATGGAATGCACGAGATGCTCGCGCGCCAGGGTCTTCAGGATCTTGGCGACCGTGGCGCCGGGCAGGCCGACCGCCGCGGCGACGCCGGCCGCGCTATAGACGCGCCAAGGCTGGCCCGCCATGTGGAACAGGATCACGGTGCTGTAGTCGGTCAATCTGCCAAGTCGCAACATGGGCGTTTCCCCCGGTGCCATATAGGACTGCGGGGGTCCTCTATGGTTCCCGCTGTCCGGCCTAGGCGAGGTAGGGCGCCACTTCGCGCGGGCCGTGCAGCAGCCGGCTGACCTCTTCGGCATGCAGATCCTCGGCCAGGATCAACTGGCGCGCGTAGTCCTCGATGAAGAGCGAGCGGCCCCGGCATAGCTCCAGCAGCTCGTGGTAGGCGGTGCAGGCTTCGTGCTCGTGATCGAGCGCTTCGCGCAGGATGACGCCGATGTCCTTCTCGTAGGCGTCCTGGCGCGGCCGGATGCCGGGCGTCGGATGGCCGCCGAGCAGGGTCAGGAGCTTTCCCGCGCGGCGCGCGTGCTTGAGCCCTTCCTCGGCCTGTAGCCCCAGCCAACTGGCGACGGGATCGCGGTAATAGCCGCAGACCAGCAGCGAGTAATGGGTGTAGCGGACGACGCCGGCCAACTCGCATTCCATGATGCGGTTGAGGACGTCGATCGCCTTGTCGCGATCGAGGGCTTCCATGCAGTGCTCCCGTCATAGGAGAAGGAAGCTCCGATTATCCGCAGCGCCCCGGCGCCGCAAATGCGCCCGGCTCTGTATTCCGCTTGCCGCCGACGCTGTATGCCGCCTACCGCAATTCGGGTACGCTCAGTGCGGATGGCGGTTCCTTGAGTTTGAGAGGCTCCGCGTCGACCGTGGATCGCGCCGCGAATTCATTTGAGCGTAAGCCGCAAATTGCTGTCTATAGGGCAAGATCCCTCGCGGCGGCTCCGCATGCAGACTTACTGGCTCGTCAAACTCGTCATCGTCCTCGTCCTGCTGGCGGTCGTCGCCAGCCTCGGCGTCGCCCTCGTCCAACTCGTGCGCGACCGCGGCCGCAGCACGCGCATGGTGACCGCGCTGACCGTCCGCATCGGCCTCTCGATCCTGCTCTTCGCCCTGCTCGTGGCCGGCATGTTCGCCGGCATCGTCGTCCCGCACGGCGTCGTCCCCTAAAAGGGGCCAGGCTCGATTTTGTGAAAAGGGGCCAGGCTCTGAGGTTTCCCCACGAATCATGGTGCGGCGATGGCGAGGCTGATAGCGTTGCTGGCCTGCTGTCGTAAGCGGCCGAGGGAGCGCCAGACGTTGCCAAGCGAGGACAGGAAATCCGGATGGGCGATGACGCGAGTCGCCAAGGTCATGACGGAGATTTCGGGACGATCCTTGCGGTTGGTGCTCATGAGCTGCAATTGCAGGTTGTGTGCATGGGCGGCCTCGCCGATCAGGCGCTTGGCCAACGTGGCGACATGTGCGATGAGCAACAAGACTTGCGAGCGCGCGACGCCAGCGGAATGTGCGTGGCGCAGCCCCATG
>JACRPB010000197.1 GCA_016214175.1 Rhodocyclales bacterium
ATCGAGCGCCAGGGCACCGGCTGGCGCTCTATCCATTCGTCCTTGCCGTCGGGCGCGATGACGACGCACAGCGCAGAGAGCCCTGAACTGTGCGGCATCAGGCGCCTCTCGACGGCCTTGACCAGGCCCGAGGTCGAAGCATGCACGGCCGAGGAGACGAAGCCGTCGGGGCCGCCGATGAGCTGGCCCTTCTTGACTGTTTCGCCGACCTCCACCAGCGGATGCGGCACGCCGCCGATGCTCTGGTGCAGGGGAATCACGAGCTCGGCCGGCAAGGGCGCAATGCCGATCGGTTCGTTGAGCGACGGCTCCTTGTTGTAGGCCGGCTTGACGCCGCCATGGAAACGGAACAGCTTGCGCAGGGCAGTCATTGTCAAGCCGCCTTTTCTATCGCAAACACCGGATATTTCCATTTCCAGTTTTCGACGGTCTCGGGCAGCGGCACCATGGCGATGCAATCGACCGGGCAGGGCTCCAGGCAGAGTTCGCAGCCGGTGCACAGTTTGGGGACGACGGTGTGCATCTGCTTGGCGGCGCCGACGATCGCGTCCACCGGGCAGGCTTGCAGGCAAAGCGTGCAGCCGATGCAAAGATTTTCGTCGATGAAGGCGGCGCTCTTCGGTTTCTCGACGCCGTGCTCTTCCGACAGCGGCTTGTATTCGCGGCCGAGCAGGTCGGCGAGCTTGCGGATGCCTTCCTCGCCGCCGGGCGGGCAGCAATTGATGTCGGCCTCGCCTTTGGCGATGGCTTCGGCATAGGGCTTGCAGCCGGGAAAGCCGCACTGGCCGCACTGCGTCTGCGGCAGGATGGCGTCGATTTTTTCGACCAGCGGATCGCCCTCGACCTTGAACTTGATCGAGGCGTAGCCGAGCGCGGCGCCCAGCAAGACGGCGCCCAGCGCCATGACGAGGATAGCTGACAGCATTATGGCTTCGTCGCACCGCCCCGGGCAGGCATGCGCGGATCGCCCCCTCTTGCGGTGGCAGGCGGCGAGCCGGGGGTGCGCGCGTGGCGGGCCATTACTTGTACTTGTCGAGTCCGGCGAAGCCCATGAATGCCAGGCTCATGAGTCCGGCCGTGATGAGGCCGATGGGATTGCCGCGGAAATGGACGGGGACTTCCGCGCCTTCGAGCCGCTCGCGCAGGCCGGCGAACAGGATCAGGGCAAGCGAGAAGCCGAGCGAGGAACCGAGGCCGAACAGCAGCGACGCCATGAAGTCGTGGCGCAGCGCGATGTTCAGGAGCGGGAGGCCGAGCACGGCGCAGTTGGTGGTGATCAGCGGCAAATAGATGCCGAGCACCTGATGCAGCACCGGGCTCGTGGCAAATAGATGCCGAGCACCTGATGCAGCACCGGGCTCGTCTTTTGAATCACCAGTTCGGTGAGTTGGACGATGGCGGCGATGGTGACGATGAAGGACAGCGTGCGCAGGTATTCGAGGCCGTTCGGCATCAGCAGCCAGTGGTCGATGACGAAACTGGTGCCGCAGCCGAGCGTCAGGACGAAAGTCGTCGCCGCGCCCATGCCCAACGCCGTCTCCAGCTTCTTGGAGACGCCCATGAAGGGGCAGAGGCCGAGGATGCGGACGAGGACGACGTTGTTGACGAGGACGGCGCCGAGAAGGATGAAAATATAGCTGGTCATAGCGAGTCTGTTGCCCGCGCAAGCCTTGCCGGCGCAGGCATCGGCAGCCGGCGATTATCCCTTATCGAGGTAGCGCAGACAACCCTGCGTGCGGCAATAGCTTTACCGGAATATGTGTTGTGCTGTCTGTCTGCGGCCGGCCTCACGCGCTGCGCCCTCCACCCCTGAGCTATCGACGGCGGCGGACTTCCGTCGTCGCCATGAATCGTAGCACGTCAAATAGTTTGGCGTCCAGCTAAAACGGGGAGGTCAGCGGCTACGCGTGGCGGCGACGCAATCCTTGACCAGGGCCGGGCCGTGGTAGATCAGGCCGCTATAGAGTTGCACCAGCGCGGCGCCGGCATGGAGCTTGGCTTGGGCCTTGGCGCCGTCGACGACGCCGCCCGCCGCGATCACCGGCAATTCGCCGGCCAGGGCCGCGACGCAGGCGCGGACCACGGCGGTCGAGCGGTCGAACAGCGGCAGGCCGGAGAGTCCGCCCGCTTCCGCGCCGTGGGGCAGGCCGGCGACGCCATCGCGCGACAGCGTGGTGTTGGTGGCGATGACGGCGTCGATGCGATGGCGACGCAGGGCGTCGGCGATGTTGGTGATTTGCGCCGCGTCGAGGTCGGGGGCGATCTTCAGGGCGAGCGGCACATAGCGGCCGTGGCGGTCGGCCAGCGCCAGTTGCCTGGCCTTGAGGCTGCCGAGCAGGGCGTCGAGTTCCGATTCGCCTTGCAACTGGCGCAGATTCTTCGTGTTGGGGCTGGAGATGTTGACCGTAATGTACGTAGCGTGGGCATACGCTTTTTCCAGGCCGATCAGATAGTCCGCGGCGGCTTGCTCGATCGGGGTATCGAAGTTCTTGCCGATGTTGATGCCCAGTATGCCCTTGTATCTGGCGCCCTTGACGTTCTCGATCAGTTCGTCGATGCCGCGGTTGTTGAAGCCCATGCGGTTGATGATGCCCTGCGCCTGCGGCAGGCGGAACAGCCGCGGCCGGGGATTGCCGGGCTGCGGCCGCGGCGTGACGGTGCCGATTTCGAGAAAACCGAAGCCCCAGGCGGCGAAACCGTCTATGGCTTCGCCGTTCTTGTCGAGCCCGGCGGCAAGGCCGATGCGGTTCGGGAAGTCGATTCCCATGACGCGGATCGGCCGGTCGGCCAACGGCCGGTAGGCCGGCAGCAGCCCGCATCGTCCGAGCATGCGCAGGCCGCAGATGGCGGCGACGTGCGCGGTTTCGGGGTCGAGGGAAAAGGCGAAGGGGCGAATCAGGCCGTAGGGGAGCATGGGGGGCGATTGTATCCGAGCGGGTTGGCGACCGCGGCGATCGAGCTGCCGGCGCCGTCGATTTCGCCCTGCGACGGCGCCGGCACGATAAAATCTCGGCATGGCCGCAAACGATCCCGCCGAGAAGGCATTAATACGCTTGGAAATGCGCCGGTTTACCGGCCGTTGCCAGAACAACGAGGCTTTGATCCAGCGGGCGGATTCGCTGCGCGAGATCGCGCGTCTGGCCGCGATGTCCTTGCCCTACAAGATCGCCGGCGAATTCGAGGCGCGCGAAGCGCAACGGCGCCTGCTGCTGCTGGCCGAAGACCGGGCCAAGGAAGTGATCCAGGACCAGATCGCCACCATCTTCAAGGTGGACGAAAGCCATCGCTTGAGCGTGCAGAGCAAGGTCAACGAGGACTGGGCCAACCTGAGCGGGCCTCTGGGCCATCTGCGCAACTGGGCCAAACTCAAGCTGACCGCGGCAGCGCAAATTCAGTCTTAGGCCAATTCCTGCCACTGCCCAAGGCGCAGTACTTCGTGCGGGCGGAAACTCGCTTTGTAGGCCATTTTGCGGCTGTCCTTGATCCAATAGCCGACGTAGAGATAGGGCAGGCCCTGTTGCCGGCATTGCGCGATCTGCCAGAGGATGGCGTAGGTGCCGTAGCTGGTGCCGGTCTGCGTCGGGTCGTAGAAGGTGTAGACCGACGAGAGGCCGTCCGCGAGAACGTCGACGATGCTGACCATGCGCAGGATGCCGTCCTCGCGGAACTCGATCAGCCGGCTGCTGACGTGGGATTGCAGCAGGAAATGGGCGTACTGGTCGCGGCTGTCCTGGTCCATGCCGCCGCCCTGGTGGCGCAAGGCCTGGTAGCGCTGGTAGAGCGCGTAATGCTCTTCCTTGAAGGTCAGCGGACGCTCGTGAGCCGTGAAGCCGGCATGCTGTTTGGCGGCGCGGCGCTGGCTGCGCGTCGGGACGAAACGATCCACCAGTATGCGCATCGGCAGGCATTCGCGGCAGGCATCGCAATAGGGCCGGTAGGTGAAGACGCCGCTGCGCCGGAAGCCGGCGCGCACCAGATCGCCATAGGTCAGGGAGTCGATCAGATGCGTGGGCGTGGCGACCTGCGAACGGGCGATGCGCCCCGGCAGATAGGAGCAACCGTAAGGGGCCGTCGCGTAGAACTGCAATAGCGGAAAAGGCGGCAGGTCGCGCAGGTGGGCCATCTCAGCCGCTCCGGTACGCGTTCCGTACGCCGTCGCGGGGCCAGCGCGCGGGCGCCAGGTCGACGCCGACGTAGCGGTCGAGCAGTTCGCGGAATTCGCGGCGGGGTATCGGGCGGGCGCCGAGCGAGGCGAGATGATCGGTTTCCATTTGGCAGTCTATTATGCCGAAACCGAGTCGCCGTAGTTGAGCGCCGAGATGCGCCAGCGCAATTTTCGAGGCGTCGCGGCGCCGGGTGAACATCGATTCGCCGTAGAAAACGCGGCCGATGGCGACGCCGTAAAGCCCGCCGGCGAGTTCGCCGTCGATCCAGGTTTCCACGCTGTGGGCGAAGCCCAACTCGTGCAGGCGCAGGTAGGCGGCCTGCATTTCGGCGCTGATCCAGGTGCCCGCCTGTCCCTCGCGCGGCGTGCCGGCACAGCCGGCGACGACGTCGGCAAAGGCGGTGTCGAGGCGGACCTCGTAGTCCTTGTTGCGCAGGGTCTTCGCCAGCGAGCGCGAAATCGCGATTTCCTCGGGAAACAGCACCATGCGGGGATCCGGACTCCACCAGAGGATGGGTTCGCCCGGCGCATACCAGGGAAAGATGCCTTGGGTGTAGGCGGCCAGCAGGCGTCGCGGCGAGAGATCGCCGCCGGCGGCCAGCAGGCCGTTGGGATCGGCCAATGCGGCGCTCAGCGGTGGGAAGCGGGGCTCGGCCGGCAGCCAGGGAATCATTGCGGGAAGGCAACGACGTGATCGGCGTCGAGGCGGATGCCTATTTTCTCGCCGATGGCGTGGTTGTGATGCGAGGGGACCAGCGACAGTACCTCGGCACCCGAGGGCAGACGCAGCGTGTAGAGGAACTCGGCGCCGCGGAAGGCCTTATGGACGATTTCGGCCTGGAAGCTGCACGTATCGTCGTGCACGACGTCGTCCGGCCGCAGCAGGACGTCGATGCGACAGTTCCTGCCGCAACTGACGCAGGTCTCGCCGCAGGCGAGCGGCAGCTTGGCTTCGAGGACGCCGAGTTCGACCCGAACCGCGCGGCGACTCACCACTTCGCCGGGAAGGAAAACGCCCTGGCCGACGAAATCGGCAACGTAGCGCGTCGCCGGCTGATGATAGAGGTCGTAGGGCGTCGCCCATTGCGCGATGCGCCCCCGCTCCATGATGCCGACGGCATCGGCGACGACGAAAGCCTCGTGCTGGTCGTGGGTGACGAGCATGGCGGTGGTGCCGGTGGCCTTCAGGATGGCGCGCACTTCGAGCGAAAGGCGTTCGCGCAGTTCGACGTCGAGGTTGGAAAAGGGTTCGTCGAGCAACAGGAGTTTCGGCTTCGGCGCCAGTGCCCGCGCCAGGGCGACGCGCTGCTGCTGTCCGCCCGAGAGTTCGTGCGGATACTTGGCGTGCTGGCCGGCAAGGCCGACGAGTTCGAGCAGTTCGCCGACGCGCCGCCGCTTTTCGTCGGCACTGGCGTTGCGCATGCCGAAGTTGATGTTGTCCGCGACCGACAAGTGCGGAAACAGCGCATAGTCCTGGAACACCATGCCGATGTGACGGCGCTCCGGCAGCAGTTGCCGCGTCGCGCTGGCGATGACCTCGCCTTGCAGCCGGATCTCGCCGGCACTCGGCGTTTCGAAGCCGGCGATCAGGCGCAGCACGGTGGTCTTGCCGCAGCCGGAGGCCCCCAATAGGCAGCCTATCTCGCCGTCATCGAGGCTGAACGAAAGCTCGCTCACTACGGCATGCTTGCCGTAGGCATGGGCGACACCATCGAACTCGAGCCGGGACATGGTTGCGTCAATTAGGAATTGCTCTCAATTATAATCCCCGTTGCCCGCCGTGATCGGTACTCGACTCTTGCGCCATCCCCTGACCGTACTTGCCGTGCTGATCGCCGCCGTGGTTGCGCTGCCCGTGGTGTCGGTCGGCGCCAACCTGTTCGCCGGCGGCACGGCGGATACTTGGGCGCATCGCGCCGCGACGGTGCTCGGCGAATACGCCGTCAATTCCCTGCTGTTGTGTCTCGGCGTCGGCATCGGCGTTGCCTTGCTCGGCTCGGGCGCGGCATGGTTGGTCTCCCTCTACGAATTTCCCGGCCGCCGCGTCTTCGAATGGGCGCTACTGCTGCCGATGGCGATGCCCGCTTACGTCATGGCCTATACCTATACGGACTTCTTTCAGTTCGTCGGGCCGGCGCAAAG
>JACRPB010000234.1 GCA_016214175.1 Rhodocyclales bacterium
TCTGGTTGATGATCGCGTCGACCGCCACGGCGGTCTTGCCGGTCTGGCGGTCGCCGATGATCAGCTCGCACTGGCCGCGGCCGATCGGCACCATCGAGTCGATGGACTTGAGACCCGTCTGCACCGGCTGCGACACCGACTTGCGCCAGATCACGCCCGGCGCGACCTTCTCGATCTTGTCGGTCATCTTGGCGTTGATCGGACCCTTGCCGTCGATCGGCTGGCCGAGCGAGTTCACGACGCGGCCGAGCAGTTCGGGGCCGACCGGCACTTCGAGAATGCGGCCGGTGGTCTTGACGATGTCGCCTTCGGTGATGTGTTCGTATTCGCCCAGCACCACCGCGCCGACGGAGTCGCGCTCGAGGTTCAGGGCCATGCCGAAGGTGTTGCCGGGGAATTCCAGCATTTCGCCCTGCATGACGCCGGCGAGACCATGGACGCGGCAGATGCCGTCGGTCACGGAGACGACGGTACCCTGCGTGCGCAGATCGGCACTGGTTTGCAGGTTTTGGATCTTGGACTTGATCAGTTCGCTGATTTCAGATGGATTGAGCTGCATGTAAAGCTCCTTAATTCCTGAGAGCCGTGGCCATAGCCTCGAGCTTGCCGCGTACGGAGACGTCGAACATCTGGTCGCCGACGACGGCCTTGATGCCGCCGATGAGTTCCGGTTGAACCTGAATTTCGAGACTCAGCTTGGATTTGAAATGGGCTTCGAGCGTCGGCAGCAGTTCGCTGCGCTGCTTGTCGTCGAGAGGAAATGCGCTATAGACGACGGCGTCCTTGACGCCCTCTTCCTCGCTCTTCAGAGCTTCAAAGAAGTCGGCGATTTCCGGCAGCACGAGGAGACGATCGTTGGTGGCGAGAATCTGGATGAAATTCGCCAGATCGCCGTCGACGCCACCCCCTAGCAGGGACTTGACGATGTCGGCTTTCTGCGCCGCCGTCGGTCCAGGATTGGCGATGCAATCCTTGACGTCGGCGTTCTGGGCGTAGGCCGCGAGCGTGGCCAAGTGCCCGGACCATGCCGCCAGCGCCCCCTTTTCCTTGGCGAGACGGAAAACCGCCTCGGCATAGGGACGTGCGATGGTGACGAGTTCGGCCATGGACTTAGAGCTCCTGCTTCAGCGCTGCCAGCATGTCGGCATGGGCGCCGGCATTGACTTCGCGCCGCAGGATCTTCTCGGCGCCGGCCACCGCCAGTTCGGCGACGCGTTCGCGCAGGGCGGAACGGGCGCGCTCGGCTTCCTGCTCAAGCTCGGCCAGCTTGCTGTTGTAGACCTTGTCGGCCTCGACCTTGGCCGCATCCTTGGCCGCCTCGACGATTTCGCGGGCACGCTTCTCGGCTTCGGCAGTGATGCCGTTGGCGCGGTCCTTGGCTTCGCGCAGGGCATCGGCGGAACGCTTGGACGCGAGTTCAAGGTCGTGCTTGCCGCGCTCGGCGGCCGCCAGGCCGTCGGCAATCTGTTGCTGACGCTCGGCCATCGCCTTTTGCAGCGGCGGCCAAACGTATTTCATCGTGATCCAGATGAAAATGGCGAACCATATCATCTGGCCGATGAGGGTTGCGTTAATGCTCACGCTAACCTCCTGGAGTGGGTTTCAGGGGCCGCCGGCTTAGTGCGGCTGGACGAGAGCGATGAACGGGTTGGCGAACAGCAGGAACAGGGCGATACCGACGCCGATCATGGTCACCGCGTCGAGCAGACCGGCGACGATGAACATCTTGACTTGCAGCGTGGGGATCATTTCAGGCTGGCGCGCGGCGCCTTCGAGGAAGCGGCCACCGAGGATACCGAAGCCGATGGCGGTGCCCAAAGCGCCGGCGCCGATCAGGATCGCGACGGCGATGGCAGTGTTACCCAGCAGCACGGAAAGTTCCATTTGTTACTCCTTTGAGATCGAGGGTTGGTTATCGAAAATGGTTAATGCGATTCCGAAGCCATCGACATATAGACGATGGTCAGCATCATGAAAACGAAAGCCTGCAAGGTGATGATCAGAATGTGGAACAGCTCCCAGGGCAGCGCCAGCGGCAGTTGCCAGATTCCGAGCAGGCCGATGAGGATGAACACCATTTCGCCGGCGTACATGTTGCCGAACAGACGCAGGGAGAGGGAGATCGGCTTGGCGATGTCCTCGATGACGCGGAACAGGAAGTTCACCGGCGCCAACTTGGGGCCAAAGGGAACCGTGAACACTTCGTGCATGAAGCCGCCGAAACCCTTCACCTTGAAGTTCAGGTAGATCATGATGATGAACACCGTGATCGACATGGCGAAGGTCAGGTTGGGATCCGTCGTCGGCACGAACTTGAACGGCAAGTGTTCGTTGCCGCTGAGCTTCTGCGACAACAGCGGCAGGAAATCGACCGGAATCAGGTCCATGGCATTCATGGTGAATACCCAGACGAAGATCGTAATGGCAAGAGGCGCGATCAACGGATTGTTGCCGTGATAGGTATCCTTGACCTGCTGATTGACGAAGCTGAGCACCATTTCGAAGAAGTTCTGCCAACCCCTGGGCACGCCGCTGGTGGCGCGCCCGGCGAGCACGGCCAACGAGCCGAAGACCAGCAGGCCCAGGAAACCAGACACCAGCAGGGTATCGACATGGAAGGTCCAGAACCCGGAGCCAACCTTGAGGTTGGTCAGGTGGTGGGCAATGTAGGAAGTTGCGGTCAGCGGTTCGCCGTGAGCAGCAGCAGACATGTTCAGTTCCGAGTTTTAAGCAAAGCCATCCAGTAGACGACGACAGTTACAGCAAAGCCCAGAAACAGCGGCAGGGCCGCCAATTCCCTGTAGCCCAGAAATACCAGGGCAAAGCCCCCGAGCACGACCGCAAATTTGTAAGTTTCCCCCAACATTTGCGCCCGGTAGGACTTCTTCGGGTCCGTTTCGCCCTGCTTCAGGGCTCGCCACGCATAGGACAACGCACCGAGTGTTCCGATGCCGCCGCCAAGAAGGGCAGAAACAGCCGCATTCCCTCCACCGACCAGACCCGCCATTGCGCCGGCAATCAAAGTTGCCAGGACCTGCCGGCGCAACACCCAAGCTACGTCCGGGTGCATATCCAGCCCATAAAACCCGCGGATGATAGCACTTCAGTTAGTCTCATACAAGAGTTAAATGCTGCTAGTGCACAAACTACTGGCCGCGCAGCTTTTCGAGCAGACCTTCGAGCTGATCGAGACTGCCGAAGCGAATCGACAGACTGCCCGCGCCCTTGCGGTTGGCGGCGATTTTTACGGTGGCACCGAGACAGTCGGCCAACTCCTCTTCCAGGCGTAGCAGGTCGCGGTTGGCACTTTGGGCCGCCTTCCTGGCCGGGGGGTTGAGTTCGCGCGTCACCAGCTTTTCGGTTTCGCGCACCGAGTAGCCTTTCTCGACAACCAGTGCGGCGAAGCGCCCCTCATCGGACTTCGGCAACGGCAGCATCGCGCGCGCGTGGCCCATTTCGATGTCTCGATCAGGCGTTGCAGGCCGGCGGCTTCCTCCAGCGGATTCAGATCCTCGCGCTGGATGTTCTCGATCAGCGACATCGCCAGGGCCGCGTCGTCGGGAATTTCGCGCACCAGCACCGGCACCTCGGACAGGCCGGCGATCTGGGAAGCGCGCCAGCGTCTTTCGCCGGCGATGATCTCGTAGCGCTGATTGCCGACCGGGCGCACCGAGATCGGCTGGATCAGGCCCTGCGCCTTGATCGACGCCGCCAGCTCTTCAAGCGAGCCGGGGTCCATGCGCGTGCGCGGCTGATATTTCCCCGGCTGCAGGGCACCGACCGGCAGGGTGTCCTGGCGATGGCTTTCCGGCGTGTTGTTGGCGGCAAGCAGGGCGTCGAGACCGCGGCCGAGCCCCTTCAGTTTCGGTGGATTCATATTTGTCTTCGCTCCTACATGGTTTTGGTTGCGGCATTTCGCCCGCTTTGGCGGGCGTTGGCCTAGGCGGACGCGTGGCTTTGCCAGGTCTTGACGCGTTCGATCATTTCGCCGGCAAAGGCCAGATAGGCCTGGGCACCTTTGCTGGCGCGGTCGAACAGGACACCGGGCAAGCCGTAGCTGGGAGCCTCGGCCAGCCTGACGTTGCGCGGCACCAGCGTGTTGAAAACCTTGTCGCCGAAGTGCTGCTCCAATTGCGCCGAGACCTGATTCGACAGCGTCGAGCGCGGGTCGAACATCACGCGCAGCAAGCCGATGATCTTGAGGTCGCGGTTGAGGTTGGCGTGGACCTTCTTGATCGTGTTGACGAGATCGGACAGTCCTTCCAGTGCGTAGTACTCGCATTGCATAGGAATGATGACGCCATGGGCGGCGCACAATCCGTTCAGCGTCAGCAAGGACAGCGACGGCGGGCAGTCGATGAGGACGAAATCGTAGTCGGCTTCGTGCAGCGCCAAGGCCTCCTTGAGGCGCGTCTCGCGGCGGTCGAGGGCCACCATTTCCACCTCGGCGCCGGCAAGGTCGCGGTTGGCCG
Organism: Rhodocyclales bacterium; assembly: GCA_016214175.1. GTDB lineage: Bacteria > Pseudomonadota > Gammaproteobacteria > Burkholderiales > Rhodocyclaceae > Nitricoxidireducens. The sequence goes on from JACRPB010000234.1 coordinate 4,473, forward strand.
GCAGGACGTCGTACTTGCCGGCCGGAGACGGTGCGCGCCCCTCCGCCAGCGTCGCCAGGCCCAGCAGCACCTGATAGACGGAGCACTTCAGGTCGCGCTTCTCGACACCGCTGCCCATGGTCGAGTTGCCCTGCGGATCCAGGTCCACGAGCAGGGTACGCTGACCTTGCAGCGCCAGCGCCGCGGCGAGGTTCACCGAGGTTGTCGTCTTGCCGACACCCCCCTTCTGGTTGGCAATGGCAAATATATGCACGTCAGTCTCTCTCCAGAACGATCAAATGTCTTTGGGCAGCGAGCCCGGGTACGGTCAACCGATGGGCGGCCGCCACGCGCCAGTCCGCGGGGAGTGTGGCGATTTCCTCGTCCGGATACGCCCCTTTCATTGCCAGCAGGCATCCGCCCCCGCGCACCAAGTGGCCCGCCTGAGCCACGAACGCGGCGAGACTCGAAAAGGCGCGCGATATCGCGCCGTCGAAGAGCACGCCGGGCCGCAGCGTTTCGACGCGGAGGCAGTGGATGCTCAGATTGGCGAGGCCGAGTTCGATCTTTGCCTGCTGCTGGAACGCAGCCTTCTTCTGGTTGGCCTCAATCGAACCCACCGCGAGCGCAGGATGGACTATCGCCAGGGGCAGTCCCGGCAGGCCGGCGCCGCTACCGACGTCGGCGAGACGAGCCATGGCGCCGAGATGGGGCAGGACCGCCAGGGAATCGAGCAAATGCTGCGTCACCATGTCCCTTTCCTCGCGAATCGCCGTCAAGTTGTAGGTGCGGTTCCATTTCACCAGCAAGCCGAGGTAGGCCAGAAGCTTGGCTACAGCCGCCTCGGGCAAGGCGACGCCGAGGGCCGCCGCGCCGGACGAAAGTTGGTCCGCAGGCGTCATGCGCGCTTCTTTTCCCGCGGCATGGAGTGCTTCTTGAGGTGTACCAACAGCAGAGAAATTGCGGCCGGGGTCACGCCCTGGATCCGCGAGGCTTGGCCCAGGGTTTCCGGGCGGTGTTGCGCCAGCTTCTGACGCACCTCGATCGAAAGGCCGCGAACCACCGCGTAGTCGAGCCCCTCCGGCAGGCGCAGCGTCTCGGCTTCCAGGACCTTTTCGACTTCCGCCTTCTGGCGCTCGATATAGCCCGAGTACTTGGCCTGGCTCTCCACCTGCGCGGCGACGTCAGCCTCGGCCACGCTGGTGCCGGCTCCCGGCAAGGACAGCAACGCCGCATAATCGACTTCGGGTCGCCGCAGCAGGTCGAACAGCCGGTATTCGCGATCGAGCGTTTGGCCGAGGACGCGCAAGGCATCGACCTCGGGAAGCAGGCGCGGATTGACCCATACCGATTTCAGCCGTTCGGTCTCGCGGGCAATGGCGTCGCGCTTACGGTTGAAGGCGTCCCAGCGCACGTCGTCCACCAGCCCCAGTTCGCGCCCGACTTCGGTCAGCCGCATGTCGGCATTGTCTTCGCGCAGGCTCAGGCGGTATTCGGCACGACTGGTGAACATGCGGTAAGGCTCCGACACGCCGCGCGCGATCAGGTCGTCGACGAGTACTCCCAGGTAAGCCTGATCGCGCCGCGGACACCAAGCCGGTTGTTCACGCCCATAGCGGGCGGCGTTGATTCCGGCGAGCAACCCCTGGGCCGCGGCTTCTTCGTAACCTGTGGTGCCGTTGATCTGGCCGGCGAAGAACAAGCCGGAGATAGACTTGGTCTCCAGCGAAGCCTTGAGATTGCGCGGGTCGAAGTAATCGTATTCGATGGCGTAGCCGGGGCGCAGGATGTGCACGTTTTCGAGGCCACGGATCGAGCGCACCAGGTCCAGTTGGACATCGAAAGGCAGACTCGTCGAGACTCCCTGCGGATAGACCTCGTGGGTATCGAGCCCCTCGGGCTCCATAAACACCTGATGGCTGTCCCGACCGGCGAACTTGTGGATCTTGTCCTCGATCGACGGACAGTAGCGCGGCCCCACGCCTTCGATAACACCGGTGAACATCGGCGACCGATCGAGCCCGGCGCGAATGATGTCGTGCGTGCGCGGATTGGTGTGAGTGATCCAGCACGGCACTTGGCGCGGGTGCTGCTCGGCCTTGCCGAGAAAGGAGAATACGGGCACCGGGACATCGCCCAACTGGCATTCCATCACCGAGTAATCGATCGTCCGGCCATCGAGGCGCGGCGGCGTCCCGGTCTTCAGACGGCCGGCAGGAAGGGCCAGCTCGCGCAAGCGCTCGGCCAGGGAAACCGCTGCCGGATCGCCAAAGCGGCCGGCGCGATAGTTTTCGAGGCCGACATGAACGAGGCCATTCAGGAAAGTCCCTGCCGTCAGCACGACAGCGGCGGCGTCGATGCGTATCCCCAACTGGGTGACGACACCCGTCACGCGATCGCCATCGAGAATGAGGTCGTCGGCGGCCTGCTGGAACAGCGTCAGATTGGCCTGATTCTCCAGGCGCTTGCGAATCGACTTTTTGTAGAGGGAGCGATCGGCTTGGGCGCGGGTCGCCCGCACCGCCGGCCCTTTCGACGCATTCAGGATGCGAAACTGGATCCCAGCCTCGTCCGTGGCGGCAGCCATTGCCCCGCCCAAGGCATCGACCTCCTTGACCAGATGTCCTTTGCCGATGCCTCCAATCGAGGGATTGCACGACATCGCGCCAAGGGTTTCGATGTTGTGCGTCAGCAGCAGGGTTACCGCCCCCGACCGCGCGGCGGCAAGCGCCGCCTCGGTTCCGGCATGGCCGCCACCGATTACAAGGACATCGAAACGCGTGGGAAATTTCATGGCAGGCCGGATGAAAAGAGGCGCAATCATACGCCTGTCGTCCCCGATTTTGAATTGGTCGCAATGAGTGTTTCACGTGGAACTTGCCGATCGAAGCCGCGCAAGCTCGCAAAACGTGGTTTCACGTGAAACCACTGCGACAGTAGCCCTAATGCTTGCCGCCGAGGCCGAGGTAACTCTCAATCACTTTCGGGTCGTTCTGAAGGTCGGCGCTCACCCCTTCCAGCGCGACCTCCCCGGTCTCCAGAACATAGCCATAGTCGGCAATCTGGAGCGCGGCACGCGCATTTTGCTCGACCAGCAGAATGGCGACGCCGGTGCGCTTCAATGCTGCGACGATATGAAAGATTTCACGCACGATCAGCGGCGCCAAACCCAGGCTCGGTTCGTCCAGCATCAGCAGCTTCGGTTTCGCCATCAACGCGCGCCCGAGAGCCAGCATCTGCCTCTCACCGCCCGAAAGCGTACCCTTCCTTGAGCCGCGGAAAAGTCTCATAGACCATCGCCATGGTCTCCCGTTCGTCGCCGAAGCCCTGGCGCCGACGCATGAAGGCGCCGAGCAGCAAGTTGTCCTCGACGCTCATCTCGCCGAATAGCTCTCGCTTCTCCGGCACGAGATTGACCCCGCGCGCGACCATTTCTTCGACCTCGGCCGCAGGCTGATCTTCGCCCATGAACACCACTTCCCCGCGTGAGCGCGGCAACAAACCCATGATCGCGCCGAGCATAGTGGTCTTGCCGGCACCGTTGGGGCCGATGACAGTCACGATCTCGCCGGGACGGATCCGGATCGAAACATGGTGCAGCGCCTCCACCTTGCCATAGGAGACGCAAAGATCCGACACCGCCAAGACCGGCCTCGACTCGGACATCACTCCACCCCACCCAGATAGGCTTCGATTACGGCCGGATTGCTCTGCACCTCCTCAGGCAGTCCTTCGGCAATCTTCTTGCCGAATTCCATCACCACCACCCGGTCGGCGACGCCCATGACGAAGTCCATGTCGTGTTCCACCAGCAGGATGCCCATGCCTTCCGCCTTAAGCCGCCGCAGCAACTCCGCCAAGGCCTGCTTTTCGAGATAGCGCAGTCCCGCCGCCGGTTCGTCGAGCAGCAGCAGGCAAGGGTCGGCCGCCAAAGCGCGCGCAATTTCGACGATGCGCTGCTTGCCGAGCGCCAGGGCACCCGCCTGATCGAAGAGATGTTCGCCGAGGCCGACCCGCTCGATCTGGCGCGCCGCCTCGGTCAGCAATCTCGCCTCCTCGGCGCGCTCGCCGCTCTCCGGCAAGGCCTCGCGCGCCAGAGCTTCCCCCTTGGGCACCGACTTGCCTTGACTATCGTCTCCCAACCACTGGGTCAGAAGCGGCCAAAGACCATCGCGCGCCCGGTGCAGCACAAATATCATCAACAGGCCGAAAACAATCACCTCAAAGTTTCCGGAGGCGCCGAACACTCTCGGCAGCACATCCTGCAGCCACTGCTTCAGAATAGTGATCAGGCCGGCGCCGACCAGCGCGCCCCACACGTGGGCCGCGCCACCGATGACCGCCATGAACAGGTACTCGATGCCGATGTGCAGTCCAAACGGCGTCGGATTGACGAAGCGCTGCAAGTGCGCGTAAAGCCAACCGGACGTGCAGGCGAACAAGGCGGCGATCAGGAATATCACCATCTTCGACCGCGCCGTATCCACGCCCATGGCCTCGGCCATCAGGCTGCCGCCCTTCAAGGCCCGGATCGCGCGGCCCTCACGGGAGTCGAGCAGATTCTGGGTCATCCAGACTGCGAACAGCAGGACCAGCCAAATCAGGTAATAGAAGTGACGGGAATCCCGCAGCTCGAAGCCCAGAATTCCCAATGGCGGCACGCCGCTGATTCCCGTGTGACCGCCAAGCAAGGTGATGTTTCCGAAGAGGAAGTAGAGCGAGATGCCCCAGGCGATGGTGCCCAACGGCAGATAGTGTCCCGAAAGACGCAAGGTCAGCCCGCCAAGAACAATGGCAACAACAGCAGTGAGCACTAACCCAACCAACAAGGCAAGCCATGGCGAGCCGCCGAAAAAGACGAGCCAAGAGGGCAGATCCTGGGCCGTCGTAAGAAATGCGGTCGTGTAGGCGCCTAGGCCCACAAACGCCGCCTGACCGAAGGAGGTCAGCCCGCCCACTCCGGTCAGAAGCACCAGCCCGAGCGCCACGATCGAGTAGAGTCCGATGTAGTTGAGCAAGGTCACATAAAACTCGGGCAGGATGAACGGGCCCATCAACAACAGAAGCAGGAAGCTGCCGAATGCAACGCGGGCCCGCACTTATTCCTCCTCCTCGACATGCCGCGTCGTCAGCGAGCGCCAGACCAACACGGGAATGATGAGGGTAAAGACGATGACCTCCTTGAACGCGGAGGCCCAGAACGACGAAAAGGATTCGAGCAGACCGACCAGCACCGCGCCAGCGGCGGCAACCGGATAACTCGCCATGCCGCCGATGATCGCACCGACGAAGCCCTTGAGGCCGATCAGAAAACCGGTGTCGTAATAGACGGTGGTAATCGGCGCAATCAGGATGCCCGAGAAGCTGCCGATGGCCGCCGCCAGGACGAACGACAGCTTGCCGGCCATCGTCGTGGAGATGCCCATCAAGCGTGCACCGGTACGGTTGATCGCCGTCGCACGCAAGGCTTTGCCGTAAAGCGTGCGCTCGAAGAAGACATAGAGCACTACGATCAGCACCGCGCTGGCGCCGACGACCCACAGCGTCTGGCCGTTGACGGTGATGCCGCCCAGTTCATAGCTGGCTTCGGAAAATGCCGTGGTCCGCGAACCCTCGGCACCGAAAAAGAGAAGACCCATCCCGACCAGGGTCAGGTGCACCG
>JACRPB010000235.1 GCA_016214175.1 Rhodocyclales bacterium
CCTGACTGCCCGCTTGTCCGCCGGCCACTACAGCCGCAGCGGCGGCAGCGTCAATGTCACCGGCACGCTGGACAACAGCGGCAACACGCTGGACGTCGGCAACGCCGGGCCGTTCGGCAGCGGCGGACTCGGCACCTTGAGCGGCACGATCAGAAACGGCACGGTGCTGAGCACCCATGCCACGCCGACCCTCACCGCCAGCAACGGCACGCTCGACGGCGTGACGCTCGGCGGCACCGCGCTCACCACCAGCGGCAATTTCATTATCGCTAACGGCATCAGGCTGAGCGACGGCATGACGGTGAACAAGGGCAACGGCAATTGGTCGTTCACCACCAGCGGGCTCCAGCACATCGCCACCACGGGGGCGGGCACGGCCACGCTCAACAACGCCGGCGGCACCATCTACGCCGGCTACAACGCGGCCGGGCAGACGCTGCAGATCGACAGCGGCATCACCTTGCAGGGCTACGGCGCGCTGACGCAAAGCACCCATGCAGCCGTCATCGACAATGCCGGCACGCTTGCCGCCAACAGCGCGGGGCAGACCTTCACCATCAGCCCCGCGCGCTTCACCAATACCGGCACGCTCACCGTCGGCGGCGGCACGCTGACCATCGCGCCGACCGACGCCGCGGCGCCGAACTGGAGCAACGCCGGCACGCTCGCAGTCGATGCCGGCGTCCTCAATCTGGGCGGCACTTTCGCGGTGGCCGATCTCGCCGCCAGCCGTTTCAGCCGCAGCGCCGGCAGCACGGTGAATCTCACCGGCATGCTCGACAACAGCGGCAACGCGCTCGATCTCGGCAGCGGCGGCCTGTTCGGCGCCGCCGGCCTCGGCGCGCTGAGCGGCACCATCAGGAACGGCAGCCTCGTCGGCACGCTCGACGTCCTCAGCGGCAGCGCCACGCTGGATGGCATCAGCATCGCCGGCAGCGTCAACGTCGGCGGCAGCGGCACGCTGAACCTGAACAACGCCTGGACCCTGCCCGGCAGCCTCAGCCTTGCCGGCGGCACCCTGAGCCTGGGCGGCACCTATACGCTCGCGCACCTCGTCGCCAATCTTGCCGCCGGCGGCTATGCGCGCAGCGGCGGCAGCGTCAATCTCGGCGGCACGCTCGACAATACCGGCCGCACGCTGGACATCGGCAGCAGCGGGCCGTTCGGCAGCTACGGCCCGTTCGGCAGCGGCGGGCTCGCGACGGCCAACTACACCGTCAGCAACGGCACGGTGATCAGCAGCAGCGCCACCCCTGCCGCCAAGTTCTCCGGCAAGCTCGACGGCGTCACCCTCGGCGGCAGCCGCCTGACCTTCGGCACCAACCTGACCATCAGCAACGGCATCACCCTGGCCGACGGCTTGACGGTGGACAAGGGCAACACCAACTGGTCGGTCGCCAGCACCGGCGGCACGCACATCGCCACGCCGGGAACGGCCACCATCATCAGCGGCGGCGGCTACATCAACGTCGGCACCAACGCCGCGGGACTATCGTTCCAGATCGACAGCGGCATCACGCTGCGCGGCTACGGCGACCTCGTCAGCAGCACCACCCCCATCGTCAACGCCGGCACGCTCATCGCCGACACGGCGGGTGGGACCTTCACCGTCCGTCCGGGCAGCTTCACCAACAGCGGCACGCTCGCGGTCGACGGCGGCACGCTCGCCATTGCACCGACCGGCGCCACGACACCGAACTGGAGCAACAGCGGCACCCTGCGCGTCGACGCCGGCACGCTCAATCTCGGCGGCAAATTCACGACGGCCGGGCTCGGCAGCGTCGTCCGTAGCGGCGGGACATTGCAACTGCTGGGCACGCTGGACAACACCGGCGCCACGCTCGACATCGGCAGCGCCGGCGCCTTCGGCAAGGGCGGCCTGAACGGCTACAGCAATGGCACCATCGCGGGCGGGACGTTGCAAAGCAGCGACGCCACGCCGCTCCAGTTCTACTACGGCACTCTCGACGGCGTGACGCTCGGCGGCAGCGCCTTGAGTACCGGCGGCCAGATCAACATCCGCAACGGCATCACGCTGGCCGACGGCGTGACGGTGGACATGGGCAGCAGCAGTTGGCTCTTCATCGGCAGCGGAACCCAGGCTATCGCCACCACCGGAACGGCACGGCTCGACAACGCCGGCGGCGCACTCTACGCCTGGACCTCGGGGCAGACGCTGCAAATCGACGGCGGCGTGACCGTGCAAGGCTACGGCACCCTCGGCGGAACGACGGCAACGACACTCGCCAACTACGGCACGCTCAACGCCAACGTCGCGGGGCAGGAACTCACCCTCAATCCCGAAACCTTCATCAACAGCGGCGGCAGCGCCAACGCCAATGGCGGCACGCTGAATATCGCGCCGGTCGAGGGCTGGATCAATAGCGGCTCAATCAACGCGAACAGCGGCACGCTGAAGCTGGGCGGCAACTTTACCGCCGCCGCGCTCGACAGCGCCCATTACCACCGTAGCGCCGGCAGCACGGTGATCCTGACCGGCACGCTGGACAACGCCAATGCCACGCTGGACATCGGCAGTGCCGGCCTGTTCGGCAGCGGCGGACTCGGCAACGCCGGCGGCACGATCAAGGCCGGCACGATCGTCAGCACGGACGGCACCGCCCTGATGAGCGAAGGCGCCACGCTGGACGGCGTGACGCTCGGCGGCGGCGCCTTGGCGACGCGCGGCAACCTGACCATCAGCAACGGCATCACCCTGGCCGACGGCGTGACGGTGGACAAGGGCGACGGCACCTGGTCCTTCAATTCCACCGGCATCCAGCACATCGCCACCACCGGGAGCGCAACGCTCTACAGCGCCGGCGGCGGCCTGGTCGCCGGCGCCGGCGTCGACGCACAGACGCTGCAAGTCGATAGCGGCGTAACCATGCAGGGCAGCGGCTCGTTGTCGCAAGACATGGCGGCCGCGCTGATTAACGTCGGCACCCTCAACGGCAACTTCACGACCCGCTTCGACGCCATCACCAACCACGGCACCCTGGCCGGCATCGGCAACGTCACCGTCGGCGACGGCAGCGGCACGCTGATCAACAACGGCACCATCGCTCCCGGCATCGCCGGCGGCGACGCCAGCGGCACGCTCAACCTCTACGGCAACCTCGCCATGGCCGCCGGCAGCCGGCTCGACATCGCCATCAGCAGCCCGCTCGCGAGCGACTACGGCGTGCTCAACGTGTCCGGCAGCGCCGACCTCAGCGGCGGCTCGCTGCGGCTCAGCGGCGGCGGCGGCGCCGGCACCTACGGCGTACTCAATGCCGCAAGCCTGGGCGGCACGAACTTCGCCGCCATCGATGCCGGCGGCTTCACCCAGACGCCGACCTATGCCGATACCGGCCTTTCCCTGGCCGTCGGCGCCAACAGCAATGCCGTGCTCACCTGGGTGAACGGCACCGGCGGCGACTGGTCGAATCCGGCGAACTGGAGCAGCGGCGTCGTGCCGAGCGCGGCCGACAGCCCCTACATCGGTTCCGGTGCCGGCACCGTCCATGTCACCACCGACCAGGCGGCCCATGCAGTGACGGTAGACGGCAACCTGGTGCTGTCCGCCGGCAGCCTGAATCTCGCCGGCGCCTCCGTCCTGCGCGGCACCACCAGCCTCGGCGGCGGCACGCTGACCGGTACCGGCGCGATCACCATCGCCGGCGGCGGCACGCTGGAGTGGACCGCCGGCAGCATCGACGCCACCGCGGCGGCGACGCTGACGACGCAACGCGGCGCCACGGCCAACGTCGGCGGCGGCACCCTCGGCGCCAACCGGACATGGAACAACAGCGGCACGCTGAACCTCAGCCCGGCGACATGGAACAACAACGGCCGCCTCAACCATCTGGCCGGCAACCTGTATCTGAACGGCGCGTTCACTGCGGCCGCGCTCAACGCCAAGCTGGCCGCCGGCCATTACAGCCGCAGCGGCGGCGCCGTCGGCCTCGAGGGCACGCTCGACAACAGCGGCAACACGCTCGACATCGGCGGCGCCGGCGTCTTCGGGGCGGGCGGACTGACGACGTTCAATGGCAGCATCATCAACGGCACCGTCATCAGCGGCGATGCGACGGCATTGCGCCAGCGCCCCAATGGCGGCGTCCCGACGCTGGACGGCGTCACGCTCGGCGGCGGCACGCTGAACACCCGCGGCAGCTTCGCCCTCGTGAACGACCTGACGCTGGCCGACGGCGTGACGGTGAGCATCGGCGACGGCACCTGGCGCTTCAATACCAGCGGCCAGCACGTCGCCACTGCCGGCACGGCGACGCTGACCAGCGCCTACGGCAATTGGTACACCGACGGCGCCCTGACCATCGACAGCGGCGTCACGCTGCAAGGCTACGGCTATCTCGGCCAGGAGTGCTGGTGCAACCTCACGGCCAGCATCGTCAATGCCGGCAGCATCGTCGGCAATACGTCGGGACAGACGCTCACCATCAGCGCCGCGAGTTTCAGCAATAGCGGCACGACGCGCGTCGCCGCCGGTGCGATGGACCTCTATGCCCCGACGGTCGCCAATAGCGGCAGCTTGAGCGTTGCCGCCGGGACGCTGAGCGTCAATCACGGCGACAGCGCCGCCAGTTTCAGCAACAGCGGTTCCCTCAACATCAGCGGCGGCACCCTCAACCTCGGCGGCAGCATGACCACCGCCGGACTCGGCGGCATCGTCAGAAGCGGCGGCAGCCTCTATGTCACCGGCCTGCTGGACAACACCGGCAGTACGCTGGACATCGGCAGCGGCGGCATCTTCGGCGCCGGCGGACTGACCGGTCTTGGCAGCACCACCTACGGCGGCGGCGCCATCAAGAACGGTACCGTCAGGAGCGGCGACGGCACCGTGCTCAACGCCTACGTCGCGACGCTGGACGGCGTGACCCTGGGCGGCACGACGCTGAAACTTGCCGGCGGCTTCAACATTTACAACCATCTGACGCTGGCCGGCGGCACGACGGTGAATCTGGGGAACGGCAGCTTGGGCTTCGCCGGCGCCGGACTCCAGCACATCGCCAGCGCAGGCACGGCCACGCTCAATCTCGCCGGCGGCGCGATCTACGCCGGGGACGCGAGCCAGAGCCTGCAAATCGATAGCGGCGTCACCCTGCAAGGCTATGGACAACTGGGCGGCGGCAATGGAACCGACACGCTGATCAACGCCGGCACCATCGACGCCAACGCGCCGGGCCGCACGCTCACCATCAACTCCGCCCTGTTCACCAACGACGGCACGCTCGACGTCAGCGGCGGTGCCCTGTCTTTCTACAGCTACTATCCCGTCACCTGGACCAATCCCGGCACCCTCAACCTGAACAGCGGCAAGCTGGTTCTGAGCGGCAATTTCACGCTCGCCGACCTGGCCGCCGGCCACTACAGCCGCCAGACCGGGACGACGGTGAATCTTTACGGCACGACGCTCGACAACAGCGGCAATACGCTTGACCTCGGCAGCGCCGGGCTGTTCGGCAGCGGCGGGCTGAACGCGTTCAGCGGCACCCTCCGCAACGGCACCGTGCTGAACACCGACGCCACGCCCACGCTCACCAGCAGTTCCGCCACGCTGGACGGCGTGACGCTGGGCAGCAATCTGGCCCTCAACGGCACCCTCAACATCGACAACGCGCTGACGCTCGCCGACGGCGTGACGCTGACCAAGGACAACGCGACCTGGTACTTCCGCAGCGGCGGCACCCAGCACATCGCCACCACCGGCACGGCCACGCTCAACAATCTCGGCGGCATCCTGAATGGCGTCGGCCAGACGCTGCAAATCGACAGCGGCGTCACGCTGCAAGGCTACGGCACCCTGATCAACTACCTCGCCATCGACAATCGAGGCACGATCGCCGCCAACACGGCCGGGCAGTCCTTCACCATCGCCAGCAGCCTCGCCAACACCGGCACGCTGAAGGCGACGGCCGGCACGCTGACGGTCACCAACGCCTTCACCCAGTCCGGCACCATCGACGTCGCCGGCGGCGCCACCTTCACGCGCAGCACCGGCTTCACCAACACCGGCACCTTGTCCGGCAGCGGCACGATCGTCGTCGGCACCGGTGCATCGAAGCTCGTAAACCTCGGCCACATCAGCCCCGGCGGCAGCGGCGCCACCGGCACGCTCAGCATCAGCGGCGACGTCCAGCTCTGGGCCGGCTCGACGCTAGACATCGACCTTGCCGGCACTGGTAGCAGCCAATACGACAAGCTGGCGATCAGCGGCGTGCTGTCCGGCAACGGCGCTTCCTTCGGCAATCTGAAGCTCGCCAAGACCAACGGTTACACCTACGTCGATGTCGATGGCGACAGCTTCCCGCTGCTCAGCGCCGCATCCGGGGCCGCCTCGGCATCCTTCGATTCGTTCCGGCTGGCGCGCACCCATCTGTCTTCCGCCTATGCCGGCAGCGGTTTGACGGTGACGGCGGCGCCGATGGTCCTGACCGTCAATGCCGATGCGCTGAGCAAGAATTACGGCACGGACGATCCCGTGCTGACCTACAGCGCCAGCGGCTTCGACGCCACGACGACCGACACCGCCGCCAGCGCCTTGAGCGGTTTCTTGAGCCGGGCGGCCGGCAACAACGTCGGCACCTATGGCGTCAATCGCGGCACCCTGGCGTCGCCCCTCGGCTATGCCATCAGCCTGACGCCGGGCATCGACTTCACGATCAATCCTTCGCGCTTGAGCATCATCAGCCTTGCCGGCACGCGCGCCTACGACGGCACGGTCTATGTCGATCACAGCATCTTTGCGCTGAGCGGCCTCGCGCCCAACGAAGACCTCACGCTGACGGGCGTCGGGACCATGGCCGACAAGAACGTCGGCGTCGACAAGCCGGTGAGTCTGGGCAGCCTGGCCCTGGGGAACGGCAGCACCGGCCTGGCCAGCAATTACACCTTCGATGGCGGCAGCTTCAAGGCCACGATCACCGCCAAGGCCCTCACCGCCAGCTACACCGGCAGCAGCAAGGTCTATGACCGCACGACGAGCGCAACCGTGACCGGCAGTTCCGCCGACATTATTTCCGGCGACACGGTGAGCTTCAGCCAAAGCGCCGCCTTCGCCGACAAGAACGCCGGCACGGCCACGACCATCAATGTCGCCGGCATCGCCCTCGGCGGTAGCGACGCTGCCAACTACGCCTTGCAGAACACCACGGCGACGACC
>JACRPB010000029.1 GCA_016214175.1 Rhodocyclales bacterium
TCGCAAACGGCATTTCTCTCACGGTACAATTTGGCATCGGCGGAATCCCCTGGGTTGATCTGTCTCGACACCAGTATTAACGCGGGACTACGCGATTCCGCCGACCTCAATTTACGTGGCTGCGTGAAATATTCGGGCTAACGGGAATGGTGGCTCGACAGCAAGAATCGGTTCGTGCGCGCGCGGTCGCCGCGAGAATCGCCGACACGTAGCGACCGACAAGTTCGGCCGATGAGCCGCCGCTCGCAAACATGATGCCGCTCGTGCTCAGCACATAGACATAAAGTTCCTTGTCGACAAACTTTCCCTCTGCGCGAAACTCGTCCAACGCCGCGTCGCCCTTGCTTCGATAAAGGGCCGACTGCGCGCTTCAACAACGCCTTGGCTCTGCCTACATTCGTGGCATCCTGGTTTTCGATTTCGCCGCTATCGGCACCGAAGGCCGGGAACGACAGAGACAACGTGACGACTACCGCTGCGATGAACGCTGCTTTCATGGCACGATTTCTCTGAAAAACCTAGTGCATTATCCCTCGGCCGACCGCATTCCGGAATCGCTGACACAAAGCGTTGAAATGAAGGCTGTATATTCATGGCATATGCTGGAGAGGAGGCGATGATAGCGGCAGCGCCTCGGCCACGAGTTCGGCGATGTCGAAGACCTTGCGCTCCTCGGTGAACCTCGTCACGCCCGCGGTCAGCATCAGCATGCAGAACGGGCAGGACGTCGCGATCTTATCGGCGCCCGTTTCGATCGCCTCCTGCGCGCGCACGTCGCCGATGCGCGCCGTCCCTCCCTTGCCGCCCCAATAGTTGCCGCCGCCACCGCCGCAGCAGAAGCTGTCCTTGCGATTGCGCGGCATCTCGACGATCTGGCCGACGGCGCCGATGGCGCGGCGCGGGCGCGCGAGATAGCACGGATCGTGGAAGGCGATCTTTTGTGCGCTGTGCGACGGATCGATCTTGCCGTCGCGTACCAACTGGTCGATCAGTACGGAATGGGGAATCGTTTCCCAATTCGAACCGAGCTCGGGATAGTAGCGGTCGAAGCTGTTGAAGCAGTGGGCGCACATCGTGATGACCTTGCGCACGCCCATTTCCTTGAATTCCTCGATGTTGCCCTGGGCCGTGTCGACGAACTGCATCTCGTTGCCCATCATCTTGGCGGGATCGCCCGTGCAGTGAGGACCTTCGAGAATGCCGTAGGAGACCTGGGCGGCCTCGAGAATGCGCACCATGGCGCGCGCGATCTGCTGCGCCCGTTCCTCGTAGGTCACGGCGCAACCCAGCCACAGCAGATATTCGGTTTCGCCCGGCTCGTAGAGCGGCACGTCGAGACCGTTCCTCCAGTCGTCGGAGTTGGCGGAGGTGCCGACGAACGGATGGCCGCGCTTTTCCATGTTGGCATTGGCCGCCGCCATGGTGTCGGGCATCTCCGAGCGGTCCATAACGAAATGGCGGCGGAATTCGAGCACGATCTCGGCCGGACTGTTGCTAACCGGGCATTGCTCAACGCAGGCGGCGCAACTCGTGCAGTTGAACGCCGCTTCGAGGCCGATCGCGTCGACGAGTCCGGCGTCGTTGGCGCGGCCCTGCGCCAGCCAGTCAGCACAGGTCGTCATTACCTTCTTTGGCGATAGCGCCTTGCCGGTCTGCGCGGCGGGACAGGCCTCGTGGCAGCGACCGCACCAGAGACAGGCCGAGAGATCGAGCAGGTTCTTGCGGGAGAGATCGGCAAGCTTCGCGGCGCCGAACACGGGCTCCTCGCCTTCCGGCGGCTCGGCCTCGAAATCGATGGGCCGCAGTTGAATGCCGGAACGGCGCGATGCCAGTGCCGAGTTGGCCGGGCCTAGCAGCAAGTGCGACATCGGCGTGTGCGCGATGAGAGCGATGAACGCGACGCCGAGCAGGCCGTGAATCCACCAGAAGCCGAGATTGCCGCTGGATAGCACGGCGGCCGTCGGGTGGCGCCAGGCGACGCACGATCATGAACAGCGTGCCGGAGAAGATCATGAGCCCCGCCACTTCGCGGCCGAACCCCATCAGCCAATGGCCGAACCAGCCTTCATAGACGGGAATGCCGACGAAGCTCAGCGGAAACAGGCCATGCCCCGCGATCTCGAACAAGGCGCCGAAGAACAGCGTCAGGTGAGCGACGCCGGCCGCGGGGCGCTTCATCAGGCGCGACAACAGCAACCCGCGCCGGATCAATGCTGTTCCGTTGAAGGGCAAGGCTTTCGTCTCGCCCACGGCGGCGACTGGCCACGCCTTGCCGAGCGCAATCCGCCGCCAGTAGCGACGCAACCCGACTGCCATGCTGCCCACGGCCGCGAGCAGCAGCAGCGTTATCAGCACATAGTTGATCGGTCCGATTGCGTACATGTCCGCGTCGCCTTGCCGTCTTTGCTCGCCGTCAGCGCTTGAGGATCGCCGCAGTCGCGTTGCCGCCGAGACCCAGCGTCTGCGTCAGTCCAACCTTGGCGTCCGGCACCTGGCGTCCGCCCGCCTGACCGCGCAACTGCCAGGTCGTCTCGGCGATCTGGAACACGCCCATGGCGGTGGTCGCCTCGCCGAAGGAGACGAAGCCGCCCGACGGATTGATCGGCATGCGCCCGGTCGGCGCGGTTTCGCCGGCTTCGAGCAGACGCTCGGCTTCGCCCGGCTCGCACAAGCCCCATTCCTCGGGAAAAGCGAGTTCGTAGTAGCAGGTGTTGTCCTGCAACTCGGTGAAGCTGACTTCCTTGGGGCCGATGCCCGCCTTTTCGAAGGCCTTCAGCACAGCGCCGCGCGCTTCGGTGTGAAAGCTCGCGCCCGCCGGCACCGGGCCGGCGAGACCGCGCGGTAGCGCATCCTCGAAGGTCATGGTCGCCACCGTGCTGGTGGCGACGGTGATCGGCTTGGCGGTGAATTGCCGCGCCTTCTCGCGCGTGCAGATGATGGCCGCGGCGGCGCCGTTGGACACCGGGCAGATCTCGAACAGGCGCAACGGATTGCTGACGTAGGGCGAAGCCAGCACCTCGGCGATGCTCACTTCTTTCTGGAAGCGCGCGTAGGGATTGCCGACCGAGCACTTGCGCGCTTTCACGGTGACCTTGGCAAACTGCTCCTCGGTGGTGCCGTAGTCGTGCATGCGGCGCCGCGCCAGCGTCGCCCAGAAGGCCGGGCCGGGAATGCCGACGCAGCGCTGGCGCAGGAACTCGGGATCGGTCGCTTCCTCGACGCCCGAGGTCTGGATCATGCCCTTGGGCATGACTTCGCCGCCGACGACCAGCATCATGTCGTAGATGCCGCCGGCCACCATCGAGTAGCCGACGTTGAAGGCGTTGCCGCCGGCGGCGCAGCCGGCCGACAGATTGTAGATGGGAATGCCGGTAGAGCCGACGTTCTCGACCACATCGTTGCCGTTGAGGCCCCAGCCCTTGCCGCCCGAAAAGCGCGAACTCGCCGCCGAGACGGCCTCGATCTGCTTCCACTTCACGCCCGCATCCGCCAGCGCCATGTCGACCGCGTGGCGGCAGAGTTCCGTCACCGACTTGGTGCCGACGACGCTGTCGCCGGTCTTGCCGAAGCGATGCATGCCGACGCCCACAACTACGACTTCACGCATCTCAGTGGCCTCCCGCGGGTTTGAATTTCCAAGTGGTGCGCGCGACGTCGCCCTCGTGATACAGCGTGTCGATCACGAGTTCGACGAGCGCGCCGACTTTCATTTCCTCAAATTCGTTCATCATCTGGCCGACGATGCGCAGACCGTTCTCCAGGTCGACGACGGCGATGACATAGGGCTTGAATGGCGGATCGCACTTGAAGGGCGCCGGCGGCGAGAAATCGGCCACCGAGTAGCTCCAGACCGTGCCACGTCCGCTAAAGCTGCAATCTTCCATTTTCGATTCGCCGCAGTGCGGATTGCGGCAGGCCGCCTGGCGCGGGAAATAGGGCGTGCCGCAAGTGACGCAACGCGCGCCCAGCAGATGCACGCCGCCCTGGTCTTCGAACAGCCCCGGCACGCAGGGCGAGTGGTTTTCCATGGGGGGGCTCCTTAATCCTTGGCAACCTTGATCAGTTCCGGCAACACTTCGAGGCAGTCGGCAACGATGCCGTAGCGCGCGTAGCGGAAAATCGAGGCGTCCTTGTCCTTGTTGATGGCGACGATGGTTTTCGCCGCCGAGCAGCCGGCCATGTGCTGGCTGGCGCCGGAAATGCCCGCCGCGAGATATAGCCCGGGGCGCGTGATCTTGCCGGTCAGACCGACCTGGTGCGACGAATCGATCCAGCCTTCGTCGACGATGACGCGCGAGCCGCCCCACATGCCGCCAAGAGCGTCGGCCAACTGCTTCACGAGTTCGTAGTTCTGTGCGTTGCCGAGACCGCGGCCGCCGGAGACGCTAATTTCGGCATCTTCGAGGCGCGGACCTTCGCGCTTGGGCGCCGACACGACGGGCATGCGTTCGGTCACCGCGGACAAGTCGACCGCGATGTCGCGGCGGACCGTCGGCGCGGACGTCGCAGCCGGCTCGGCGACGACGGTAGTCGTGACCACGGAGATCACGGCCAGCGGCGCCTCGATACGATAGACGACGTTGGTATCGCCACCGAATGCCGTCGCCGTCACGTCCAGCGCCGAGCCGGCGCGTGCCATGGCGAAGGCGTTCATGACCACCGGCACGCCGAGGCGTCCGGCCAGTACCGGCGCGACGGCGCGCGCAGCCGCGGACTGGTTGAACATCACGATCGCCGGCCGCGTTTCGGCGCAATATTGCCCCATAGCCGCCACCAGGGCATCGTTGCCGCTCAGCGCCTTGGCGTCGAATATCACGTCAAGGCCGGCCACGCCGTAGCGGCCCGCGACTTCCACCGCCTGCACCGCCGCGGCGCCGATGACCAGCCAATTCAGCTTCTTGCCGCCTTCCTCGGCGACCCTGCGCGCCAGCGTCAGCGCCTCGACCGCGCCGCCTTCGAGGGCGGCACCCCAGGTGATCAGGACGACACTCATGTTCCAATTCCTTGCAAGAGGCCGCGATGGCGACCGTTGTCGAGAAGTCTAAGTGGCCGGCGGTGGCGCGCCGCCGCCGGCCTGGCGTCCGAACAGGCCTTCATCATTTCATTTGCGGACAGCGACACGGATGAGCTTCGCATCGGACCGACTCTAGTGGTGCGCGGGCATGCAAGCCACATCCAAACGGACGATAACGGGACCGCCGCGCCGGTCTCATAGTCTCATCGGACGATGCCCCGCGAGTCCCTTCGCAAGACTATGTCGAGCGCCGTCCCACGGGCGTTTCTGGATGAAAACGACGCATGAAACCGGCTTCCTTTGACTACTACTCACCGGCCTCCGCAGACGAAGCCGTTGCGCTGCTGCAAAAATTCGAGGACGACGGCGTCGACGCGAAAATCGTCGCCGGCGGCCAAAGCCTGATGCCGATGCTCGCTATGCGCGTCGCTCGGCCTGAGGCGCTGATCGATCTGCGCCGCGCAGTCGGCCTCGACCACATCGGCGAAAACAACGGCGTCATCGCCGTCGGCGCCATGGCCAGCAAGAGCGCCGCCGAGGAATCGCCGCTGATCCGCGCCAAGCAGCCGCTGTTCCACGCCGCCACCCGGCTGGTCGGCCACCGCCAGATCCGCAACCGCGGCTCGGTGGGAGGTTCCTTCGCGCATGCCGACCCGGCCTCCGAATATCCGGCCGTTGCCTTGGTGCTCGGCATGGAGATGAAAGTGCTCGGCCCGTCCGGCCCTCGCCTCATTCCGGCGGACGAGTTCTTCGTGACCTACATGACGACCAGCATGGAGAGCACCGAGATCCTGACCGAGGTCCGCATGCCGGCGCTTCCCGCCGGCACCGGCTGGGCAATTCAAGAGTTCGCTCGCCGCAACGGCGATCTCGCGCTGGCGGGCGTCGCGCTGACACTGCCGGTCGCCGGCGGAAAATGCGGCGACGTTCGAATCGCTGCCTTCGGCGTGAATGCCACGGCAGTGCGGCTGACGATCGCGGAAGAGGCGCTGCGCGGCCAGCCCGCCGACCAGACGAGCTTCGCGCGCGCCGCCGCGGCGGGCGCACAAGCGCTAGAGGAGCCGATGACCTGCCTGCACGCCTCGGCCGAATACCGGCGCCATCTGGTCCAAACGCTGACCGCGCGCTGCCTGGCGGAAGCCGCCGGGCGCTCCGGCCACTAACGGAAGCCCCGCCATGACGAAGAAACATACGGTCCGCGTCGACGTGAACGGCACAACCTACGAGCGCGAGGTGGAACCTCGCCTGACGCTCGCCGATTTCCTGCGCCACGAACTGCATCTGGGCGGCACGCACGTCGGCTGCGAGCATGGCATCTGCGGCGCCTGCACCATCCTCATCGACGGCCGCAGCGCCCGCTCCTGCCTGACGCTGGCGGTGCAGGCCGACGGCGCGCAGATCACGACGGTTGAAGGTTTGCGCAACCGCGAGACGGGCCACCTGCATCCGATCCAGCAGGCCTTCGTCGACGCCCACGGCCAGCAGTGTGGCTTCTGCACGCCGGGCTTCCTGATGACGACACTGGAGTTGCTGGAACACAACCCGAGCCCGAGCGAAGAGGAAATCAGGTCAAGCGCATCGAAGGCCCATCGCTGGTGACAGGCAATGCCGAATTCATCGACAACTTTGCCCTGCCGGGCATGCTGCACGCGGCAATCCTGCGCAGCACCCATCCGCATGCGCGCATCGTGCGCATCGATGCCGCGGCCGCGCTCGCCCTGCCCGGCGTGCATGCCGTATTGACCGGCGACGACATGAAGAAGTGGGCCAATCCCGTCGTCACCGCGCCGGAGGGCTGGGGTCTGCATAGCCTGGCCGTGGACAAGGTGCGCTACGTCGGCGAACCGGTGGCCGCCGTCGCGGCCGACAGCCGCTACATCGCCGAGGATGCGCTCGAACTCATCAACGTCGAATACGAACTGCTGCCTCCGGTGCCGAACGCCCCCGCGGCCATCGCGGCAGGCGCAGCGCTGCTGTTCGAGGAACGCGGCACCAACGTCATCCTCCAACGCGATTACCGCTGGGGCGATATCGACGCCGCTTTTGCGCAGGCTGACCGCGTCGTCGCCGACAGCTTCCGCTGGAACCGCGTCGGCGCGAATCCGATGGAGACCTTCGGCTGCGTTTGCCGGTGGGATTTGGTGGACAACGTCCTCACCTGCCACGGCGCCTACCAGACGCCGCGCTTCATCGCACTGGGACGCGCCTTCGCGCTGAACCTGCCGACCAACAAGGTGAAAGTGGTCAGTCACCCGCAAGGCGGCGGCTTCGGCGGCAAGGGCGGGCCGCGCGGCACCGACATCGCCGCACTGCTGTCGCGCAAGGCGGATGGACGCCCGGTCAAGTACATCGAGGACCGCATCGAATACCTGCTGGCAGGCGCCGGCCAGTCCTGGGATCGCTACTACGAAGCTTCGCTGGCGCTGAAAGAAGACGGCACGGTGCTGGGCTTCAAGGTCAAGCTGCTCGACGACCAGGGGGCGAGCGCCGAAGGCTACGGCACGATCTCGGTCGCCAAGCCGCTGGCGGCCTTCACGGGCGCCTATCGCATCGGCACCGCCTATTACGATCTGACCGTTGTCGCCAGCAACCGCGCGCCCACCTATCCGTACCGCGGCTATGGCCCGCCGCCGCACAACCTGGTGCTCGAGTCCTTGATGGACATCGCGGCGCGCAAACTGAATCTCGACCCGGCGGAGATTCGCCGGCGCAACTACATCCAGCCGGAACAGTTCCCCTACACGCTGCCAAGCGGCAACGAATACGACAGCGGCAACTATCCGGCCGTGCTCGACAAGGTACTCGCCATGGCCGATTACGCCGGGCTGCGCGAGCAACAGGCGCAGGCGCGCGCCGCCGGCCGCCTGGTCGGCATCGGCGTGGCGAGCGTGGTCGAGCCCGGCGTGTTCGACTGGAACGCCTATGCCACGGTCGGCGTGCCGGGCGTCGGCGTGCCGGAGGGCGTCAAGGTGGCGGTCGACATCGTCGGCAACGTGACCGTCGTCGTCGGCTTCAATTGGCAGGGTCAGGGCCAGTACACCGTCGCGCCACCGACGCCGCCCCGCCGCACTTCGGCCCGGGCGGCAGCCGCCTCGGCGTTGCCATCACCGGCGCCGTGCTGGGCGCCTGCCAACTACTCACCGAAAAATTTTCCCGCGTCGTCGCCCACCTGATGCAGACCACGCCCGACCAGATCGAACTGATGGATGGGCGCCTGCGCCTGAAGGCCAACTCCGCCGTCGGCATGACGCTCGCCGAAGTGGCCGGCACCATGCTGGCCCGCAGCGACCTGCTGCCGCCGGGCATCGACATGAATCCCGAGGCAGCCTTCGTCTGGAGCGGTCCGAACCGCAACATTCCCGACGACCAGGGCCGCTGCCGCAGCTATCTGACCGCCGCGGAGGCCACGCACGTCGTGATGGTCGAGATCGACCGCGAGACCGGCCGCACCGCTATCCTCAAATACTGCGTCGTCGACGATTGCGGCACGCGCCTCAATCCGGCGATGGTGGCCGGCCAGCTTCAGGGTGGCCTCGCCCAGGGCGTCGGTGCCGCGCTGTTCGAGGAGTACCGGTACAGCGACGACGGTCAGCCGCTGGTGACGACCTTCATGGATTATCTGATCCCAACCATCCACGAAGTTCCGATCGCGGAGAAGGGCGAAGTCGTGACGCCCTCGCCCGTCACGCCGCTCGGCGCCAAGGGCTGCGGCGAAGGCGCGATCCATACGACGCCAGCCGTGCTGCTCAACGCCATCAACGATGCACTCGCCCCGCTGAACCTCGCCATCCACGAAACGCCGGCTTCGCCGCACCGAATCTGGAAACTACTGCATGCCCGGAACACCTGACTTCTCGGCCGGCCCGCTGGCCGGCCTGCGCGTCCTGGATCTCTCCACGATGCTGGCCGGTCCCTATGGCGCCACGCTGCTCGGCGACCTCGGCGCCGACGTCATCAAGATCGAATCGCACTACGGCGACGAGTCGCGCCATCTCGGCCCCAAGCGCGGCGACGAACGCGGCCCCTACCTCAGCCTCAACCGCAGCAAGCGCGCCATGGTGCTCGACCTACAGCAGGCCGATGCACAGGAAGTCTTCGCGCGCATGGCGAAGACGGCCGACGTCGTCGTCACCAACATCCGCGAACCGGCGCTGACCAAGCTCGGGCTCAATTACGAGCAGGTCAAGGCGCACAAGCCCGACATCATTTGGGTGCGCGTCACCGCCTTCGGCGCCGACGGTCCCTACGACGGCCGGCCCGGCATCGACTTCCTGGTACAGGGCTACACGGGAGCGCTGATGCTCAACGGCGAGCCGACCGGCGGCCCGGTGCGCACCGGCTTTCCCGCCGTCGACGTAATGACCTCGCTGCTGGTCGCCAACGCCGCGCTCGCCGCGCTGCGCGTGCGCGACCGGAACGGCGCCGGACAGCGCATCGAAATCTCGCTGCTCGACGCGCTGATGCACGCCCAGGCCAGTTCCATCGGCGGCTATCTGGCCACCGGCGAGCGGCCCATGCGTACCGGAAATCGCAGCCTCTATTTCGCGCCGTCGGGCGTCTATCCAACCCGCGACGGCAAGCACGTCGTCATCACGACGCCGGGCGAGAAGTTCTTCGGCAACGTCTGCCGAGCGCTGGGCACCGAGTGGGACAAGGATCCGCGCTTTGCCAATATCGATGCGCGGCTGTCCAACGAGGACGAACTCGACCGCGTGGTGGCCGAACGCACACGCCAGTTCGACCGCGACGATCTGGTCGAGCGCCTGGTCGCCGCCGACGTGTTGACGGCGCCGATCAACGACGTCGAAGACGTCGTCAAGGATCCGCAGATCCTGCACAACCGCATGATCGTGCCGACCCAGCATCCTGTACTCGGCCAGGTCGACGTCACCGGCATTCCGATCCGCTTCTATGGCACGCCATGCGCAGTGAAGAAGCATCCGCCGATGCTGGGCGAGCACACGCGCGCACTGCTGGCGGAACTCGGCTACGCGCCTACCGACATCGACGGCCTGATCGCCAAGGGCCTGGCGGCGGACCAGGCCGAGCTTAAGCGGCTGCGCGAAGCGCGCCGCGCCGCGAAGGCGGCGCCGGCCTGATCGTCCGATGACTGGGCACGCCGGTCCCATAACGACGACGCGCGCCCGCGCCAACGATGAGCACGATCATCCCGGCCCTTTGCAGGGCCGCCATGTCGAGTGCGGTACCGAACCGGCCGATCGCTATGCCGCGCAATTGCTGGCTACGCTCGGTGCCGACGCGGCGCCGTGCAACGGCCCCGTCGATCCCGCCGACGTCGCCCGTGATTGGGCGCAATCCGGACTCCTGCCGCTGATCGGCCACCCCGATGGCCCGCCGCAAATCGGCCCCGCTGCGTTGGCGTCCTGCGCCGACGGCGCGCTGCGCGCCCTGCGCGCGATTGCCGATCAGCCTTGCCTGCCCGGCATCGCAGGCGCGCAACTGCTGAGCGAGCGCGCAGCCTGCCTTGGCTTGCAGCGCCGGGGCCAGATCTCGGCCGGCGGCACCTGCCGCCTGCTGCGTGCCGCCGACGACTGGATCGCCGTCAATCTCGCCCGCGCCATCGACTGGGAACTCCTGCCTGCATGGCTCGAGTCCGATGCGGCGTTTACCGCTTGGGATGCGCTGGCAGCCGCACTGCGCGGCCGATGCGCTGCTCCGCTGGTCGAACGCGGCCGCCTGATCGGCTTGCCGGTGGCAACTGCGAGCGACACGCCAACGGCGGCCGGTTGGTTCCGCCTGCACCGCCTCGGCGCTCGGAAGTCCCGCCGCGCCAACCCTGCTTCGCCGCTGGTCGTCGATCTCTCGTCGCTCTGGGCAGGCCCGCTATGCGGCCACCTGTTGCAGCAAACCGGTGCCCGCGTCATCAAGGTCGAAAGCCTGCAACGGCCCGACGGCGCGCGCGGCGGCAACCGCGAATTCTTCGACCTGCTGAATGCCGACAAGGCCTCGGTAGCGCTCGACTTCGGGAGCGATGCCGGACGCCGACAATTGCGCGAGTTGCTGCGTCACGCCGACATCGTCATCGAAGCTTCGCGGCCGCGCGCGCTGGCCCAACTCGGCGTCGATGCCGAAGCGCTCGTCGATGCGCGACCCGGACTCGTCTGGATCGGCATCACCGGCTACGGCCGCAGCGAGCCCAATGCGCAATGGGTCGCCTTCGGCGACGATGCCGGCATCGCGGCCGGCGCCGCCGTCGGCGACCCGCCGGTCTTCTGCGGCGATGCCCTGGGCGATCCTCTGACGGGTCTCCACGCCGCGCTTGCCGGCCTCGTTCATTGGCAGGCCGGCGTCGGCGCTCTGCTCGACGTTTCGCTCTGCCAGGTGACCGCCCACTGCCTGCGCGCGTTGTCCGCGCCCCCGGGCAATGTCGTACATGAAGACGGCCGATGGCTGCTGGCATCGGGGGAGCGGCGCTGGCCCATCGCGGCGCCGCAGCTGCGTACCCACCACAAGACCGCACCGGAATTCGGCGCCGACACCGCGCGCATTCTCGAGGAGTTTGCTATCCCGTGCTGATCGTAGACGCCGAAATTCTTGCAGACGTCCACGCCGACCTGCGTTGCGAGAACGGCATCATCGCCGAACTCGGTGCCGGCTTGAAGGCGCGACCGGACGAAGCGGTGGTCGCCGCGCGCGGCGGCGCGCTGTTGCCCGGACTACAGGATCACCACCTGCATCTGTATGCTGCGGCCAAGGGGCTTCAGTCCGCTTCCTGCGGCCCGCCGGACGTGAACGATGCCGGGCAACTCGCCCATGCACTGCGCACCGCGCCGCGTAGCGCCGACGGCTGGATACGCGGCGTCGCTTACCACGAATGCGTCGCCGGCCTGCCCGACCGCGATCAACTCGACGCGTGGATCGACGATTGTCCGCTGCGCATCCAGCATCGCACCGGCAAGCTGTGGCTGCTGAACTCGGCGGCAGTCGCCGTGCTCGGTGTCGAGGCGTGCCCGCTGCCCGGCGTCGAACGCGACCATCGGGATCGCGCCACGGGCCGCCTCTATGGTCTCGACGCCTGGCTGCGCAAGCGGCTTGGCAGTCGCGCACTGCCCGATCTGCGACCACTGTCCGACATGCTCGCGGCGTGCGGCGTCACGGGCGTCACCGATGCCAGCCCAGCCAACGACGCCGGTATGTTGCGGCAGATCGCCGCGGCGGCGCAAAGCGGTCAGTTGCGTCAACGCGTCGTCGTCATGGGCGGTCTGCATCTGCCCGCTATTGAGGCCGCAACGGTAGCGCGCGGTGCCGTCAAGCTGATGCTGGACGAGCACGACCTGCTGCCGCTCGATCGCCTTGAGGCGCGCATCCGGGCGGCGCATCGCCGCGCGCGCGCGGTGGCGATTCATTGCGTGACCCGCATCGAGCTGCTCTTAGCCTTGACGGCGCTGGAGGCGGCCGGTCCCACGGCCGGCGACCGCATCGAGCACGCCTCCGTCTGTCCCGACGAGGCGATCGCCATGCTGAAGCGCACGGGCGTCGCCGTCGTCACGCAGCCGGCCTTCGTGCAAGAGCGCGGCGATCGCTATCGAATCGACGTGGCGGCCGAGGAACAGCCGCTTCTTTATCGGGCACGCAGCCTCATCGAGGCCGGCATTCCGCTGGCGGGCAGCAGCGACGCCCCTTACGCTTCGGCGGACCCGTGGCTCGCAATGCGGGCGGCGGTCTCGCGCCGGACGCGCGCGGGCGTCCCCTTCAACGAAGCCGAATGTCTGACGCCCGAGCAGGCGCTGGCGCTGTTCACCTCATCGACGCCCGGCGCGCCGCCCACCCGCCTCGAACCCGGAGCCGCGGCGGATTTCTGTCTGCTGTCGCGCCCCTGGCGGGAGGCGCGGTCGCGGCTTGTCGCCGGCGACGTGGCGATGACCTGCCGCGGCGGGCAGGTCATCTACCGTCGCGAATCCTGATCAGGCGGCGACGGGCCGCACGCGGCACATCAGCGCCCGCATTCCGGGGTCGCCGGCGTAGCTCGCGTACTCCGGTCCGTCCGGGATAATCGCGTTGATGTTCGACTCCCAGACGCCGGACAGATTGGGCTCGTTGGCTTCCTGTTCGGGATACCACCAGAGGCCATCGGCGTGCACCACGCTGGGGTGAATGTCGTCGCGCAGCTTCGCCCACTGCTTGACCTTGCCCAAGGGCGTCTCGACCCAGACCGGATCTTCCTCCTTGATCCCGAGTGCTGCCGCCGTCTCGGGATGGATCGACAACCAGGCATGCGGCTGCTGCTTGCGCATCTTCGCCAGTTGCTTGTGTTGCGAGCGATAGAAAAAGGGCGAGCAGACGCCGCTCGTCATCACCAGCGGGTATTCCTTGGCGAGTTCCGGGGTGTTGACGGGACTCCAGCCCGGTTCCTTGTATTCCGGAATGGCCAAATAGCCGAGTTCCTTGAGCACGCTGGAAGCAAGTTCGACCTTACCTGAGAAAGTGGCAAAACCGGTCTTCTCATAGCGCCTACCCTCCGTCGGCGCCGGGAACAGCCAGGGCAGGTCGCGTCCCGCGAGTTCGGCGAAGCTGATGCCCGAGGGTTCGAGCAGCCGATCGAACCAGCCTTCCAAAGTGTCGGGCCACGCGCCCTTTTGTCCAACGCGATTGCCGAGTTCGCGCCAAAGCTGATAGTCGTCGCGACGTTCGAATTGCGGTTGCACGGTGCGCGCTGCCGCCGAAGTCATGTCCATGAAGCCCCACATGCCGCTCATATTCGGACGCTCGAGGCCGTCGCTGGCGGGAAGCACGTAATCCGCGAGCTGCGCCTGCGGGGTCATCCAGTGTTCCATGACGACGTGCAGTTCCAGTTTGTCGCTGGTGAAAGCCTCGTGGATGCGCTTTCTCCCCGTCAAGGCCACCAGCGAGTTGGTGGCCTGTGTGATGACGGCCTTGATGGGATAAGGCTTCTCTTCGATTATGGCTTCCCAGACGCTCCAGGGGGCGGTGCACATGATGTAGAAGGCCGGTCCCGGACCCAGCGGCTCGACTTTCTCCATGGCGCGCCGAAAGGTCTTCATGCCGCGCACGGAGGCAATCGGCCAGACGCCGGCGCTGACGCTGTCGCGCTTGCGCAGCGGGTGATTCAGCAGCGTGTCCCACTGCACTTCTTCGCGGTAGCGGAACATCTTCGGCGGGTCGC
>JACRPB010000219.1 GCA_016214175.1 Rhodocyclales bacterium
AACTCACCAACGCTCGCGGCAGGTCGGGGGGTCGCCGATTTCGCGACCGCCGCCGCGGCGGAGTGCCGGACGGGGAAGTCCGGGCGAGCTGTTTGAGCGAAGCGAGCTTGAGCGACCGGCCGGCCGGCGCTCCGGCGCCGCGGGAACCCGAAGGGCGGGAGCGCATGAGGCGGCACCCCGGCCTGTCGCGAGCGGCGCGCCACGCGCCCGATAGCCCACTCGGCGCCAAGCCGCGCTACGATACGATGCTCAAGCTGCTCCATGCGCTCGGCGTAAAGCTCTCGGCTTCTCCGATTCGTTCGTGAAGCCTGGCTCCGCGGCGCAGGGGCGCTCAACCTGAACGCAAGCCACGCCATGCAAAGCACCCACTCCGCCGACGCGAGTTCAGCCATCCGAACCGGCGACCTGCCAACCGAAGCGCTGCTCCAGCGCTACCGGCGCGACGGCGCATATACGGATTGCTACTACATGGACATGCCGCGCGCCGTCTCCATGGCCGAGTACATCGGCGCCTTCTACACGTCGCCGCTGTTCAAAATCGAGCGCCACATCCTGGCGCTGTTTGCGGGCAAGCCCTCCAGCGATTCGGGGGCGAAGGAGCTCGCGCTCGGGCAGGCAGAACGCTTTGCGGCATGGAGCGTCGAAGGGCGTGCCGCGAACCAACTGCTGTTATGCGATTTCCTGGGGCGCACGCGGTCGTGGCTCATGGCCGTACCGCTGGCGCAGGCGCCGTCGGACGCGACGCGCCTGTACTTCGGTTCTGCCGTTGTGCCAAACTCCAGAACGGCATCCGGCAAGGCATCGTTCGGCTTCGCCTTCCATGCCTTGTTCGGCTTTCATCGTCTCTACACGAGGGCGCTGATGCGCGCGGCGCGATCGCAACTCGCCGGCACAGCGCAGGCTTAGGTGATTCCATGTCCGCAGCGCCTGTTGCCGCCGTCAATCTCGCGCAGTTGCTCGACGCCATCGCCGGCGATCAGGGTAGAATTCCTGCCATGAGAGTTGCTACTGGTACAGTCGTTGGCGGGAAGGTAGTCCTGAACGGCGATTCTTTCGCCGAGGGAGCTATCGTGACGATTCTCGCCCGTGACGACGATGAAACGTTCGTTGCTTCCCCCGAACAAGAGGCAGAACTCTTGAGCGCCATCGCAGAAATTGAAAGCGGTGACTGCATTTCGCCGGAACAACTTTTTGAACGCCTTCGTCGCCTGACTTGACCGCACCGCTTCCCGTTCGGATTTCCCGTCGCGCTGCCACCCAGATTGAAGAGGCGATGCGAGTGGCTCGACCACAGCTCGCCGGCGCAGCGCAGGCTTAGGTGAGTCCATGTCCGCAGCGCCTGTTGCCGCCGTCAATCTTTCGGATCTGCTCGACGCCATCGACTTCGTGAGCGGCGGTGAGCTATTCGATCATCGGGCGTTCATCGACCCCGACACCGGCGCGATTCACTTTTTGTCGTCGGAGGCCGAATTCGAAGACGTTCCCGACGACATCGATACGTCGGACAGATACATCGCGGTTCCGCACAAGAAGGACCTGGACCTTGGCCGTCGTCTGGCTTTGTCGTTCGCTGACGAGGCGACTCCTGACGAATACGGAACCGTCGACGCCTTCTTTCGCAAGAAAGGCGCTTATGCGCGCTTCAAGGATTTCCTGGACGCCCGCCGCCTCCTCGAGCGCTGGTACGCCTATGAAGCCAGCGAGACGGAAAAGGCCGTGCGTGCCTGGTGCGCCGACAACGGTATCGCGCTTGCCGACGAACCGAAGGCGACATAGCGCGAAATCCCTCATGAGCAAGAAAACCCTCGACCGCATTCTGCAAAGCCAGGGCTTCGGCACCCGCAACCACTGCCGCGAGCTGATCCGCGCCGGCGAGGTGCGCGTCGGCGGCGAGACGGCGACCGACTTCGCAGCGACGTTCGAAACCGACGGCATGGCGTTCGAGGTGTTGGGCGAACTCTGGATTTTCCGCGCGCACGTCTATGTCGCGCTCAACAAGCCGCCGAACTTCGAGTGCTCGCGCAAGCCGAGCCACCACCCCGGCATCCTGACCCTGCTGCCCGAGCAGTTCCGCTGGCGCGACGTGCAGCCGGTGGGCCGCCTCGATCACGACACCACCGGGCTGCTGCTGCTCTCCGACGACGGCGCCTTCATCCACGCCCAGTCCTCGCCGAAGCGCCACGTGCCCAAGGTCTATGTCGCCACGACGCACGCGCCGGTGACGGTAGAACTACTGACGAAACTGCGCGGCGGCGTCAAGCTCGACGACGAGCCGGCGCCGCTGACGGCGCAGACGCGCCAGCTCGACGCGCAGCGTCTGGAGATCGTCCTCGAACAGGGCAAGTACCATCAAGTCAAGCGTATGCTGGTCGCCGCCGGCAACCATTGCGTGGCGCTGCGCCGGGTGGCGGTCGGCGCCCTGACGCTCGATGCGCTCGGGCTGGCCGAGGGCGCATGGTGCTATCTCGACCCGCGGCAGTTGAGCGTTGCTGCGGCGGACGCGGCAGGCACCGCGGGCGCCGCGCCCGCGTAGCGGAAGGCTACGTCTGCCTGGCGCGCCGATCCGGCCTGTGGCGGCGGTCCGCCGTATGCCGCTGTTCGGAGTCGCGGCCCAGACGCTGGCGCGCCACCGCCTTGATCGACGCCAGCAGTTCGGGATAGCCGGCGACGAACTTGTTGAAGTCGCGCACGCCCAGCATCAGGAACTGGCAGCGCGTCAGCGTCCTGACGGTGGCGATGCGCGGACAGCGTTCGAGGAGCGCAATCTCGCCGAAGAAGTCGCCGGCCTTGAGCACGAACCTGCCGCTCGGACCCGCGCCTTCGACGCGGCCGCTGACGCTGCAATACATGTACTCGCCGCTGTCGCCCTCCTGCATCACCACTTCGCCCTTGGCTGCGCCGGCAATCTGGCCGGCGCTGAGGCTGGTGAAGAAGGGCACCTTGGACACCAGTTGCCAGTTGGCGATGAAGCTGCGGCGGTGCATTTCCGCGGCGAAGCCCGAGGCCAGGATCGAGGCCGGCAGCGCAAACATGCAAAGGCCGAGGACGGCCACGATGCCGGCCAGCATGCGGCCGAGAGCCGTCAGCGGCACCACGTCGCCGTAGCCGACCGTGGTCAGGGTGACGATGGCCCACCACATCGCGTTCGGCACGCTGGCGAAGGCGGGATTGACCTGGCGCTCGGCGAAATAGAGCAGCGTTGCCGCCGAAATCGCCAGCAGGACGATGATGAACAGCGCCGACAACAGCGACCACAATTCGTTGAGCACGACGGTGCCGAGCGTTTCCAGCGCCGGCGAATAGCGCGCCAGTTTGAGAAAGCGGAAGACGCCGAAGGCGGTGACGGCGTCCGCCGGCATGCCGGCCAGCAGCACCAGGGCAAAGGGTGCGACCGCCGCCAGGTCGATCAGGCCATAGGGGCTGAGCGCGTAGCGGCCGACGGCGCCCCAGCCATCGTCGCTCCAGGCCAGCCGCAGGCGCAGCAGATAGTCGACGCTCATCAACGACAGCCCCAGCAGGTCGAGCAATCCGACCCAGGGGGCGAATCCGCCCCAGAGGCCGGGGACGGTATCGAGGACGACATAGGCGGTCGAACCGAGTATGCAGGCCGTCAGCGCCCAGCGGTAGGCTTGCGCTCGCGGCGACGCCGTCGGTCCGAGGGCCAACAGGTCTCGCAGCCGGTCGTCGAAATCGATGCGCATCTTCCGCTCCCCTGGTTCCACCCGACGGGTGCCCTATCCCTGATGGAGAGCCCTGCCCTGCTTTCTATCCATCATAGTCCAAGCTCGGCTGCGGGAACTTCGCACCGCGCGTCGACGGCGGCAAAGCCCATGGCGCAAACGATGGCATCGCTTTCGGCGTAAGCTTTGCCGCGACGAGCGCTGGCTGCAATCAGGCAACCAACAACAAGGAAATCGGCATGCTATTGGAGTGCGACATCGACATCGGCGCGACGCTGGGCGGACTCCCCCTGTTCGCCGAACTCGCGCCGGAACTTCTCGGCAAACTGGCGCATGCGTCACGCCTCGGCACCTATCGCCGGAATCAGGTCGTCTACCGGATCGGCGATGCGGTCAAGGAAATGCACATCCTGCTTTCCGGCCAGGTGAAGCTGGCGATTTCGGGCCACAGCGGCAAAGAGAAAATCATCGACGTCCTCGGCGCCGGCCACTCGTTCGGCGAGGCCGAACTGTTCGGTATCCCGCGCTATCTGGTGACCGCGGCGGCGGTGAAGCCGTCGCAGATCCTGTCCATCGCCGCGGAAGCTCTCGATAGCGTCATGACGCTGGACCAGCGCTTGGCGTCGCGCATCGTCAAACTGCTGGCACACCGCCAGATCGAGCTCGAAGCCGAACTCGCGGCGAACCATTTCCGTTCCGGCAACCGGCGCCTGCTGGAGTACTTTCTGCGGTTGGCAGCGCCGACGCCGCAGCCAGCCGGCGAGACGCGGGTAAAGCTCGCCGTCAGCAAGCAGTTGCTGGCGTCGCGCTTCGACATGCAACCGGAAACGCTGTCGCGGAAATTGCGCGAATTCGCCGACGCCGGCCTGCTGGTGGTCGAAGGCAGCGTCATGCGCCTGCAACACGCGCGCATCGCAACTTATCTCGCCGACGAAGCCGCCGTGCCGGCCTTCGTCCCTTCGGCCCGGCGCCAGCCGGCCCGGACCGGCGCCAGCGTCGGTTCGCGCTTGCGGGCTAGCGCGGGCGGCGCGCGGCGGCCCCCGGCGGCGCGGCCGCCTTGCGAGGCGATCAACCTGGCCGGCCGCCAGCGCATGCTGTCGCAGCGCATGGCCAAGTCGTGGCTGATGCTGGGGCAGGGCGTCTGCTCACGCCGCGCCCGCCAGGTTCTGGAACGATCGATTGCCGAATTCGACAGCCAGTTGCAGGAACTCGAATCCCTGGCCGGCAACGCCGACGCGCGCAGTGCGCGCCAGACACTGAGGGCGGCATGGCTGCCCTACCGCGTCCTGTTGGAGTCCGAGCCCAGCCGCCGCGGCGCGCTCAAGCTGTTCCGCATGAATGAAGAGGTGCTCAAGGCGGCGCAGGCATTGACCCTGAGTTTCGAACGGGTCGAAGGCACGGTCCAAGGCAGGCTGGTCAATCTGGCCGGACGCGAACGCATGCTGTCCCAGCGCATGGCCAAGTTCTTCATGTTCCAGCACATGGGCATTCGGGCGTCGACATGCCGGGCGGAACTGGCAGGCGCCCGCGACGAGTTCGCGGCCGTACTCGTCGAGCTTGCCGCGGCGGTGCAGGACAGGCCGCGGATCGCGATCGAACTGGACAAGGTCGCCGGCCCCTGGCACGAACTGAAGTCGGCACTGGCGCGCCCCGACGCCGCCGACTTCGCGGCCAATGCCCATATCGTATTCGGCGCGAGCGAGCGTCTGCTGCGGCGCATGGAGGCCGCGGTCCATCTGTGCGCCCGGCCTGCCGCTTGACGCGACGGCGGCGGCGCCACGGGTTTCGGGGGCGGGCACGCTACGGCCAAGGTCGTCCGCCTTGCAATTTGGTCCGTCGGCCCCCGATGTCGGAATAGTTATCGCGGGCCATGGTTCACTTTGCGTTCGAGCTTCGTCCAAACCCGCTTCAGACGATGACGTTCAGCGCTTGGGAAAGGCCCACGGCACGTCGAAGTCGA
>JACRPB010000220.1 GCA_016214175.1 Rhodocyclales bacterium
GGTGAAGCTGCTGACCTCCTGCCCGAGCTGCCTGCAAGGCCTCTCCCGTTTCGAGCCCGACGCCGCTGTCCGCGCCGACTACGTCGTCGTCGAAATGGCGAAGCACCTGCTGGGGAAAGACTGGCTGAAGAACTATGTGCAGGCGGCAAATGCGGGTGGGATCGAGCGGGTGTTGCTGTGATGGTTAGGACAACTAGGCCCAGCTTTCGGCTGAAAGCGACATCTCGTTAAGCTCGGCGCGGGCCTCGCGCCAGCTAGGGTAGTGCTCGGCAAGAATGGCGAGGAAGCGGTCGCTGTGGGTCGGTTCCCGCAGATGCAACATCTCATGCACGACGACGTATTCCAGCAGGTCCTTCGGCTTCTTCACCAGTTCCGTGTTGAGACGGATATGACCGGCGCGGTGGTTGCAGCTTCCCCATTTGGTCTTCATGCGTTGCAGGAAATAGCCGCCGACCTTGACGCGTAGTCGCTTCTCCCATTTGGCGATCAGTGCGGGAACGGTACCGTGCAGTAAAGACTTGTGCCACTCGTGGATGACTTCGGCCCGCTTTGCCTCGCTCGCGCCAGGTCGCACGGTGAGAGTGATGCGGCGGTGGTCGATCGTGACGGACGGTTTGGCGTCGCGATGGTGAACGCTGAGCAGATAGCGCCGGCCCCAGAGGTAATGGGTCTCGCGATCGACGAACCGGCGCGGCGCCTCGCGCGCTTGTTCCCGCAACCGCGACTGCTGGTCCCGAATCCACTGGAGCTTGGTGATGGCAAAGGCACGCGCCACTTCCAGACGCGTTCCTGTAGGGGCGACCAGCGTCACGCGCCCGGCTGGCGGATGCACGGATAGATGGACGTTCTTAATTGCCTTGCGGGTCACCTGGATTTCGATGCCGCCCAGACGGATGGTCTCGGTCATGCGTAGCCCGGCTGCTGCTTGATGATCTCGAAGAGGGCGCGGGTCGCCTCGCGGTCGCGGCCCATGAGCGGAAACAGCGCATTGAGCACTTGCGCTTCACGAGCCGGATCACCCTTCCAGCCCGCCGGCGCCTGCTCGCGCATGGCCTGATCGATCCTGAGCGCGAGCGCGGCATGTTCGTCGCGGTATTGGGCCGTCGGTTCCGCGGCCTGGTTCGCCGCCGGCGGCTGCGATGCCACGATGCTCGGCAGGTTGCGGTAGAGCACGATTGCTTCCGGGCGCCCGTGCAAGACCGCCGGCACCCCGGCCACGTCGTGCTTCTGGGCGAGCCGCCTCACCAGCGCCTCGGCATCCTTCAGGAAACGTTCGTAGGCGGCCGCGTCGTCGCGCGCATGCTTGATGAGATCCTGCAGCAACTTCGACATCTCTGCGTAGAAGCGCGGATCGGTGAGCTGCTCGCGGATGATGGTCTTGCGGACGTTGTTGATGATGCCCTCGGCGATGGCGTTGCGCGAGAGCTTGCCCTTCTCGTTGAGCTTGCGGGCGATGGCGTCGTGGATGCCGGTCTTGATGATGAGCTCGGTCAGCGACAGCGAACTAAGGTTGCCCAGATCGCTCGCGGGGTCGGCCTGCACGTAAGTGTTGAGCAGGTGGCGCATGTCGGCCTCGTAAGGCTTGATGTCCAGCTCCTCGCCCGAGTGCCTCTTTATCTGATTGCGCGTGTCGCCGTAGAACTCCACTTCCTTCTTCAGGGCAGCCGCTTCGGCATCGCTGTAGCCGGCTTCCGCTAGGTTCTGCGCGATATCCGCGTAGGCACGCACGAAACTGGCAACAGCTTTGTAGAAGGTGATGCGCAGCGGTTCGGTCTCGTTCAGCGCCTGCGGGTCGGCGGCATCGCCGCAGAAGTAATGCAGGAACTGCTCGACCTCGCGCGGCAAGGGCACCGGTTCGCGCAGATAGTGCAGCGCCTCGCGCGCCGCGTCGAGCTGCTTCCTGCCTTCCTTGAGCCAGTCCTTCAACTCGACGTTGTTGCTGCCGCCGCTGCCTTCGTCGATATCCAGCTCGTCGGAGCTGTAGACCGCGATCGCCTCCTGCACGTCCTTGAACAGTTCCTTGAAGTCCACGATGTAGCCGTAATCCTTGTCGTCGCCGTCGAGACGGTTGGTGCGACAGATGGCTTGGAACAGGTTGTGGCCATGCAGCTCGTTGTCGAGGTAGATGTAGGTGCAACTCGGCGCGTCGAAGCCGGTGAGCAACTTGCTCACCACCACCAGCAGCTTCATGTTGGCCGGCTCTTCGATGAAGCGGCGCTTGACTTCGTCCTCGTAAGCCTTGGTGGTCTGGCCGCTCTTCAGGACATGCCGGGTGTAGGTGTCGAACTTGTAGCGCTCGTCGCTGTTGGACGGCTCGCGCGAGATGGCGTTGTGGTTCGGCTCGTAGGAAGTGACGATGCCGCAGCAGGAACCCAGGCTGGTGTTCTGCAACAACCGGAAATAGTGGCAAGCGTCGAAGATGCTGGCCGCCACCAGGATCGCCGTGCCGCGCTCGTTGTTGAGTCGCGGCTTGAGATCGAAGTCCTCGATGATGCTGTGCAGGATGCGCTGCTTGCGCTCGCCGGCGCTCATCAGCTCCTGCATCGTCGCCCAGCGCCGGCGCAGCACCGCCTTCTGGAAATTGTTGAGCGCTCGGGTCTTCGTCTCGAAATACGCCTCGATGGCCTGTGGCGAAGTGATGCGCTGCGGCACGTCGCGCGCCTCGTATTTCAGGTCTAGCACCACCTTGTCCGCCACCGCCTGATGGAACTTGTAAGTGTGGATATAGGTGCCGAACACTTCGCGCGTGGTCTGCCGGTCCTTGCGTAACAGCGGCGTGCCGGTGAAGCCGATGAAGATCGCCCCTTCGAGCCAGCGCTTCATCTGCTTGTTCATGTCCCCGCCCTGAGTACGGTGGCACTCGTCGACGAACACGTAGAAGCGTCCGTGAACGGGCGGCGGCGGGCCCTGGAGGTCGGCCGGGTCGAACTTGTGGATGAGCGCACACAACAGCCGCGGTGCGGCCGCACCGATCTTGGCGACGAACTCCGCCCGCGTGGTGATGCGCGGGCTAGGCGCGTCTTCGGCCACCACGCCGGCGTTCTTCATCACGCCCTCGATCTGCTTGTCGAGTTCGTCGCGGTCGGTGACGACCAGGATGCGCGCCTCGGCGTCGTGCTCCAGCAGCCACTTGGCCAGGAGCACCATCAGGATGCTCTTGCCGCTGCCCTGGGTGTGCCAGATGACGCCGCCCTCGCGGCTGCGGACGCGCGCCTGCGCCGCCTTGACGCCGGCGAACTGATGCTGGCGCGGCACCTTCTTGATGCCGTTGTCGAAAATGATGAAGTGGCGAATCAAGTCCAATATCCGCGCCTTGTCGCACAGTTCGGCCAGCGGCCGATCGAGCAGCGCACCGGGCGGTACGGGTGCGTCCGCCGGCAAGGGCGCCGCCTTCCACTCGACGAAGAACTCCTCCCGCGTAGTGACGGTACCGTAGCGCAGGCCCTGGGTGTCGTTGCCTGCCAACAGCAACTGTACCGTCGGGAAGAAGGGCAGGTTGAAAATGGGTTCCTGGTTGGTGATGAGTTGGCGGACACCGTCGGCCACCTCCACCGAGCCACGCTTCAGTTCGATCACCGCGACCGCGATGCCGTTGAGGTAGAGCACGAGGTCGGGCCGGCGTTCGAAGCCCCCTCTAAGCGTCACCTCTTCGGCCAGGGCGAAGTCGTTGTTCTCCGGCCTTTCCCAGTCGACCAGATGCACCGAGTCGTGGGGCTTGCCCGCCGCGACCTGCACCTCCACGCCGTAGCGCAGTAGCTTGTAGCTGCGCAGGCTCGCCTGGTAGAGATCGCTCATGTCCTTGGCGCTGCCGGCGTCCGCGGCCGCCAACAGTCTTTGCACGGCAGCGGAGACGTGCGCGTCCGAGTAGCCCCGCGCCAACAGGTTGGCCCGCAACAGTTCGGTCTCGACGCCCCGGTTGTTGGGGCGTTCGCGCCATTCGCCCAGATAGCGGTAACCGAGGCCATCCGTCCGGGCCGGATCGGTGAACAGGGCGACGACGCGGTCCTGCGTCTGGCGTTCGCTGCGGGGCGCCTCGCTCATGCTCCGTTCTCCTTGTCCAGAAGCTTGCGCATCGTCGAGCCTTTCGCCGTCAGCCGGTACTTTTGCAGGCGACTCTTTGGCTTGTCGGCCACAGTCATTTCCACCATGCCCGCGATGATCGCCGCCTGCTGGTACTGCTCCCGGAAGTGCTTCTCGTCCTTCAGTCCGAGTGCGGCCATGATTTCGGCACGCGCCATTTCGCCGGTTAGAACCCGCAGGAGTCGGGCAACTTCGGGGGTGACTTCGGGGGTGACTTCGGGGGTGACTTCGGGGGTGACTTCGGGGGCGGAATGGATTCCGGACCCAACACGGCGAACTGTCGTCACGAACCCATCGCCGATCGAGAACTCCGGCTCGGGCAAGCCCGCTTCCCGGCAGCGCTGGATCATGTCGCGGGTACCGGTGCCCATGCGCTCGATGTAACCGGCGAGGTACATGGGCTCCGCCAGCAGCGGGTTGCCCGGCACCGAGCCATGAGGCTGCCGCAACTTCTCCAGCGTCAGCGAGGGGGGCAAGCCGCCCGGATTCCACACCTCGATCCGGTCGGAAAAGAGCATCACCTGCACGCTGCCGTCGCTGGTGTAGTCCCGGTGCGCCACCGCATTGACGATCATTTCCGCAATCACCTCGCGGGGAATCTCGTAACGCACCGGAACCTGCGGCCCTGCTGCGCGCGTCCCCACGGACAGCGCGATCTTGCTCAACACGAAATCGACGGCCTGATCCACCAGCTCGAACACCGTGCCCTTGTACACCTGATAGGACGGGATCGGTTTGGCCACCTGCGTGCCGTGGAAGTGGGCGCACTTGAGTTCCGAGGCGATCAGGAAGCGCTGCGGCTGGCGGGCGAACAGCAGTACCGCCGCGTGGGTGGGACGCCCCTCGTCGAGCAGGTTCAGATGCGTCAGCAGTTCCTCGGGCGTGGCGGCTTCGCTCAGCGGGAAGCCTCTCATCTGGCGGGCATTGCGGATGAACCAGGCCATCCTTTCGGTGTCCAGTTCCGCTATGGTGGCCTTGGGGCAAGCGGTGGCGTCGAACGGTCCGGAACGGATCAGCTCGCGATCGACGAGCACCTGTACCAGCGCCGCATATACCGCGGCCAGCAGTTCCGCAGCGCTGGCGAAGCGGCGACGGATCAGGTCGCTGCCGGCACGGCGGACCAGCGCCTGCATCTTCGAATGCTTGGCCCGATCGTCACCGCCCTTGACGAATATCAGGCGCAGCTTATTACGGCGCGTGGCCAGCTCAAATTCCCGCTGCGTCGGCGAAACGCCCTCGGCGTCCTCGTAGCCGTACTCGTTGCCCAACAAGCCGAGGTAAATGTCGCAGCGTTCCACCTCGTCGAGATATACCGCATCGGCGCGGCGGTCGGCGGCGGGCACGTCCTCGAAAAGAACGGGTTCGAAAAACCGGCGCATCAAGGCATCCCCGCGCAGATAGTCTCGCAGCGCCGCCCGCTCCTCGGCAAACTCCTTCTGCACGCTGCTGACGAAGATGCGCAAGGTCGTCATGATGTCTAGGTGTGAGGCGTCGGCGGCTCGCCGAACAAGTCGCGGTATTTTCTCCCGGCGCGCACGATGTTGTCATCAGAAAACAACGGCCGCAGAAGCTTGGCCCGCCATTCCGGGTCGTCGGCGATGAACTGCTTGACGCTCTTGAAGGATGGCGCGCCGCCCTTCCTGGCAACTTCATCGATGGCGCCGAAGACGGTGGTAAACAATTCCAGGTCGTCATTCGAGGCTTTGCGGAACTGGTCCAGCCAATTCAGCGCTTCGTCGCCATACCAATCGCGGAAATAGCGTTCCGCCTCGGCGGCATTGTCGGCGGCGACGAAGCCGGCATACTTGCCGGCGTAATGTTCGCGAACATAGCTCCTCGCCAGCGCGAACTTCTCCGCGCCGCCGTACCGGGTTTTCGGGTTGTACGGGCCGACGGCCTTGCGCAGGTACTGCTCGGTAGTCCGCTCGGCGTGCCGGTGCAGCAGATAGGACAGCTTGGTATAGCGGAAGCGCCCCAGCGGGTAGTCCTCGCTGGCGAATTGCTGCGCCAGTGCCGCGATGACCACGGCTTCGTTGAAATGCTCGTTGTGGCCGCGCTTGGCGGTTGTGATCTCCCTCGTTGCCGGAAACGGAATGACCTCTGCCGCCGGCTCGACCAGCCTTGTCCGCCCCGTCAGCAACTCCTGCATCATCGCTTGCTTGAGCGCGCGGGTCTTGTCGCGGCGGGCTTCGAGGGCGGCAAGTTCGGCGTCCATGTCGGCGAGGATGGCGGTGATGGCGGATTGCTCCTCCACGTCCGGCAACTTCATCTCCGCGCTCGCGATGTGCGCCCTGTTTGTTGCGTAGACCTTGGTCCCGGCAGCGAGGCGTCGCACATGCTGACGAAACACGGGAATGAACTGGAGATATGCCTTGAAGCCGTCTGCGAGCACCTGCTTGTCGAATCGAACCGCAACGGTATGCAAGCCAGATACGGCCTCCGATTGCCCGACGCCTTGAAGCTCCACCGATTTGCCGACGCCATCCAAGTCTTCGGAAGCATCTGCGAAAACCAGATCGCCATCCGACAAGCGGTCCAGTCGGCTGGCCTTTGAATTTGGCAAGTGAGGCATCTGGGTCACACTCGGGTTCAACAGCAGACCTTGAGCCCCGTGAATGTCGCCGTAGTGCAGGTACTTCACCTGGCCCTCGACAATCAACTCTGCGCGGGAATTCACGCCGTTCCTCAGAAAGGTCAGGTGATCGCCAAGCCGCTTCACCTCCCACTCCCCGCTGAAGCCGGGAAGGCGGCTTTGCCCGGTGAGGAGTCGTTGCATGGCGGCCTGTTTGAGGTCGCGCTTCTTGGCGATGAGCCGGTCCAGTCCTTCTAGCAGCCCGTCAACATCGCTCAATGCCTTTGCGATGGCGCGTTGTTCGTGAATGGGCGGGAGAGCGGTTTGAATTTTCTGCACTGCCCGCAAACTCATGCCAGCCTTCGCTCCCGTGTCAGTTGAAGCTTTGAACAGTTTCTGCGGCTTCTCCGAGGCCAAGAAATAACTGACAAACTGCCCACAGGCCTCGGAGGGATCGAATCTGACTAGCGCGATATGCTGATTGATGTAGGCCGGGGTTGGCACGCGGCCGTCCACATAACCCAAGATTCCGATATCGGCCGTTATGGAAATTAGAACGTCGCGGTCAAATAGCTGCGCGCGGACAGCCTCCTGATCGTTCGGCGGAAGACGCACATATTTCGAGTCGGTGAGGTCAAGATAGATCGTCTCTCGTGACAGGTTCGTTATTCGGACAAATAGCGAACCATGATTGGAATAGTGAGCGGCCCATCCCCTTGAACCGCTGGTAACGAATGGCTTCAGAGCGCCAAGCTCAATAACCAACCACTCTTCTGGAATAACCCCCACCTCCGTCAGCTTGTATCCCGGCCTCAGTCCCACACCGCCCCCATCCTCTTCAAATGCCCCTCGACACGGGCAGCAAGGGCTTTCACCTCGTCTTCAAGCTGCGGCAGCGGCGTGGCATAGCGTTCTGCGAGTTGGCGGATGCGCCCGGTCAGCGTCTGCGAGACGCGGTCGAGTTCGCCCTGCACGGCGA
>JACRPB010000192.1 GCA_016214175.1 Rhodocyclales bacterium
CGCTGCCGGCAGCCGATGTTCGGGCGGCATGCCGAACAGGATGAGGGGGTCGGCGGCGACGGTGAGCCAGGCGTTCTGCGACAACTACCATTCGATCTGGCCGGCGGTCCAGCCGGCATAGCCAAGCGCAATCACGACTTCGTGCGGGTTGCCGGATTCGCTCATCGCCTGCAGGATGTCGCGCGAGCTGGTGAGGCCGATTTCGTCTGTAACCGCCAGCGTCGAATGCCACTGCCCTTTCGGGCGATGAAGGACGAAGCCGCGATCGGTCTGCACCGGCCCGCCGAAATAGACCGGCAGATTGGAGAGGCCGGACTTGGCGGCTGCGGTTTCGAGGGGAATATTGACGCGCTCGAAAAGGCCGGCGACGTTCATGTCGATCGGCCGGTTGACGATGATGCCGAGCGCGCCTTCGGGCGTGTGCTCGCAAATGAAGGTCAGGGAGCGGGCAAAATTCGGATCGGTCATGGCCGGCATGGCGATCAGAAAATGGTTGGCGAGGCTGACGGTATTCATGGCGACGCCGTCATTGTAATCTGTCGACGGCGTCTTGGAGAACAGCGTAAGCGCGCGCGTCCGCTTTCGTCGCCGGCGGCCCGTTGACCCGGCCCGGGCGCGGCAAAGAACCTGAGCGCGCGAGGGGTAAATTCGCGCGGCGCGGCGCCCCCGGCGCCGCTGGCGCGCACAGCGTTTCGGTTAGAATCGGCGCATCCAACCGCAGCGCCTGCCGGGCGCGTTTGCCATGGCCTCTGCCACCCCCGAACTGCTGCCGCCCATCGTCCTCGCCTTCGCCGCTTCCGATCCTACCGGCGGCGCCGGCATCCAGGCCGACCTGCTGACCTTGGCGAGCATGGGCTGCCATCCGCTGTCGGTGATTACGGCGCTCACCATCCAGGACACCGCCGGGGTCGAGGAGGTGCTGGCCATCGATGCCGACTGGGTAGCCGATCAGGCGCGCGCCCTGCTCGAAGACATGCCGGTGGCGGCGTTCAAGCTCGGCATGCTGGGCAGCGCCGAAACCGTTTCCGTCATTGCCGAAATTCTCGCCGACTATCCCGACATTCCGCTCGTCTTCGACCCGGTGCTGGCCTCGGGGCGCGGCGACGCGCTTGCCGACGAGGAAACCATCGAGGCGATGATCGAAATGCTGCTGCCGCAGACGACGATCCTGACGCCCAACAGCCTCGAAGTGCGGCGCCTGGTCCTGGACGAGGACGCCGAAGACGACGACCCCGATCTGCCCGAATGCGCGCGCCGCCTCGTCGCCCTTGGCTGCGAATACGTGCTGGTCACGGGCACCCACGAGCACACGCCGCTGGTCGTGAACACGCTCTACGGCGAGGCGGGCGTGGTGCGCAGCGACCGCTGGGAGCGCTTGCCCGGCAGCTTCCACGGCTCGGGCTGCACCCTCGCCTCGGCCATCGCCGCCAACCTCGCCAACGGCCTCGACATGGCCGAGGCTGTGCGCGACGCCCAGGACTACACCTGGCAGGCGCTGGCGGCGGGCTTCCGTCCCGGCATGGGCCAGTTCATCCCCGACCGCTTCTTCTGGGCGCGCAACAAGGGAGAGGCGGATGAGGTTTGATTCCTCGCTCCTGCGCGGCCTCTACGCCATTACGCCCGACGACAACCTGCTGCCGCGCCTCTCGGCCCTCACCGGCAGCGCCCTGGCCGGCGGCGTCAAGCTGGTCCAGTACCGCAACAAGTTCGCGCCGCCACCGCTGAAGCGCGCCCAGGCGGCCGAGCTGCTGCGCATCTGCCGCGCCGCCGGCGCGCGCCTGATCGTCAACGACGACGTCTGGCTGGCGGTCGAAATCGGCGCCGACGGCGTGCACATCGGCAGCGCCGACGGCGATGCCGGCATGGCGCGCCAGGCCCTGGGGCCGCAGCGCATCCTCGGCGTTTCCTGCTACAACGACTTCGATCGCGCCGTCGCCGCCGTCGATGCCGACGCCGACTACATCGGCATCGGCAGCGTCTTCGCCTCCGCCACCAAACCCGAGGCGACGCGCGCCTCGCTGGAATTCCTGTCCCTGGTGAAGCAGGAACTGCCGATACCGATCGCCGCCATCGGCGGCATCACGCTCGACAACGCCCGGCAGGTCATCGACGCCGGTGCCGACATGGTCGCCGTCATCACCGACCTTTTCGACGCCATGAACATCCAGGAGCGGGCGGCGGCCTTCCAATCCCTATTCGAGGACTAGACATGTCTCGCAACGAAGAACTCTTCCAACGTGCCCAGGCCACCATCCCCGGCGGCGTCAATTCGCCGGTGCGCGCCTTCCGCTCGGTCGGCGGCGCGCCGCGCTTCTTCACCGCTGGCTCCGGCGCCTACGTCTGGGACGCGGACGGGCACCGCTACATCGACTACGTCGGCTCCTGGGGGCCGCTGATTCTCGGCCACGCCGAGCCCGACGCGGTGCGCGCGGTGCAGCAAGCGGCCGCCAAGGGCCTCTCGTTCGGCGCGCCGACCGAGGCCGAGATCGAACTCGCCGAACTGCTGGTGAAGCTGGTGCCGAGCATGGACATGGTGCGCCTCGTCTCCTCCGGCACCGAGGCGACCATGAGCGCCATTCGCCTGGCGCGCGGCTTCACCGGCCGCGATGCCATCGTCAAGTTCGAGGGCTGCTACCACGGCCACGCCGACAGCCTGCTGGTGAAAGCCGGTTCCGGCATGCTGACCTTCGGCAACCCGTCCTCCTCGGGCGTGCCGGCCGACCTCGCCCAGCACACGCTGGTGCTCGACTACAACGATGCCGCGCAGCTTGAGGACGCCTTCGCCAGGCACGGCGCCAAGATCGCCTGCGTCATCGTCGAGCCCGTCGCCGGCAACATGAATTTGATCGCGCCCAAGCCCGAATTCCTTCAGGCCATGCGCGCGCTGTGCACGCAGCACGGCGCCGTGCTGATCTTCGACGAAGTGATGACCGGCTTTCGCGTCGGCGCCGGCAGCGCTCAAGGCCTCTACGGAATCAAGCCCGACCTCTCCACCTTCGGCAAGGTCGTCGGCGGCGGCATGCCGCTCGGCGCTTTCGGCGGCCGCCGCGACATCATGGAAAAGATCGCGCCGCTCGGCCCGGTCTACCAGGCCGGCACGCTGTCCGGCAATCCGCTCTCGGTGGCGGCGGGACTCGCGACGCTGAACAAGATTCAGGCGCCGGGTTTCTACGAGGCGCTGACGGCGAAAACCAAGGCCCTCGTCAACGGCCTCGCCGCGGCGGCCAAGGCGCGCGGCGTGAAGTTCTCGGCGCAGTCGGTCGGCGGCATGTTCGGCCTCTACTTCGCCGCCGCGGCGCCGACGTCTTACGCCGAAGTCATGGCGTGCGACAAGGACGCCTTCAACCGCTTCTTCCACGCCATGCTCGAAAAGGGCATCTACCTCGCGCCCTCGGCCTTCGAGGCCGGCTTCGTCTCCGCCGCGCACAGCGACGCCGACATCGCCGCGACCATCGCCGCGGCCGACGCGATCTTCGCCGCCGAAGCGTAGCTTCCGACCGCATGCGTGATATCGAGCGTAGCGAGCCGAATAGTAGCCTCCCCGTGAGGGGAGGATGGGAGGGGCGGGCCTGCTTGCCGCCTTGGCTGTAATGCCCGTCCTGTCGGCCGGCGCCGCCTGGGGGGTACTGGCCATCGCCGGCCTGTGCGAAGTCGGCTGGGCCATCGGCCTCAAATACACCGAGGGCTACACGCGGCCGCTGCCGACGGCGCTGACCATCGCGTTGATGGTGCTCTCGGTCGTGCTGCTCGGCTGGGCGCTGAAGACGCTGCCGGTCGGCACCGCCTACGCCGTCTGGACCGGCATCGGCGCCATCGGCACCGCCGCGCTCGGCATCTATCTGTTCGGGGAATCCGCCGACGCGCTGCGCTTGGCCTGTATCGGCCTCATTGTCGCCGGCATCCTCGGCCTGAAGCTGATTGCCCGCTAGTTTTGTCCTGACAGAAATTCGGATAGTCGCGATAGCGTTCCGTCAAGGCTTGGCGCATTCGCTCTGGCGCAGTTGATATCCCATCGCCGATTCACAAAATCGACCAGCCGAGCGTTGTAGAAGGGACCAATACGATTGCGCGAGCCGGCTGCCGGCACTAACTCCTGGGCCAACCGCCGTCTGCGACTACCGCGAGCAAGATTGATCAACGTCTGCTTGGGATCACCTTCGTCCTCCGGGTTGGCGGGCAGCTTTACAACGGGTACGGAGAGAAACTCCGCCATCCCAGTCCTGTCAGCGAGTAGCCACGCCTCGACTTCCCTGACCGCGACGCGAAAGAGGAACTGCGGTGGGAGTC
>JACRPB010000193.1 GCA_016214175.1 Rhodocyclales bacterium
GATGCGCTTCCTCGTTTCGTGCGGCTGGATCACGTCGTCGATGAAGCCGCGCGCGCCGGCCACGAAGGGGTTGGCGAACTTGGCCTTGTACTCGGCTTCCTTGGCCGCGATCTTGGCCGGGTCGCCCTTGTCTTCGCGGAAGATGATTTCGACCGCGCCCTTCGGCCCCATCACCGCGATCTCGGCCGTCGGCCAGGCGAAATTGACGTCGCCGCGCAGATGCTTCGAGGCCATCACGTCGTAGGCGCCGCCGTAGGCCTTGCGCGTGATAACGGTGATCTTCGGCACCGTGCATTCGGCGTAGGCATAGAGCAGCTTGGCACCGTGCTTGATGATGCCGCCGTATTCCTGCGCCGTGCCCGGCATGAAGCCCGGCACGTCGACGAAAGTGACGATGGGGATGTTGAAGGCGTCGCAGAAGCGCACGAAGCGGCCCGCCTTGATCGAGGACTT
Source organism: Rhodocyclales bacterium (assembly GCA_016214175.1). Classification (GTDB taxonomy): domain Bacteria; phylum Pseudomonadota; class Gammaproteobacteria; order Burkholderiales; family Rhodocyclaceae; genus Nitricoxidireducens. The sequence goes on from JACRPB010000193.1 coordinate 454, forward strand.
GATGTCGAGACAGCCGGCCATCACCATCGGCTGGTTGGCGACAATGCCGATGGTCTGACCTTCCATGCGCGCGAAACCGACGATGATGTTCTTGGCGTGGTCGGGCTGGATTTCAAAGAAATCGCAGTCGTCCACCGTCTTGATGATGAGTTCCTTGATGTCGTAAGGCTTGTTGGCGTTGGCCGGCACCAGGCTGTCGAGGCTGTAGTCGAGACGGTCGGCCGGATCGGCGGTCGGCCGCAGCGGCGACTTCTCCTTGTTGTTGAGCGGCAGGTAGTTGATGAAGCGGCGCAGCATCAAGAGCGCCTCGACGTCGTTCTCGAAGGCGAGGTCGGCGACGCCGCTCTTCGACGTATGGGTCACCGCGCCGCCGAGTTCTTCGGCCGTCACTTCCTCGTGGGTCACGGTCTTCACCACTTCCGGGCCGGTGACGAACATGTAGGACGTGTCCTTGACCATGAAAATGAAGTCGGTCATCGCCGGCGAGTACACCGCGCCGCCGGCACAGGGGCCCATGATCAGGGAGATCTGCGGAATCACGCCCGAGGCCATGACGTTGCGCTGAAAGACGTCGGCATAGCCGCCGAGCGCCGCCACGCCTTCCTGGATGCGCGCGCCGCCCGAGTCGTTCAAGCCGATCACCGGCGCGCCGACCTTCATCGCGTGGTCCATCACTTTGCAGATCTTCTCGGCGTGGGCTTCCGACAGCGCGCCGCCGAAGACCGTGAAGTCCTGCGAGAAGACGAACACCATGCGGCCGTTCACCGTGCCGTAGCCGGTGACGACGCCGTCGGAAGGCACCTTGGTTTCATTCATGCCGAAGTCGTTGCAGCGGTGCTCCTTGAACATGTCCCATTCTTCGAAGGTGCCCGGATCGAGCAGCAGTTCGATGCGCTCGCGCGCCGTCAGCTTGCCCTTCCCGTGCTGGGCGTCGATGCGCTTCTGGCCGCCGCCGAGGCGGGCCAGCTCGCGCTTGGCCTCCAGTTGTTCGATGATTTCGTGCATGGAGCTCTCCTGCTAGAAAAAGCGGTTCAACAGATTGAGTAATCGATGGGCGGCGGCCGTGGGCGTCGTTGCGCCCGACTCCACGGTTTGGGTCAAGGCCGGCAATGCGGCCTGCACACCGGGATGGTCGCGGAAGCGGTGGCGCAAGCCCGAGTCGATCAACTGCCACATCCAGGCCTGCGCCTGGTGGCGGCGGCGCGCTGTGAGCTCGCCCGATGCGGTCATGGTCTGGCGGTAATTCTCGATCGCCTGCCAGAACTCGGCGATGCCTTCCTTTTTTGCCGCGCTGGTCTTCAGCACCGGCGGTTGCCAGTTGGGCGAAGCCGCGTGCAGCATCGACAGCGCCGAGCGCATTTGCGCGGCCGCCATTTCGGCCGCACGCGCATCGATGTCGGCCTTGTTGAAGACGACGACATCGGCCAGTTCGACGATGCCCTTCTTGATCGCCTGCAGGTCGTCGCCGGCGTTCGGCAGTTGCAGCAGCACGAAGACGTCGGTCATGCCGGCCACCGTCGTTTCCGACTGGCCGACGCCGACCGTCTCGACGATGACGACGTCGAAGCCCGCCGCTTCGCAGACCAGCATCGCCTCGCGTGTCTTCTCGGCGACGCCGCCGAGCGAGCCCGAGGAGGGCGAGGGCCGAATGAAGGCTTCCTCGCGCTGCGACAGCGATTCCATGCGCGTCTTGTCGCCCAGGATCGAACCGCCGCTGATCGAGGACGACGGATCGACGGCGAGCACGGCAACGCGATGCCCGGCCGCGATCAGATGCAGCCCGAGCGCTTCGATGAACGTCGACTTGCCGACGCCGGGCACGCCGGTAATGCCGACGCGGATCGAATTGCCGGCTTGGGGCAGCAGCGCGTCGAGCACGGCATGGGCGCGTTCCTGGTGGTCGGCGCGCGAGGACTCGATGAGGGTGATGGCCTTCGCCAGCGCACGGCGTTCGCGCGCCCGCACACCGGCGACGAGGGTAGCGTCTTCCGCGGTCAGCGCGGCGGGCGCGTTCATCGTCAAGTCGCGCTAGGCCGAGGCCGGCAGATGCGCGGCGCGAATGGCGCGCAGCACTTCGTGCGCGCACTGCGGGATCGGCGTACCGGGGCCGAAGATGCCGGCGGCGCCTGCCTTGAACAGGAAGTCGTAATCCTGCGCCGGGATCACGCCGCCGACGAAGACGACGATGTCGTTGGCGCCCTGGTCCTTCAGCGCCTGGACGAGTTGCGGCACCAGCGTCTTGTGGCCGGCCGCGAGTGTCGAGACGCCGATGGCGTGCACGTCGTTCTCGATGGCCTGGCGCGCCGCTTCTTCCGGCGTCTGGAACAGCGGGCCGACGTCGACGTCGAAGCCGAGGTCGGCGAAGGCCGTGGCGACGACCTTGGCGCCGCGGTCGTGGCCGTCCTGGCCGAGCTTGGCGACCATGAGGCGCGGGCGGCGGCCCTCGGCGGCGGCAAATTCTTCGACCAGCGTCTTGATTTCTGTCATCGTGGAATCCTCGCCGAAGGCGGCGCCATAGACGCCGGATACCGTTTGGTTGGTGGCGCGATGGCGGCCATAGACCTTCTCCAGTGCGTCCGAGATTTCGCCGACCGTCGCCCGCGCCCGCGTCGCCTTGATGGCGAGATCGAGCAGGTTGCCCTCATTTTTCCCACTCGCGTCCTTGGCTGCCGCCGTCAGCGCGTCGAGCGCGGCCTGCACTGCGGCGTTGTCGCGCGTCGAACGGATGTTCTTCAGCCGCGCGATCTGTCCCTCGCGCACGGCGTGGTTGTCCACGTCGAGAAAGTCGATGGCGTCCTGCTTGGCGAGCTTGTACTTGTTCACGCCGACGATGGTGTCCTGGTTCGAGTCGATGCGCGCCTGCTTCTCCGCGGCGCACTTCTCGATCTGCAATTTGGCCCACCCGGAGTCGACGGCGTGCGTCATGCCGCCCATCGCTTCGACTTCCTCGATGATCTTCTAGGCCGCGTCGGCCATGTCCTGGGTCAGCTTCTCCATCATGTAGGAGCCGGCCCAGGGATCGACGACGTTGCAGATGTGCGTCTCTTCCTGGATCAGGATCTGGGTGTTGCGCGCGATGCGCGCCGAGAACTCGGTCGGCAGCGCGATGGCTTCGTCGAGCGCGTTGGTGTGCAGCGATTGCGTGCCGCCGAACACCGCGGCCATCGCCTCGATGGTCGTGCGCACGACGTTGTTGTACGGGTCCTGCTCGGTCAGCGACCAGCCCGAGGTCTGGCAGTGCGTGCGCAGCATCATGGACTTCGGGCTCTTGGCCCCGAACTCCTTCATGATGCGCCACCACAAGAGACGCGCGGCGCGCAGCTTGGCCACTTCCAGATAGAAGTTCATGCCGATGCCGAAGAAGAACGACAGGCGCGGCGCGAAGGCGTCGATGTCGAGCCCGGTCTTCACCGCCGTGCGCACGTACTCCATGCCGTCGGCGAGCGTGAAGGCTAGTTCCAGCGTCTGCGTCGCCCCGGCTTCCTGGATGTGATAGCCGGAGATCGAGATCGAGTTGAACTTCGGCATGTGCTGCGCCGTGTAACCGATGATGTCGGAAACGATGCGCATCGACGGCTCGGGCGGGTAGATGTAGGTGTTACGGACCATGAACTCCTTGAGGATGTCGTTCTGGATGGTGCCGGAGAGCTGGTCCTGCGCAACGCCCTGCTCTTCCGCCGCCACCACGTAGCCGGCCAGGATGGGCAGCACGGCGCCGTTCATGGTCATCGACACCGACACCTTGTCGAGCGGGATGCCGTCGAACAGAATCTTCATGTCCTCGACCGAGTCGATCGCCACGCCAGCCTTGCCGACGTCGCCGACCACGCGCGGGTGATCGGAGTCATAGCCGCGATGGGTGGCCAGGTCGAAGGCGACTGAAAGGCCCTTCTGTCCGGCCTTCAGGTTGTCGCGGAACCTCGGGCGTCTGCCAGTTCAGCTTCGCCACATCGCCGTCGGGTGCGGCTTTGGCGGCGGCCTTGGCCCACGCATCGACACCGGGCACCGTTACGTCGGGGTACTTGCTCATTTCTCACTCCCTCCGGTCAAGGCCGGATTATGTAGGTGTTGACATCTGGCTGCGACACATAATACTGTATCCATAATTATGAATGCAAGACATGAGACTCATAGCCTTGGCGCCCCCGCCCTTTACGAGCAGGTTGCCGAGCGACTGCGCAGCCGCATCTACGCCCACGAACTGGCGCCGGGCGCCTGGGTAGACGAACAGGCGATTGCCACCGAATACGGGATTTCGCGCACGCCGCTACGCGAGGCGCTCAAGGTGCTGGCCTCCGAAGGACTGGTGACACTGAAGCCGCGCCGCGGCTGCTATGTCACTGAGTTGTCGGAACAAGACCTCGACGAAATCTTCCCGGTGATGGCTCTGCTCGAAGGTCGCTGCGCCCATGAGGCCACCCGCAAGGCAAGCGCCGACGACCTGAAACGACTGGCCGACATCCACGCGGACCTGGAACGCCACGCCGCTGCCAACGACCCCGACCACTTCTTCGAAGCCAACCAGCAGTTCCACGATGCCTTGCAGGAACTTGCCGGTAACCGCTGGCTCGGCCAGTTGATCGAAGAAACCCGCAAATTCATCAAATTGACACGGCGCGATTCCCTCAATCTGGCCGGCCGACTCCGCCAGTCCCTTGCCGAACACCGCAAAATCCTTGCTGCTGTGCAGCAAAGGGATCCGGATGGCGCCGCCCGGTGCATGCACGAGCACATCCTGTCCGGCCGGGCAGCGCTGGCAAAACTTCATACCTCGCGCTGATTCCAGACCCCTCTTTTCCGGGTTTCGATGCCCGGATGTTGCATATTCCTTGAGATTTGTGCCAGAATGCCCACTTTCACAAAATGTGGAGGAGGAGCCATGGCCAGGAAGCCGCAACAGTGGCAACTGCAGCGAGGCGTCAAGATCAGCGAGGACGCGGCAGCCGAAGTCGCAAAGATCGCCTGCGCGCTCAAGTCCCTGTCGATATACACGGGACTGGTGCTGGACCAGGAAGACTGCCCCGAAGACCTTCAGAAAACTGTCGATGAGGGGATCGCCGCCATCGACAAGCTGTTCATCTGGTGATCGCTTACACCTACTAGACCAATATTCAGGAGACCAGCATGGCACACGTAGTAGTTCTCGGCGCCGGCATCGGCGGCCTCACCGCCGCTTACGACATGAAGGAACAGCTGCGGCCGGGCGACAGCCTGACCGTGATCAGCGAAAACCCCTACTTCCAGTTCACGCCGTCCAACCCGTGGGTAGCGGTCAATTGGCGCTCGCGCGAGGACATCACCTTCGAAATGGCGCCCTACCTCGAAAAGAAGGGCATCAACCTGATCGCGACGGGCGCCAAGCGCCTGCATCCGGAAAAGAACGAGGTCGAACTGACCGACGGCCGCAGCGTCAGCTACGACTACCTGATCATCGCCACCGGCCCGAAGCTCGCCTTCGACGAGGTCCCGGGTGCCGGCCCTGGCGGCCATACCCAGTCGATCTGTACGGTCAACCACGCGGTCGAGGCGGCAAAGAACTGGGACGGCTTCGTCCAGGACCCCGGCCATATCGTGGTCGGCGCCATGGCGGGCGCCTCGTGCTACGGCCCGGCCTACGAATTCGCCTTCATCATGGACACCGACCTGCGCCGCCGCAAGATCCGCAGCAAGGTGCCGATGACCTACGTTACCGCCGAACCCTATATCGGCCATCTCGGCCTGGGCGGCGTCGGCGACTCCAAGGGCCTGCTCGAGTCCTCGCTGCGCGACAAGCACATCAAGTGGATCTGCAATGCCAAGGTGACCAAGGTCGAGGCGGGCAAGATGTTCGTCGCCGAGCACAACGAGGACGGTACGCTCAAGAAGGAACACGAACTGTCCTTCAAGTTCTCGATGATGCTGCCCGCCTTCAAGGGCGTCGATGCCGTGTTCGGCATCGAGGGCCTGACCAACCCGCGCGGCTTCATCCTGATCGACCAGTTCCAGCGCAACCCGAAGTTCCAGAACATCTATTCGGTCGGCGTCTGCGTCGCCATCCCGCCCGTCGAGCCGACCCCGGTCGCCACCGGCGCACCCAAGACCGGCTACATGATCGAGACCATGGTCACGGCCACGGTGCATAACATCATGAACGCCATCAACGGCAAGGAGCCGGACCAGAAGGCCACCTGGAACGCGGTCTGCCTTGCCGACTTCGGCGACAACGGCGCCGCCTTCGTCGCCATTCCGCAGATCCCGCCGCGCAACGTCAGCTGGTTCAAGAAGGGCAAGTGGGTGCACCTGGCCAAGGTCGGCTTCGAGAAGTACTTCATCCGCAAGATGAAGAAGGGCAATACCGAACCGGTCTATGAGAAGTACGTGCTCAAGCTGATGGGCGTCACAAGGCTGCACTGAGAATCTCTTGGGCGACATCCTGCTTGACCGTGACGGTGGCCTGGCCACCGTCACGCTTTTCAACCCCGGCAAGCTGAACGCCATCGACGCCGCCATGTGGCGGCGGCTCTCGGCCGTTTTTGCCGAACTCGATGTCGACGACAGCCTTCGCGCCATCATCGTCCGTGGCGACGGCACCGCCTTCGCGGCCGGCGGCGACCTCGACGAATTCCGCGACGCGCGCGCCACCGTCGACAAGGCGCTCGGCTATCATGAAGCGGTCGGCGTAGCACTCAAGGCCGTCGAAACCTGCCGCCATCCCACCGTCGCCATGATCCTCGGCGCCTGCGTCGGCGGCGGACTGGAAATCGCCTGCGCCTGCGACCTGCGTATCGCCGGCGAATCGGCCCGGCTCGGTGCGCCGATCAACAAGCTCGGCTTCTCGATGTATCCGGGCGAACTGGCCGGCCTGCTCAAGCTGGCCGGACCCGCAGTCGCCAAGGAGATTCTTCTCGAAGGCCGGCTCCTCACCGCGAAGGAGGCCTACGAGAAAGGCCTGCTCACCCGCGTCGTACCCGACAAGACCGCGGAGGGCGAGGCAATCGCCACCGCAAAGCGCATCGCCGACGGTGCGCCGCTGGCGGCACGGGCCCACAAGCAGTGGATCGCCCGTCTGCTCGACGCACGCCCCCTCAGCGACGAAGAGAAGCGCGCGTCGTTCGCCTTCCTCGGCACCGCCGATTACGCCGAGGGCCTGGCCGCCTTCGCCGAAAAACGCAGGCCGGAATTCAAGGGAAATTGACGTGTCGCCCAGACTCGAATGGAACAGCATCGACACCGTCCTGCTCGACATGGACGGCACCCTGCTCGACCTGCATTTCGACAACCACTTCTGGCAGGCGCATGTGCCGCTGCGCTACGCCGAAATCAAGGGCATCAGCCGCGAAGCCGCTCGCGAAGAACTGATGGGCCGCTATCACGCCCGCGCGGGCTCGCTGGAGTGGTACTCGGTCGACTTCTGGGAGACCGAGCTCGAGCTGGACATCATGCGCCTCAAGGAAGAGGTCTCGCACCTGATCGCCGTCCACCCCAGCGTCGTCGAGTTCCTCGCCGCCGTGCGCTACGCCGGCAAGCGCGTCGTGCTGGTGACCAACGCCCACCACAAGAGCGTCACCCTGAAGATGGCGAAGACGGGATTGCGCCCGCACTTCGATGCCGTCATCACCTCGCACGAACTCGGCCACGCCAAGGAAGAACAGGGCTTCTGGCACCGCCTGCAGGAATGCGAACCCTTCGACCCGCAACGCAGCGTGCTGGTCGACGACAGCCTGCCGGTACTCGATTCGGCGCGCACCTACGGTATCCGCAATCTCGTCGCCGTGCGCAAGCCGGATACCAAGCTGCCCGAGAAGCACACCGGCGATTACCCCGCCATCGTCAGCTTTGCGGAAATCATGCCGGGCCTCGCTGCGCCCTAAACGCCCCACATCACCGGCTTTTCGGCCTTGAGCGAATACTCGAACATTTCGGCCAGCGACACGATGCGCGGCGCCAGCCCGACATCG
>JACRPB010000194.1:0-5019 GCA_016214175.1 Rhodocyclales bacterium
GGGTCGGCGGGAATCGGCTGGTTGCCGGCCTCGATGAAGCTCTCGATCATCAGGCCGACGATCGACTGGTTGCCGAGGCGGATCTGGTTCACGCAGTCGTGCATGACCAGCGGCTGCAATTCGGGCTTCTTGTAGCTGTTGGCGTGCGAACAATCGACCACTACGTTCTGCGCCAGCTTGGCCTTGGCCAGCGCCTGCTCGGCCATCGCGACGCTCACCGTGTCGTAGTTCGGCCGGTCGCCGCCGCCGCGCAGCACCAGGTGCCCGTAGCGGTTGCCGCGCGTACGCACCACGGACGAGCGGCCCTGCATGTTGATGCCGAGGAAGCTGTGCGGCCGCGAGGCCGAGATGATGGCGTTGACGGCGGTGTCCACCGAGCCGTCGGTGCCGTTCTTGAAGCCGACGGGAGTGGAGAGGCCCGAGGCCATTTCGCGGTGCGTCTGCGATTCCGCGGTGCGCGCGCCGATCGCCGTCCAGGCGACCAGGTCGCCGAGGTACTGCGGGGCGATCGGGTCGAGCGCCTCGGTGGCGGCGGGCAGGCCGATTTCATTGACCGCGAGCAGGAATTCGCGCGCCTTCTGCATGCCTTCCTCGATGTGGAAGGAGTCGTCCATGCGCGGATCGTTGATGTAGCCCTTCCAGCCGGTGGCCGTACGCGGCTTTTCGAAATAGACGCGCATCACCAGAAGCAGGGTGTCGGCGACGGCATCGGCGAGTGCCTTCAGGCGCCGCGCGTAATCGAGGCCGGCGACCGGATCGTGGATCGAGCAGGGCCCGACGACGACGAAGATGCGGCCGTCCTCGCGGTCGAGAATGCGTTGCAGGGCGCGGCGGCCGGCGACGACGGTTTGCGCCGCTGCCTCGGAAAGAGGTACGCGGGCGTGGATTTCCTCCGGCGTCGGCATGGCGTCGAAGGCTTCGATGGTTTGCGGGAGGAGGCGCCAAAAAGGCAGGCCGCATTTTACTTGAGCGGAAGGCCGCCGCGGCGATTCGATGCCGGTCCTTTCGGCGAGCCGGAGAGGGCCGCAATGCGGGTGGGGTATTTAGTTGACAATATTAGTCAACAATAGGATGCTTGGCTGGCGCGTCGCTAGCGCAATCCAATACCAACTCACCGACAAGAGAGGCCGACCATGAAAACCAAGACAGCGTCTTTGCGTTCGCAACTATTCGCCGGCATCGCCGCCGCAGGCATCGCTCTCGCCTCGTTCTCAAGCAGCGCCGAGGACATCCGGATTTCCCTGAACGGCGACCGGGAAGTGCCGCCAGTGAAGACGATGGCATCGGGCAGCGGCACCATCACCATCAATCCCGACATGAGCGTCAGCGGCAGCATTATGACCTCCGGGCTCGCCGCCACCATGGCGCATATTCATCTGGGGGCGGCGGACAAGAACGGTCCCGTCGTCGTCACCCTGTCCAAGAGCGGCGAGCACGGCTGGGTCGTGCCGCCCGGCACCAAACTGACGGCGGCGCAGTATCAGGCCTACAAGGCCGGCGAACTCTACGTCAACGTGCACACCGCCGAACACAAGGGCGGCGAGATCCGCGGGCAATTGACGCCGTAGGCAACGCCGCGCGGGAACGGCGGTTGCCGCGCGGCGCGGGCTCTCGACCCGGCTTGGTGCGCCACATCGATTCCGTCGTAATGGAAAGTGTGGTATTCATCCATGCTCGCCAAACGGATCGGTGCCGCGATGGGCAAACTCAACAACCTCAGCTTCCGCTTCATCGTTCTCGCCAGCATGGGCGCGCCCGCGCTGCTGCTGTGGATCGCCGGCTATTACGCTTGGGAGAGCTGGCGCGACTACAACATGCTGCGCACGACCATCGAGGCCAACGCGCTGGCCGACAACATCATCGGCGCGGCGGGCATGCAGGCGCTGGAACGGGGGCTGACGGCGAGCCTGCTCTCGGCCGGCGGCGCCGCGCCCGAAGCGGCACGCAAGCGCATCGCCGGTCTGCGCGAGAAAAGCGATGCGCTGTGGCGGGACGTCGTCGTCACCGCGGAAAAGCTCGAACGCAAAGGTCTCGTGTACGCCGGCGAGGGCGTCGCACGCAAGCAGGCGATCGAGGCCTACGACAAGCTGGGTGCGGCGCGGCGTCGCGTCGATGCCAGCCTGACGAAGAGCGAGCGCGACATCCAGGCGGCGGAGTGGATACCGACCATTACGCGCTTCATCAACGCCGCGGCCCGCATGCGCCTGGCCGCATTCGGCGGCGACGCCTTCCCGCCGCAAATCACCTATCCCAACCTCACCACCAAGCACAGCGTCTGGCTTGCCTCCGAATACGCCGGCCTGGAGCGGGCGACGGTCGGCACCCTGATCAACAGCAACGCTCCGGCTGCGCCCGACGTCTTGCAGCGGCTGCGCGCCTTCCGGCAGATCGTCGATACCAACATCGCCGACGTCCGCTTCGTGCGCGACGTGCCGGGCACCGATCCCAAGATCCTGGCTTCGATCGCCGCGATGGAACAACGTTTCCTCGGCGACTTCGAGACGGTGCGCAAGCAGGTGTACCTGGAGGCGGAAGGCAAGGCCACCGCCGCCGACGGCCGCCAATACACGCTGACCAGCGCCGAATGGATAGAGAAATCGACGGCCGCGATCGATACCCTGCTCGACATTTCGGCCACTTACTCGAAGGTCGGCAACGACGAGGCCGAGCGCGACGCGCAGATCCGCTTCGTGCAGATGGGGGGCTACATGGGCCTGTTCGTGGCCATGATCTTCGCCTCGCTGGCGACGATGACCCTGCTGTTCAACAAGCTGCGGCACCTGGAGCGGCTGCGCGACTCGATGTCCGGCTTCGCCACCGGCGAGGGCGACCTCACGTTCCGGCTCGGCGTCGATACCCACGACGAGATCGGCCAGACCTCGGCGGCCTTCAACCAGTTCGCCGCAAAACTGCAAGAGATCCGCGGCGAGACCCGCAGCGTCGTGCAGCAGTTGAACGAAGCCGCCGTCAAGCTCACCGCCGCCAGCGCCAAGGTCAGTTCCGGCTCGCATGCCCAAAGCGAGCTGTCGCTCGCCACCGCCGCCGCCGTCGAGGAGATCACCGCCAGCATCGGCCAGGTCGCGCAGCGCGCACGCGAGACCCTCGAAGACTCGAAACAGGCCGGCTTCTTGGCCGCGGAAGGCGCGCGCGGCGTGCGCGCGGTGGCCGACCAGATGCATACCCTGGCCGGGGCCGTCGCCGAAAGCTCGCTCCAGGTCGAGCACCTCGGCGCGCGCTCGCGCGAGATCGGCAGCATCGTCGGCGTCATCCGCGAGATCGCCGACCAGACCAATCTGCTCGCCCTCAACGCCGCCATCGAAGCGGCGCGCGCCGGCGAGCAGGGGCGCGGCTTTGCCGTCGTAGCCGACGCGAAGTGCGCAAGCTGGCGGAGCGCACGGGCACGGCCACGGTCGACATCTCGCGCATGATCGAGGCGATCCAGAAAGACACCGATTCGGCCGTCGACGGCATGCATGCGAGCGGCAAGCGCCTGGAGGAAGTGGTGACGATGGCGGCCGGCGCGGCGGATTCGCTGCGCGCTATCAGCGACGGCACGGAGAAGACTCGCGTCCGCGTCGACGAGATCGCCCACGCCACGGAAGAGGAGAGCGTCGCCGGCGTCGCAATCGCGCGCAACGTCGAACGCGTCGCGCAGATGGCCGAAGATAACGACGGTGCCATCGGCGAGACGGCGCAGGATGCGCAACTGCTCAAGGGCCTGGCCGAGCGCCTGCACAACCTGGTGGGCCGCTTCAAGGTCTGAGCGGCGGATCAGGCGGCGGTCGTCTGCGCCTCCGGCGGCGGGCTGGCCGGGTGCACGCTCTCCCACCACAGCTTCGCGCGCTCGCGCTGCCACGGCGCCAGTACCGCCAGTTGTGCCAGGGCGTCGTCCAGCGCCGCGGCGTGCGCCGGCCGTCGCGCCATGTCCTTGGCCAGCGTCGCGGCGACCAGCGCCGCGAGCGGTTCCGAAATCTTGAACGGCGACAGGCCGCCGATCGCCGGCGCTTCGACATGCAGAACCTGCTGCGCCAGATCCTGCTCCGCCGTGGCTTCGAACGGCTTGCGGCCGGTGAGCACGTAGAAGGCGATGCAGCCGATGCCGTAGATGTCGGTGCGCGGATCGACGTTGCGCGGATCGACGAGGCGCTCCGGCGCCATGAAGGCGGGCGTGCCGAGCACGCGCACGCTGCCGGTGAGATCGCGCGTGTCGTGGCTTTCGAGATTCTTGATGAGGCCGAAATCCAGCAGCTTGACGAGGTCGTAGTCGCCGTTTGCGGCATAGGCCATGACGTTGTCGGGCTTGATGTCGCGGTGGAGCAGGCCGCCTTCGTGCATGGCGCCGATGGCGGCGCAGATCTGCCGCAGCAGGCGGATCGCCCGCGCCGGATGGATCGGGCCGTGCTGCTGCACCCATTGCGCCAGCGTCAGGCCGTTGAGGAACTCCATGGCGTAGTAGAAGCTGCCCTCGGGCGCCTTGCCGTAGTCGAGCACGGTGACGATGTTCGGATGCGACAGCCGGCTGGCCAGGCGCGCCTCGCGGTCGAAGCGTGCCGACAACTCGTCGTTCTGGGTATGGATCTTCAGGCGTTTTAACGCCACGCGCCGCCCGAGCTTCTTGTGGCGGGCGAGATAGACGTTGCTCATGGCGCCGGCGCCGAGCAGGCGCTCGATGACGTAGGGCCCGCACTGACGGATGTCGGAACGGCGGAACGCCGCCAGCAGATCCTTGACCGACTTGAAGTCGGCCAGGAGCGTGCTCAACACGAGCACGCTGAGAACCCCGGCGAAGATCGCGTCCACCCAGTCGAGCGGCTGGGCGAAGCGGTCGTAGGGCCGTTCGGCGACGATGCCGAGCTGCACGTCCGGCAGCCAGCGCCAGGCGCCGATCGCTTCTTCGCCGTCGAGGTCGCGATATGGCTCGGAGAGTTCGCCGTGCCCGGCATGGCTGGGATCGCGCGAGCCTTCCAGCGCCTGGCGTACGATGGCGGGCGGCTCGCGCGCGGCGCCGTCCGTGGCGCC
>JACRPB010000194.1:5070-8532 GCA_016214175.1 Rhodocyclales bacterium
GGTCACGTGGCCGGCGTTGTCGAAAAAGTAGACGCTGCGGAAATACTCGCTGCTGGCGTGCGCCAAGGATTGCGCAAGAACGCTGTCCGCCGCCGAGGCCGCGCGCGCCAGGGCGGCACCCTTGAGCGCCGGCCGTTCCGCCGCGATTCTTTCGATGTCCGCCGCCACCACGTCGGCGATGGTCTGCAAGTCGCGCTGGGCCGCTTCGGTCAGCCGCGACTCGATGCCGATGCGCAAGGTCGCCCAGCCGACGCTGGTCAGCACGATGGCGGGCAGCAGGACGATCCAGATCAGGCGATGCACGGCGTTTACCGGGAAGCGTGCGAAGCGCACCGGACCTATCTATCATGCCCGCTCGCCGCCGGCAAGCTGCGCCGATGTCGGCCGCGGGCCTATCTGCGTTAGACTGGCGCGACGAATGGAATGGCGCCTGGCGCCGCTCGCGGATTTCTAACCCAGTCGCCATGCACGAAATCTCGGAACAACGCCGGACCTCAAGGCTCACCTGGCTCGCCGTCGCGATCTGGTCTCTGAGCCTGGGCGGATCGCTGGCGTGGAATCTGCGGTACCAGGAGCGGCAGACCATGGATCTGGCCTATGCGGAAGCCACGGCCAACCTCAACAAGGACATCACCCTGCGCCGCTGGGTCACCGAGCACGGCGGCGTCTACGTTCCGATCGGCGAAAAACAGCAGTCGGTGCCGTGGCTGGATCACGTGCCAGGGCGAGACGTGACCACCACCGATGGCCGCCGCCTGACCCTGCTCAATCCGGCCTCGGTGGTGCGGCAACTGATGGATCGCTATGCCCGGGACTACGGCATCCGCGGACGCATCATCGGCTTGAAGTACTTGAACCCGGACAACGCGCCGGACGCCTGGGAAAAGGAACAACTGGAAGCGTTCACGCGCGGCGAGAAGAACGAAGTCTGGGCGGTGGCCGACATGGACGGCCAGCCCTATCTGCGCTACCTGCGCGCCATGTTCATGGAGCCCGGTTGCGAGAAATGCCATGCCATCCTCGGCTACAAGCTGGGGGACATGCGCGGTGCGACCGGCATCAATCTGCCGCTGGCCGCGTACTACCGCCAGATCGACAGCGCCCGCCGCAATCTGGGGCTGACGCATGGCGGCATCTGGCTGCTCGGCTTGGTCGCCATCGGCGGCGCAGCGCACTCGGCGCGGCGCCGCCAGCTCCAGCGCCGGCACGACGAAGCGAAGCGCGCGCAGGCGGAAAAACGCTATCGCACGCTCTTCGAGCAGTCGCGCGACGGCATCCTGATCGTCGATCCGCAGGACATGCGCTTTGTCGAGTTCAACTCCGTCGCTCACGAACAGCTCGGCTACGACCGCGACGAGTTCGCGGCCATGCGCCTCGCCGACATCGACGCCGAAGCGGCATCGGCCGAGACCGCGCGGCACCTCGAAACCGTGCGCACGCAGGGCGCGGACACTTTCGAGACCTACCACTGCCACAAGGACGGTTCGGTGCGCGACGTGCAGGTCAATATGCAAATGCTGGTCATCGACGACCAGCCCGTGCTCCACTGCACTTTCCGCGACATCACCGAACGCAAGGCGGCGGTCGACCGCATCCGTAACCTGGCCTTCTACGATCCGCTGACCGGCCTGCCGAACCGGCGCCTGCTGCTCGACCGGCTGCACCAGGCCGTCGTCAGCAGCGCGCGCAGCAATCGTTACGGCGCCTTGATGCTGCTGGACATGGACGACTTCAAGACGCTCAACGATACGCTCGGGCACGACGTCGGCGACCGCTTCCTGGTGGAGGTGGCGCTGCGCCTGCAAGCCTGCGTGCGCGAAGGCGACACCGTCGCCCGCCACGGCGGCGACGAATTCGTGGTTATCCTCGAAGACATCAACGAGGACACGCTCGCGGCGATGCACGTCGAGAGCGTCGCGGTGAAGGTTCTGCGCGCGCTCAATCAGCCCTATCTGCTCGACTTGTCGCTGCCGGGGGAAATCGAGCGCACGCGCAACTATCACTGCACCTCCAGCATCGGCATCACGCTCTTTCGCGGCTCCGCCGTCTCGGTCGACGAACTGATGAAGCGCGCCGATACGGCGATGTACCAGTCCAAGGCCGCCGGACGCAATACGCTGCGCTTCTACGACCCGGTGATGCAGGCGCAAGTCACCGCCCGCGCCGCGCTCGACAGCGACTTGCGCGATGCCGTGCGCGAAGACCAGTTCGTCCTCCATTACCAGCCCCAGGTCGACGCGGCCGGACGCACCACGGGCGCCGAAGCCCTGCTGCGCTGGCTACATCCCCGGCGCGGCACGGTTTCGCCCGCCGAGTTCATTCCCGCGGCCGAAGCCACGGGACTGATCCAGCCCATCGGCGACCGGGTGCTCGAAATCGCCTGCGGCCAATTGGTGGCCTGGGCCGCCGTGCCGGGCATGGCGCATCTGACCATGGCGGTCAACGTCAGCGCCCGCCAGTTCCGCCACCCGGATTTCGTGGAGCACGTCTTGGCGGTGCTCGAAAGTACCGGGGCCGACGCGCGCAAGCTGAAGCTCGAACTCACCGAGAGCCTGTTGCTCGACGACGTCGAAGACGTCATCGCCAAAATGGCGGCCCTGAAGGCCAAGGGCGTCGGCTTCGCGCTCGACGATTTCGGCACCGGCTATTCTTCGCTCGCGTATCTGAAGCGCCTGCCGCTGGATCAACTGAAGATCGACCGCAGCTTCGTCCGGGACGTGCTGACCGACCCCAACGACGCGGCCATTGCGCGCACCATCGTCGCCTTGGCGCAAAGCATGGGCCTGACCGTCATCGCCGAAGGCGTGGAAACGTCGGCGCAGCTCGAATTCCTCGCCGCCAACGGCTGCCACGCTTATCAGGGATATTTCTTCGGGCGGCCGGTGCCGGTGGCGGAATTCACCGTGCTGGTGCAGGGTCCGGCTGCGGACGCATAAGTCGCTACGCCGCCACGCGCATGTGGAAATCGACGTGAATATGCGCGAACGGACATTCGATGCGCGCGTCTGCCGTCTTTTCGATCAGGCCGAGTTCCAGTAGCGCACCGACATCCTCGTGCACGCGCTTGACGTCGCGCTCGACGCGCCGCGCCAATTCGCGTATCGACATCGGCCCGGCACCCTGCATCGTGCGCACGATTTCCCAGCGGCGTTCGCTCAGCATGCCGAAGAACTGCGCGGGCGATTCGAAGTTCAACTGCTCGCCCTGGTAACTGCCCGTGTTCCATGCCTTGCCGAATTTTTCGGCCGCACTGTCCATGACCCCGCGCCAGTCGGGGGTGAGCGTAATGGTCAGGTTGCGCATGTTCATCTCCTTCTCTTGATCTCGGCGAGGAAGTCGTTGAATCCGACAACGGAAAGCAGGCTTACGACGGCAATTAGGTGGCGCATGTATATATCTCGAAATGGTTGAAAGAAAATCCGCTCACCGGTAACGGCAAGGCAAGAAGGCCGGCACGAACAC
>JACRPB010000137.1 GCA_016214175.1 Rhodocyclales bacterium
ACACTGCCGCGGCGCCGGTTGTCGCCGGTATCGCTGTATTCGAATTCGTAGGTTCGCCGCAGCACGAGTTGGCCGTCTTCGTTGCGGTCCGGCCGCACGGCGGCGATGGAGACCGTTTCGTCGAGCAGTTGCAAGTCCTCCGCGGTACAGGCTTGGCGCACGGCGTCGATGCCGGCATCGCGTGCACGCAGGCTGTCGAACCAGAGCCAGGCGAGGCCGCAGAGAATGACGAGGCTGACGATTTCGAGTAGGGGCATGGCGTTAGCGATTGTACGCAATGTCGCCGCGCGGTCTTGCATTGCGATGCGCCGCTGCGAAGTCCTTGTTCGCGCCGGCCGCTAATTGATGTACAATCGCCGGCCTGCGTTGGGGTAGGGTGGCTTACCTGCTCCAATCGTTGTCCCCGTTGCGGAACCGACCGTCCGTAGCTCAACCGGATAGAGCACCGGCCTTCTAAGCCGGGGGTTGTGGGTTCGAGTCCCGCCGGGCGGGCCAGAACAGGTTTTCGAAGGTGGTGGCTGTAGCTCAGTTGGTAGAGTCCCGGATTGTGATTCCGGTTGTCGTGGGTTCGAGTCCCATCAGCCACCCCAAACTACCCCTCCAAGTTTGCCGCTGCGGCCGCGCCCGATATCAGCACGCCGCGTGATCGATCGCCTCGACGTAGTACCAGCGCCCCTGTTCGCGCACGAAGCGGCTCAGTTCGTGCAGGCGGTGAGCGCGGCCGCCGACGCGGTAGCGGGCGACGAACTCGACGTGGGCTTCGTCCGCTGACGTCGCGCCGTGTCCTTTCACTTCGAGGCCTATCCATTTCGGTTGCGGCGGCGTCGTCAGATCCAGTTGCGGCGGGCGCGTTTGTGCATGCCAGGTCGCCAGCAGGTAGTCGGCGCGAAGCAGCACGTAGGCCGCGTAGCGCGCGCGCATCAGGCTTTCGGCGTCCGGCTCCGGCGTGCCGCTGTGAAAGCGGCCGCAGCAAGCTTCGTAAGGGAGGCTGCGGCCGCAGAAACAGGGGCGCGTCTTCGCCGTCACAGCAATTCGGTGTCGTCGTGCGCGTAGGCCGGGCAGCAGCAGCACAGGATGTGCAGCGCCACCTCCCCGGTGGCTTCGACGCAGTGGGCGGTTCCGGGCGGGATGAGCACGGTGTCGCCGGCGGCAATGTTGAAGTGCTTGTCGCCCAGCGTCATCACGCCGGTGCCGGCGGTCACGTGGTACAGCTCTTCGCTGGCGTGGTGCCGGTGCCGGCGCGTCGCGGCGCCCGGTGCGACGACGGCTTCGGCCAGGCTCTGCCGGCGCACCGCGTGGCTGTCGGGATGCATCAGTTCGCGGACTTGCGAGCCGTCGCGCGTGACGTAGGGGACAATGTCCTGCAGGCGGGTTTTCACGTCCGGCCCAGATAACGCAAATGGCTGCCGCAGCCGGCGCGGCAATCCGAGGCGCCGAAGCCGGGGACGACGACGCGCCCGCCGCTGCGGCGATTCAGTACGCATTCCGCCAACTGCGAACGGCGCACGGTCGTGACCGCGACGCCGGGGGCGGCGAGGAGCCAGTCGATGTGCCAGCGTAGCGTCTTTTCCTGGCGCAAATGACGCGCGATGCGGGCTTCGAGGTTGCGCGCGGCGCTGCCCGAATAGGCGTAGCGGCCGGCGGGAAAGTCGAATGTACCGAGACGGCCGATGCTCAGGCGCAAAGGCTGTGCGACCTCGATCCGGAGTTGATAGGTGGTAGGCATGCCCGCCATGAATTGCGGCCGGCCGACGCGCGGACGCTTATGCCGGCGGTGCCTCCGGCGGCTCGTTGAGCACGAGCCAGTAGAGGCCGAGCTGGCCGATGGCCTGGATGAATTGCTCGAAATCGACGGGCTTGCGGATGTAGCTGTTGGCGCCCAGGGTATAGCCCTCGAAAATATCCATCTGCTCCTTGGACGTCGTCAGGATCACCACCGGCAGCAAACGGGTGCGCGGGTTGGCGCGAATCTGGCGCAGCACTTCGAGGCCGTCGATGCGCGGCAGCTTCAAATCCAGCAAGACCACAGCGGGCAGGGGTTTCAAGCTCGGCGCGTCCTGCGCCGGGTTGCCGATCAGGTAGTCGAGCGCCTCGACGCCGTCGCGGGCGACGATAATCGGATTGGAAATGCGATTCTTGTTGAACGCGCGCAACGTCAGCGTTTCGTCATCCGGATTGTCTTCGACCAAAAGGATAGGTCGTTTCGTGCTCATGATCTTGATACCCCTCTCTGATCCGGGCTGACGCCGCGGTGCATTCGATGAGCCGACATTTTACTTCCGATTGCCCGCGGCTCAGCCTGATTTTCTCCGGCGCGCGGGCAAAGTGGGCAGATCTGCGGCGTGGATCAGGAAGATCTTGTCTTCGCTGCTGGGCGTGTCGAGCCAAGTTAGCGGCAAGGCGGGAAAGGCCGCTTCGACGAGGTCGCGATTGTGTCCGACCTCGACGGCGAGCAAACCGCCGGGCTTCAAGTGCCGCTGCGCGTCGGCGAGGATGCGGCGCACGACGTCGAGGCCGTCGGTGCCGGCGCCCAGCGCCAGCGCCGGCTCGTGACGATATTCCGGCGGCAGGGACGCCATGGCTGCGCTGGTGACGTAGGGCGGATTGGAAATGATGAGGTCGTAGCGCCGGCCCGCGAGCTTGGCGAAAACGTCGGATTCGATAGTGCGGACCCGGTCCTGCAAGGCGTAGGCGTCGATGTTGCGACGCGCGACGTCGAGCGCCGCGGCCGAAATGTCGACGGCATCGATGCGGGCATAGGGGAAGGCGTGGGCCATCAGGATGGCGAGGCAACCGGAGCCGGTGCACAAGTCGAGGGCATCTGCGACGTCGTCGGCGTCCTCGATCCAGGGCGCAAAACCGTCGGCGAGCATTTCCGCGAAATAGGAGCGCGGCACGATGGTGCGCTCGTCGACGTAGAAGCGGAAGTCGCCGAGCCAGGCCTCGCGGGTCAGGTAGGCCGCCGGCACGCGGCGGGCGATGCGCTGTTGCAGCAAGTCGAGCACGGCGATGCGCTCGGCATGGGTGAGGCGCGCGTCGAGGAAAGGTTCGAGGCGGTCCGGCGGCAGGTGCAGGGCGTGCAGGATCAGATAGGCGGCTTCGTCGTAGGCGTTGTCGGTGCCGTGGCCGAAGGCGAGGCCGGCCTCGCAGAAGCGGCTGGTACCCCAGCGCAGCCAGTCGCGCAGCGTGTGCAGTTCGGCGATGACGGAATCCATGATCAGTCGCCAAGCAGGCGCTGCAGGGCGCCCAGGTAAACGGCGGTCAGCGGTTCCAGGTCGGCGACGGCGACGCATTCGTCGATCTTGTGGATGCTGGCATTGAGCGGTCCGAATTCGACGACTTCGGGACAGATGTCGGCGATGTAGCGGCCGTCCGAAGTGCCGCCGGAGGTCGAGAGCGCGGCGCTGCGGCCGGTGGCGTCGCGGATCGCATCGAGCACGACGTCGACCAGGCGGCCGCGCGGCGTGAGGAAGGGCTTGCCGCCCAGTGTCCAGTCGATGTCGTAGTCGAGGCGATGACGGTCGAGGACGGCGCGCACGCGACTTTGCAGTCCGGCCACGGTGCTGGCGGTGGAGAAGCGGAAATTGAACCAGACGTCCATGGACCCAGGCACGACGTTGCCGGCGCCGGTGCCGGCGCGGACGTTGGAAATCTGGAAACTCGTCGGCGGGAAGTACTCGTTGCCCTCGTCCCAGCGCGTCGCCGCGAGTTCGGCGAGCGCGGGCGAAGCCTGGTGCACGGGATTGCGCACGCGCTCGGGGTAGGCGACGTGGCCCTGGATGCCCTTGACGACCAGGTGCGCCGAGAGCGAGCCGCGGCGGCCGTTCTTGACGGTGTCGCCGAAGACCTCGGCGGAGGTCGGCTCGCCGACGATGCAGCAGTCGATGGTCGTGCCGCGGGCCCGGAGCGCTTCGACGACGCGCACGGTGCCATCGACGGCGTCGCCCTCCTCGTCGGAAGTCAACAACAGGGCCAGCGATCCAGGGTGTTGCGGACGCTGTGCGACGAAGCGCTCGCAGGCGACGACGAAGGCGGCCAGCGAGGACTTCATGTCGGCGGCACCGCGTCCGTAGAGCACGCCGTCCCGAATCTGCGGCGCGAACGGCGGCGATCGCCATTGTTCGAGCGGGCCGGGAGGGACGACGTCGGTGTGGCCGGCGAAGCAAACCAGCGGCTGCGTATTGCCGCGTCGAGCCCAAAGATTGCTGACGGCGCCGACGTCGATGCGCTCCAGCGTGAAGCCGATGGCGGCAAGACGCGCGCCGATCAGGTCGAGGCAGCCGGCGTCGTCGGTGCTGACCGAAGGCCGCGCAATCAGTGCTTGCGCGAGTTCCAGTGTCGCCATCAGTCGAGCTTCAGCTTGAAGTCGGAGAAGGAGGTCGCCGGACCCGCCGGCGCCGGCTGGTCATCCTTGGGTGCATCCGCCTCTTTCTTGTCGCCGCCGGCGTTGGCCGAGTTGCTGATCAGCCAATGCAGGTTGTTCGCCGAATCGGCATTGGCGAGCGCTTCTTCGAGCGTGATGACCTTGTCGCGGTAGAGCGTAAACAGCGCCTGCTCGAAAGTCTGCGAGCCGGGCGACATGCTCTGCTCCATGGCTTCCTTGATGCCGGTCATGTCGCCCTTTTCGATCAGTTCGGCGATGTGGCGCGAGTTGAGCATGACTTCGACGGCCGGGGTACGGCCGCCGTCGGGCTTTTTCACCAGGCGCTGCGAGATGGTGCATTTCATGGTGACGCCGAGGTCGGCGAGCAGGGCCGGGCGGTTTTCCAGCGGGTAGAAGCTGATGATGCGCGACAGCGCGTGGTAGCTGTTGTTGGCGTGCAGCGTGGCGAGGCAGAGGTGGCCGGACTGGGCGTAGGCGATGGCTTGGCTCATGGTGTCCTTGTCGCGGATCTCGCCGATGAAAATGCAGTCGGGCGCCTGGCGCAGCGCGTTCTTCAGCGCCGCCTGGAAAGTCCGCGTGTCGGAGCCGACCTCGCGCTGGTTCACGATCGACTTCTTGTTCTTGAAAATGAACTCGATCGGATCTTCGAGCGTCAGGATGTGGCCCGGCTTGCGCTCGTTGCGGTAGTCGAGCATGGCCGTCAGCGTCGTCGACTTGCCGGAGCCGGTGGCGCCGACCATCAGGATCAGGCCGCGCTTTTCCATGATGACGTCGCAGAGCACGGCCGGGACGTTGAGGGTTTCCAGCTTGGGAATCTCGGCCGGGATGTAGCGCACGACCAGGGCCGGCGTGCCCTTTTGGCGGAACACCGAGAGGCGGAAATTGCCGACGCCTTCGAGCGCGTAGCCGGTGTTCAGCTCCAGCGTTTCCTCGAATTCGTGGTACTGCACTTCGGACAGGATTTCATGCAGCAGCCCGGTGATGGTCGCGCCGTCCATGACCTGGGCATTGATCGGCATGGCGACGCCGCTGATCTTGATGTTGATCGGGGAACCGACGGAAACGAACAAGTCGGACGCCTTCTTTTCCGCCATCAACTGGAACAGCCGGTCCATCGTCCCCATGATCGGTTCCCCCTTAAGGTGTGTGGTGAGGCTTAGTCGCGCAGCAATTCGTTGATCGCGGTCTTGGCACGCGTCTGGGCATCGACGCGCTTGACGATGACGGCGCAGTAAAGGCTGTACTTGCCGTCGGCCGATGGTAGGCTGCCGCTGACGACGACCGAGCCCGACGGGATGCGGCCGTAGCTGACTTCGCCCGTGGCGCGGTCGTAGATCTTGGTGCTCTGGCTGATGAAGACGCCCA
>JACRPB010000138.1 GCA_016214175.1 Rhodocyclales bacterium
CGCCTTGCGCGCAGCCGGACCGACGCCGGCCGCGGCGACGGGCGCCGGTTTCGCCGCGGCCGGCGCGGCGGCAGTCGCCGGCGCTGCCGCGGCTGCCTTGGCCTCGGTATCGATGTGGGCGATGACGTCGCCGGAAGCGACGGACTCGCCGTTGCCCTTGACGATCTTCACCAGCACGCCGCCGTCGGGCGCCGGCAGTTCGAGCACGACCTTGTCGGTCTCGATGTCGATCAGATTTTCATCGCGGGCAACCGTTTCGCCCTCTTTTTTGTGCCAGGTCACGAGCGTCGCTTCGGCGACCGACTCGGACAACTGGGGAACCTTGACTTCGATCAGCATGATCTCTCCGTGGGATTATTTTTTGATGCCGAGGGCGGTTTCGACGACTTCCTTCTGTTGCAGGGCGTGCTTGGCCGCATAGCCGACCGCGGGCGAGGCCGAGGCCGGACGCGAAACCACGTCCAGGATCTGGCCCTTCTTCACCAGCTCGGTCAGCCGATGGTGCTTGGCGTACCAGGCGCCCTGGTTCTGCGGTTCTTCCTGGCACCAGATGAGTTCCTTGAAGTTCGGATACTTCTTCAGTTCCTCGGCCAGGCGCCGATCGTCGAAGGGATAAAGCTGCTCGACGCGGATCAGGGCGACGTTGTCCACCTTGTGCTCGCGGCGCGCGGCGAGCAGATCGAAATAGACCTTGCCGGTGCAGGTGACGACGCGCGTCACCTTCTTGCCGTCGAGCGCATCGGTCTCGCCGATGATGGTCTGGAAGGTCCCCTGCGCCAGATCGTCGATGGAACTGGCGGCGTCCTTGTGGCGCAGCAGCGATTTCGGCGTCATGACGACGAGCGGCTTGCGTTGCTTCCTCAGCATCTGGCGGCGCAGCAGGTGGAAAACCTGCGCCGCGTTCGAGGGATAGCAGACCTCCCAGTTGAATTCGGCCGACAACTGCATGTAGCGTTCGAGACGCGCCGACGAATGCTCCGGCCCCTGGCCTTCGTAGCCGTGGGGCAGCAGCAGCACGAGGCCGCAACCGCGGCCCCACTTGGCTTCGCCGGAGGACAGGAACTGGTCGATGACGACCTGGGCGCCGTTGGCGAAGTCGCCGAACTGGGCTTCCCAGACCACCAACTCGTTGGGCGTCGCCGTGGCATAGCCGTATTCGAAGGCGAGCACCGCTTCTTCCGACAGCACGGAGTCGAAGCAGAGGAAGCGCCCCTGCTTTTCCTGGATGTGTTGCAGCGGCCAGTAGGTGCCTTCGTCCCACTTCTCGCGGTTCTGGTCGTGGAAGGCGGCATGGCGGTGAAAGAAGGTACCGCGGCCGACGTCCTCGCCGGACACGCGCACGCTGAAGCCGGCGGCGACGAGCGTGGCATAGGCCAGGTTCTCGCCCATGCCCCAGTCGACGGGCAGCTTGCCTTCGCCCATCAGTTTGCGGTCGTCGACGATCTTCTGTACGCGCGAGTGCAGGGTGAAATTCGCCGGCACCTCGGTGATGCGCTTCGCCAGGCGTTGCAGTTCGGCCGTCGATACCGTCGTGTCGCATTTCTCGGTATAGGGAACGCCGACGTAGGGTGTCCAGTCGATGGAGAACTTGCTGTGGTAATCGGAGATCACCGGATCGATCAGGTGGCGCCCCTCATCGAGCGCCGCGCGGTAATCCTTGATCATCTGCTCGGCCTCGCCGGCCGCGATGACGCCCTGCGCTTCGAGCTTGCCGGCGTAATGGGCGCGCGTGCCCGGATGCTGCGCCACCTTCTTGTACATCAGCGGCTGCGTCACCATCGGCTCGTCCTGCTCGTTGTGGCCGAGCTTGCGGAAGCAGACGATGTCGACCACGACGTCCTTGCCGAACTCCTGGCGGAACTCCATGGCCAGTTCCGTCACGTAGGCCACCGCCTCCGGATCGTCGCCATTGACGTGGAAGATCGGCGCCTCGACCATCTTGAAGATGTCGGTGCAATAGAGCGAGGAACGGTAGTCGCGCAGGTCGGAGGTGGTGAAACCGATCTGGTTGTTGACGACGATATGCACCGTGCCGCCGGTGCCGTAACCGCGCGTCTGCGAGAAGTTCAGCATTTCCTGGTTCACGCCCTGGCCGGCGACGGCGGCGTCGCCGTGGATCAGCACCGGCAGCGCCTGCGTTTTGCCCTCGCTGCCGCGGCGCACCTGGCGCGCATAGACCGATCCGGCAACGACGGGGTTGACGATTTCCAGATGGGACGGATTGAAGGCCAGGGTCAGGTGCACCGGACCGCCGGGCGTGCCGACGTCGGAGGAATAGCCCATGTGGTACTTGACGTCGCCGGCGGCCAGCGCCTGCGCCTTCTTGCCTTCGAACTCCTCGAACAGCATTTTCGGCTGCTTGCCCAGGGTGTTCACGAGCACGTTGAGGCGGCCGCGGTGGGCCATGCCGATGACGATTTCCTGCACGCCGACGACGCCGGCGGTACGGATCAGTTCGTCCATCGCCAGGATCAGGGCCTCGCCGCCTTCGAGCGAGAAGCGCTTCTGGCCGACATAGCGCGTATGCAGATAGCGTTCGAGGGTTTCGGCGGCGGTAAGCTGGCGCAGGAAGCGCTTCTTCGTCTCGGCGTCGTAGCTGGGCGTGGCGCGGATCGGCTCCAGCCGGGCCTGAATCCAGCGCTTTTGCGCCACCTCGGAGCGGTACATGTACTCGGCGCCGATGGTGCTGCAATAGGTCTGACGGCAAGCCTCGAGGATTTCGCGCAGCGTCGCCGGTTCCGGCACCGCGGCGAACGAGCCGGTGCGGAAGCTCTGGCCGAGGTCGGCTTCGGTAAAGCCGTAGTAGGACGGATCGAGCTCGGCGACGTTGGGCCGCTCCTGGCGCTTCAGCGGATCGAGTTGCGCCCAGCGGTTGCCGAGGAAGCGATAGGCGTTGATCAACTGCAAGACCTTGACCTGGCTCTCGCTCGGCGCCGTCGTGCGCGCCGGCGTGTGCAGCGTGCCTTCCTTGGCGCGGATGGCGAAGGAGTTGATCACCGGCATGTGGGCGACGTCGGGACCGGTGTAGTTGCCGGCGCCGGGGAGGTTGCCGAGCTTGTCGAAATAGTCGCGCCAGGCCGGCTCGACGGCACCGGGGTTGGCGAGGTAGTTCTCGTACAACTCCTCGATGAACGGCGCATTGGCGCCGAACAGGTAGGAGTTGGACAACAGTTGTTTCATCATGTCGTCACCTTCTCTGTTGGGGTGAGGAAGAGCGCCTTGTTATGGATTCAGCGCTTGTCCATCGGCAGCACGGCGCGGTACGGTGCGCCGGTATAAAGCTGGCGCGGACGGCCGATCTTCTGGTCCGGATCGGAGATCATTTCTTTCCACTGCGCGATCCAGCCGACGGTGCGCGCCATGGCGAAAATGCCCGTGAACAACTGCGTCGGGATGCCGAGCGCGCGCTGAACGATGCCGGAATAGAAATCGACGTTCGGATAGAGCTTCTTCTCGACGAAATACTCGTCTTCCAGCGCGATCTTTTCCAGCGCCAGGGCCAGCTTGACCAGACGGTCGTCGTGCAGGCCGAGTTCGTTCAGCACGTCATGGCAGGTCTCGCGCATCAGCTTGGCGCGCGGATCGAAATTCTTGTAGAC
>JACRPB010000221.1 GCA_016214175.1 Rhodocyclales bacterium
GCCGCGCAGGTTGATGACGCCGCGGATGAAGGCCGGCATCATCGGAATCTCGGTGAGGCTGCCGTACTCGATGATCTCCTTGACGTTGAGAATGCCGACGGCGAACATCTCGCCGCCGAGGGTGAAGGTCAGGTATTGATTGGCCTCGCCCGACGTGGCCAGTTGCCGCGCGGCGATGGCGGTGGCGGCGTTGGCGGCGGCTTGTGCTTGAACCAGGTTTGCCATGGATGCCCCTCCTTAAAAACGTTCGAAGTCCTGCTCGTCGGATGCGGCGGCGACGCACAAGAGGACGAGTGCCAGGCCGAAGCCGATGCCGAGCTGGACGCCGATCTTGAGGTTTTTGAACATGATGCCGTGTCTCGAAAAAATATTACGGGATGCGGGCGCCGCCGAGGGCGAGCGTGCGTTCCTCGCTGCTGGCAGCGAGTTGCGCCAGCGCCTGGACGTCGAGTATCAGGGCGACGTCGCCGCTGCCGAGGATGGTCGAGCCGGCAATGCCGCGAAGGTGGCGGAAGAGGGCGCCGAGGGGCTTGATGACGGTCTGGAATTCGCCGTGCAGCACGTCGACGACGATGCCCGCCTTCTGGCCGCCCGATTTCACGACGACCACGTTTTCGCGTCTGGGCTTGTCGCCCGGCACTTCGAAAAGTTCGCGCAGGCGCACGAAGGGCAGCACCTCGCCGCGCAGGTTGAGATAGTTGCGGTCGACGGCGGTTTCCTGCAACTCCATGCATTCGACCACCATTTCGAGCGGGATGACGTAAGCGGACTTGTCAACGCCGACGAGGAAGCCGTCGATGATGGCCAGGGTCAGCGGCAGGCGGATGACGAAGCGCGAACCGACGCCTTCCTCGGAGTGCACTTCCACCGTGCCGCGCAGGGCGCGGATGTTGCTTCGCACGACGTCCATGCCGACGCCGCGGCCGGAAATGTTGGTGACTTTCTCGGCCGTGGAAAAGCCCGGCTCGAAGATCAGATTGGCGATCTCCATGTCGGTCAACGGCTGGCTGGCGGAAATGATGCCTTTCTCGATCGCCTTGTTGCGTATCTTCTCTTTCGGCAGGCCGCCGCCGTCGTCGGTGACTTCGATGACGATGCTGCCGGAATCGTGGAAGGCGTTGAGGCCGACGTGGCCCGTCGCCGACTTGCCGCGCGCGGCCCGCACGGCGGCCGCTTCGATGCCGTGATCCATGGCGTTGCGCACCAGGTGCATCAGCGGGTCGCCGATCTTCTCGACCACGGTCTTGTCGAGTTCGGTTTCGGCGCCGCGGATCGTCAGTTCGAGCTCCTTGCCCATTTCCTTCGAGGTGTCGCGGACGACGCGGTGGAAGCGGTTGAAGGTCTCGCCGATTTGCACCATGCGCAATTGCAACGCGGAATCGCGGATGTTCTCGACCAGGCGCGAGAGCACCGACGTGGCTTCGACCAGCGTGCCCTGCTTGCTCTTTTGCGCCAGCAGGTTGGCCGAGGCGCCGGCGATGACGAGTTCGCCGACGAGGTCGATCAGGTGGTCGAGCTTGTCGGCCTGGACGCGGATCAGGCGCGCTTCGGCCGCCTTCTTCTCGCCGACCTGCTTCTGCTTGACGGCGGCGGCCTCGACGATCTCGGGCTGCACCATCTTCTGTTCGACGAGGATGTCGCCGAGTTGCGGTGCCGGCGACTCCGTTGCGGCGGCTGCCTTGGCGGCCGTCTGTTGCTTCACCAGGCCTTCGTCGAGCTCCTCCTGGGTCAGCGCGCCGGACTTCACCAGGATTTCGCCCAGGCGCATCAGTTCCTCGGGCAGGGTTTCGATCAGCGCCATGTAGTCGCCGATGCGGCTGTGCGGCGGCAGGATGTGCAGGTCGCATTCGTCGCGGCAGAAGTCGAAGACGGCCTCGATCTTCTCCTTGGTCGCGTGACTGCGGAAATTGATTTCAAAGCCGAGATAGCAGGATTCGGGATCCATGTCCTCGGCGTCGGGCATGGCGTCGGCGATGGTGGTGATATGCGCGATTTCGCCGAGCGACAACAGGTAGCGCAGGAAGGCAAGCGGATCCATGCCGTTGCGCAGCACGTCCTTGCCGAAGCGGATCGAAATGTGCCAGCAGTCGTTCATGGCGGTGTCTTTACCGGCCTGGCGCTCGACCTCGCCGGCCTGCTCGTCGGGCAGCCCGCTCTTCCCGCTCTTGGCGGCCTGCGTGCCGCCGGTATAGGCGCGCAGGGTGCCGGCGATGGCTTCGCCGGCGGCCTGCAGGTCGGCATCGGGCTCGGTCTGGCCGTCCTCGACCTGCGCCAGCAAGGCGCCGATGTGATCGCAGCCCTTGAGCAGCGCCGTGATCATCTCGCCATCGGCCTCGATCTCGCCGTTGCGCAGGCGGTCCAGCACGTTCTCGAGCACGTGGGTGAATTTCTCGATCGGAGTGATTTCGACGACGCCCGAGGCGCCCTTGATGGTGTGGGCGGCGCGGAAGACGGCATTGATGACCTCGGGATCGCGGTCGCCCTGCTCGATCTGCATCAGGCCGGTTTCCAGGGCTTCAAGCTGCTCGCGCGCCTCGATCGCGAATACGCCCAATATCTCGTCCATGCGGGGCCTCCTGTCTTACTGCCGCGCGGCGGCTGGAATCACGACGGGATCGCCGAAGTAGGCGACCATGTTGTAGAACTCGATCACTTCCAGCACCGCCGGGCTGTGGGCGACGATGCGCAGGCTGCGGCCGAGGCGCTGGGCTTCGCGCTTGGCCAGTACCAGCAGTTGGAAGCCGGCGCTGTCCATTTCCTGAATCTGCGACAGATCCAGCTCCAGGGTCTTCGCGGCGCGCACGGCATCGAGCAACTGGCGCTTCGACTCGACGGCGTTGTAAATGGTCAGGTCGTCCTGCAATGTCAGGCGCCCGGCTCCCGCACCGCTATTGATGTCGCTCATCGGTTTCTCCCTGAGGGGTACCGCAGTGTCAGAATAGTTCGACTTTGGGGCCGCTTCCGCCGTTGCCGGCGCGCGCCGCGGCACCGCCTCCCATGGCTTGCTGGTGGGAATCGCGCTGCGACTCCATGACGTATTGGCTGTAGATTTGATCGAGATGCTCGGAGAGCGGCTGCATGTCGGTCTCGCCGCTTTCGAAGTTCTGCAAGCGCTCGGCGAGCAACTGCGAATGGCGGTCGAGGCGGCCGAGGGCGTCGATGACTTGCTCGATCTGTTGCCGCGTGACGTCCTGGAACTGCACGCTGGCCAACGCATTCATGAACATGGCGGCGAGCTCATTGCTGCTTTCGCGCACCGTGACCACGGTATTCAGGCCGTGTTCGATGGCTTGGCGGTAGCTTTCGCCCATTTCGCTCAATTGCATCGAGAAGACGTTGAGCGTGGCGCGCTCGGCCTCGACGTTGTCGGTGGAAAGCTTGTCCTGGAACTGGGAGGAAATCGAGTTGGCGACGGCCTGGATGCCCTGGTTGATCTGGCCGACGGCCTGATCGGTGGCGGCGGAGAGCTTGCGCACTTCGTCGGCGACGACGGCGAAGCCGCGACCGGCTTCGCCGGCGCGGGCGGCTTCGATGGCCGCGTTGAGGGCCAGCAGGTTGGTCTGGCTCGATATGCTCTTGATCAACTGCACCAGGGAGCCCAGGGACTTCGCCTCATTCACGACCTGTTCGATGCGCTGGCGGTCGACTTCGCTGGCGGCGATGCGATCCCGGATATAGCGGTCCATGGTCTCGATCATGCCCTTGTTGACGTCGATGCGCGCCTGCGAGCCTTTCACCAGTTCGTCGGATTCGTGCGAGGACGTATCGACGAAGCGCGAGAGCTTGGTCACGACTTCGTCGATGGTCTGGAGCTGGGACGAGATGTCGAAGGCGGCCTTCTCGGTTTCGGTGACGATGGTCTCCAACTGCTGGCGGATGACGCCGTTGAAGGTCGGCACTTGCTTGAGTTCGGTGGCGACCAGCTCGGCCGCCTCGATATGGGACGTGATGATGCGGCTCTCTTCCTCTTCGCGCGTGGCGACGCCGAGCAGGGTGTCGTGAAAGAACGCCAAGGACACCATGCGCTGGCCGACATAGGCGGCCGCGACGATGAGCACGGTGCCGAAGGCGTCGCCGAGTGGATCCGACAGGCCGAGCGTCGGCAGGACTTTCTGGTGGAAGGTTTCGTTGAAGAAATAGACGACAATGCCGGCCCCTAGGCCGACGATGATAAAAACGAGCGTGGCGCGCCGGGCGAGGTTGATGACTTCCACGACGGCGGTCCGTTAGCGCACGACGAGCTTGATGGTGTTGAGCAGTTCGTCCGCGGTGGCCGGCTTCACCAGCCAGCCCGACGCGCCGGCGGCCTTGGCTTCGGCGCGTTTGCTCTGCTGGGATTCGGTGGTCAGGAAGAGGATGGGCATGAACTTGTAGTTCGGCAGCTTGCGCACTTCCTTGATGAAGTCGATGCCGTTCATGCCCGGCATGTTGAGGTCGGTGATGAGCAGATCGACTTTGACGCCGCCCTTGAATTTCGTCAGCCCCTCATTGGCATTGCTGGCTTTCTCGACGGCGTAGCCGGCCTTGCTCAGGATGTTCGAAATCGACAGCAGGATTGTGGCTGAATCGTCCACCAGCATGATTGTCTTGCTCATAGTTATTCCCTGTTGTTGTTTTGGACATACGTGGTCCGGGGTGTCCGCCGAGCATCTTAGCAGAGTGCGTGCGCGTGAATACCCCATCGAAGGATACCCGCCCGGCCATAGGGGCCCTTAATTCCTCCCCTTCGGCATGGCGTCCGGCCCCGCACCATGGACGCATTGGGACTGCCATGGACCGGAGCCCGTTTGCGGCGGCAACCTCGTTTTAGGTGGAAGTAAAGTTTCCGTTATTTGGTCAATATGCTAGCTATATGTGTCGCTATTGTTTTTTGATCCAGCGCAGAAAGCAGCAAAATCACTTGCGACATCAGGGAATCTCCCTATTCATAAAGTCAGGCATGGAAGTTGCCATTGCTTGCCCAATCGGGTCATCGACGATCCGCCAACTGGAGGGGGAGCCAAGACATGGGAAACATGAACGAAATCTTTGATCTGGGCCGGAAGGGGCTCGACGAGGTCGAGCGGCGTCTCGACATATCGCGGCGCGACTTCCTGCAATTTTGCGCCACGCTGGCGGCGACCATGGGACTGCCGGCCGGTGCCGAAGCGGCGGTGGCGAAAGCCGTGGAATCGGCCAAGCGGCCGCCCGTGATCTGGCTGCACTTCCAGGAATGCACGGGCTGCACCGAGTCGCTGCTGCGCGCCGAGCATCCGACGCTGGAAAAACTGATCCTCGACATCATTTCGCTCGAATATCACGAGACCCTGATGGCCGCCGCCGGCCATCAGGCCGAAAAGGCCCGGCTCGACGCCATGAAGGCGCATAAGGGCAAGTACATCCTCGTCGTCGAAGGCGCCATTCCGACCAAGCAGAACGGCATTTATTGCAAGATCGGCGGCCATACCGCGGTCGATCTCGTCAAGTCCTGCGCCGCCGATGCGGCGGCGGTGATCGCCATCGGTTCTTGCGCCTCCTGGGGCGGCATGCCCTCGACGATTTCGCCCTTGTCCGATTCGAGCCCGACCGGCTCCTCGGGCGTGGCCGAGGTGCTCGGCAAGCCGGTGGTCACCATTCCCGGCTGTCCGCCCAATCCCTACAACTTCCTCGCCACGGCGGTGCATTTCCTCACCTTCGGCAAACTGCCCGAGGTCGACGACAAGGGGCGCCCGAAGTTCGCCTACGGCCGCCTGATCCACGAGAACTGCGAGCGCCGCGCCCACTTCGACGCCGGCCGTTTCGCCATGGCGTTCGGCGACGAAGGCCACCGCAAGGGCTACTGCCTCTACAAGCTCGGCTGCAAGGGACCGGAGACCTATGCCAATTGTTCGACGATCGGCTTCGGCGACGCCGGCGAGAACAACTGGCCGGTCGGTTGCGGCCATCCCTGCATCGGCTGCTCGGAAAAGGGCGTCGGCTTCCAGAAGCCGATCCACCAGGTCGCCAAGATGCTCAACGTCACGCCGCCGACCCAGTATCCGCGCATCGTCGAGGAGCAGGGCAAGGGCGCGTCGTTCGCCTCGGCCGCTGCGGTCGCCGCCGTGGCCGGCGCCGCCGCCGGCGCGGCGGTGATGCTGACGCGCAACCTCGGGCTCTCGCATGCCGCCGAAGAGGCGGAGCGCGCCAAGGCCGCCGCCAAGCCCGAGCAAGGCAAGACGGGAGCCTGATCATGAGCACCCGTCGCGATTTCCTCAAGGGAGTCCTGGCAAGCGGCGCGGCAGTGACGGCGGGAGCCGTCAGTGACGCGGCCGTCGCCCGGGAAACCAAGAAGCGTCCGCCCGACGCGCTGGGCCTGCTCTACGATTCGACGCTCTGCGTCGGTTGCAAGGCCTGCGTCGCCGCCTGCAAACAGGTGAACCACAACCCGGCCGAGTTCTCCACGCTCGACCACCTGTGGGACACGCCGCTCGACACCTCGGGCTACACCTTCAACATCATCAAGATGTACCGCAACGGCACCATGACGGTGAAGGACCAGGAGAAGGACGGCTATGCCTTCATGAAGATCTCCTGCATGCACTGCGCCGATCCGTCCTGCGTCTCGGCCTGTCCGGTGTCGGCGATGACCAAGGACCCGGTCACCGGCGTCGTCGGCTACGACGCCGACAAGTGCATCGGCTGCCGCTACTGCGTCGCCGCCTGCCCCTTCGGCATTCCGAAGTTCCAGTACGATTCGCCGACCGGCAAGATCGGCAAGTGCGAACTGTGCCGCGAGCGCTACAAGGACGGCCACTACTCGGCTTGCGCCGAGGTCTGCCCGACCGGTGCCACGCTCTTCGGCAAGTCTTCCGATTTGCTCGCCGAAGCCAAGCGCCGCCTGGCGTTGAAGCCGGGCAGCCTGACCAAGGTGCCGCGCGGCAAGCTCGGCGGTGCGGACCAGAGCTACGAAGGTCAGGTCGGCAAATACCTCCAGCACGTCTATGGCGAGAAGGAGTACGGCGGCACGCAGGTGCTCAAGCTCTCCGGCGTGCCCTTCGAGAAGCTGGGGCTGCCCAACCTGCCCGAGGACGCCGCCGCGGCGATGTCGGAAACCATCCAGCACACGCTCTACGGCAATCTGATCATGCCGTTCGCCGTACTGGGCGCGATGACCTACGTCGCCAAGCGCAACGTCAAGCCCGACGACGCGTCCGGCGACAAGGAGGGGAACTGATCATGGCCAATCATCAACATGCGGCGCCCGCGCCGGTCGGCGGCAGTCTGGTCAATGCCACCACCCTGGTGTGCGGCGTGCTCATCGCCGTCATGCTGGCGGTGCTGGTCGTGCGTTTCGTCTTCGGCCTCGGCAGCGTCACCAACCTCAACGACGGCTATCCCTGGGGCATCTGGGTCGTATTCGACGTCGTCATCGGCTCGGCTTTGGCCTGCGGCGGCTTTTCGGTCGCGATGCTGGTGTACATCTTCAATCGCGGCGAATATCACCCGCTGGTGCGCCCGGCTTTGCTCGGTAGCCTGTTCGGCTACACGCTGGCGGGCGCCGGGGTGCTGTTCGACCTCGGCCGCTGGTGGAACTTCTGGCACATTTTCGCGCCCGGCTACGCCAATCCGAGTTCGGTGATGTTCGAGGTGGCGGTCTGCATCTCGCTCTACATCGCGGTGATGTGGATCGAGTTTTCGCCGGCCTTCCTCGAAAAGCTGGGCCTGACCGAGGCCAAGCAGAAGCTGTCGAAAATGATGTTCGCCTTCATCGCCCTCGGTACCGTGCTGCCGATGATGCACCAGTCCTCGCTCGGCACGCTGCTGGTGGTGATGGGAACGCAGATCCATCCGCTCTGGCAGACGCCGCTGCAACCGCTGCTCTACCTGCTGACGGCGGTGACCATGGGCTATGCGGTGGTGCTGTTCGAGTCCTGTCTGACCTCGACCGCCTATCGCCGCAAGATCGAGCTGCACCTGCTGACGCCCCTGGCCAAAGTGATGCTGGGCTTCCTCGCCGCCTATCTCGTCGTGCGCCTCGGCGACGTCGTCGTGCGCGGCGCCTTGCCGCGCGCCTTCGCTGTTTCGCTCGAAGCGCTGATGTTCTGGCTCGAAACCGCCTGCTTCGTCGCACCGCTGGTGCTGCTGCGCTCCGAGGCGCTGCGCCGCAATCCGGCCAAGCTCTTCCTCGCCGGCGTGCTGTTGATGCTGGGCGGCTCGCTGCTGCGGGTGAACGGTTTCCTCATCGGCTACGAGACCGGCGACGGCTTCAACTATTTCCCGGCCCTGCCGGAACTGCTGGTGACCTTCGGCATTTTCGCCATCGAGGTCCTGGGCTACATCGTCATCACCCGCCGCTTCCCGGTCCTGCCGCGCGAAGCAGCCACCCACTGAAGGATGGAGACAAAAAATGACTCGTGTAACGATTGATCCGATTACCCGTATCGAAGGCCACTTGCGCATCGACGTCGATGTGGATGGCGGCCGGGTCAAGAAGGCGTGGTCTTCCGGCCAGATGTGGCGCGGCGTCGAACTGATCCTGCTCGGCCGCGATCCGCGCGACGCCTGGGCCATCACCCAGCGCATCTGCGGCGTGTGCACCACCGTGCATGCCGTGACCTCGGTGCGCGCGGTGGAAAACGCGCTGCAAATGGAAGTGCCGCTGAATGCGCAGTACATCCGCAACATCATCATCCTGGCGCACTCGATCCACGACTTCATCGTGCACTTTTATCACCTGTCGGCCCTCGACTGGGTGGACGTGACGAGCGCGCTGAAGGCCGACCCGGATAAGACCGCCAGCCTCGCCGAGAGTCTGTCGAACTGGAGCCTCAACAACAAGCACGAAATGCGGAAGACGCACGAGCGCCTCAAGAACTTCGTGAACGGCGGCCAGTTGGGCATTTTCACCAACGGCTACTGGGGCCACCCGGCGATGAAGCTGTCGCCGGAAGTGAACCTGCTCGCGGTCGCCCACTACCTGCAAGCGCTCGAAGTGCAGCGCCACGCCAACAAGATCGTTTCCATCCTCGGCGGCAAGTCGCCGCACATCCAGAACGTCGCCGTCGGCGGCGTCGCCAATCCGCTGGCTACCGATTCGCAGGCGGTGTTGACGGTCGAGCGCCTGCTGGCGGTGAAGGAGCACATCGACGCCCTCAACGACTTCATCAAGAACGTCTACATGGTGGACGTCGCCGCGGTCGGCGCCTTCTACGCCGACTGGACCAAGTACGGCGCCGGCGTCACCAACTACCTGTCGGTGCCGGACATTCCGCTCGACACGAAAGGCACCAAGTTCGCGTTCCCCGGCGGCTACATCGCCAACAAGGATCTGGGCTCCTACAAAGCGATCAAGACCTTCGGCGACGAGTTCTGGACCAAGGGCGTCGAGGAGGGCGTCAAGCACTCCTGGTACGACTACAACAAGGGCGGGCCGCTGCATCCGTTCAAAGGCGAGACCAAGCCCAACTACACTGACTTCAAGGACGACGGCAAGTACTCCTGGCTCAAGTCGCCGACCTTCTACGGCAAGCCGGCCCAGGTCGGACCGCTGGCGCGCGTGCTCAACATGCTCGCCGCCGATTACGCGCCGGCGAAGAAGTACGCCACCGGCACCCTCGACCTCGTGTCGACGCTGGCCCATACCAAGGTCGGCCTCGACGCCATGCACTCGACCATCGGCCGCCACGCGGCGCGCATGATCTCCTGCGCCATCAACGTCGACCTGCTCGGCGACCAGTGGAACCTGCTGATGGGGAACATCGCCAAGGGCGACATGGCCACCTTCAACAAGCCCGTGTTTCCGAAAGGCGAGGTCATGGGCGTCGGTTTCCACGAGGCGCCGCGCGGTGCGCTGTCGCACTGGGTCGTCATCGACGACGGCAAGATCAAGAACTACCAGTGCGTCGTGCCCTCGACCTGGAACGCCTGCCCGCGCAACGACAAGGATGAGCCGGGGCCCTACGAGGCTTCCTTGCTCGACAACCCGATCGCCGATCCGGAGAAGCCGCTCGAAGTGCTGCGCACCATCCACTCCTTCGATCCCTGCATCGCCTGCGCGATTCACCTCACCGACAAGGAAAACGATACCGCGGTGACGGTCAAGGCGGTCTAGCCGCGAGTACCATACGGGGGCCGGCGTCTTGCCGGCCCCCGCCATTTTCAGGGCCATTCTTCATGCGTGCAGTCGTCCTCGGCATCGGCAACATCATCCTCAGCGACGAAGGCGTCGGCGTGCGCGCGGTCGAGGCGCTGGGAAGGGGCTACCGCATGCCGGAGTCCGTGACCCTCATCGACGGCGGCACTTCCGGCATGGAACTCCTCGACGACCTGTCGGGTCTCGACCTGCTCGTCGTCCTCGACACCATCGTCGCCGGCAAGGTGCCGGGCACGGTCATCAGCCTCGCCGGCGACGAGATTCCGGTGTTCTTCCGCAAGAAGCTGTCGCCGCATCAGATCGGGCTCTCCGACGTGCTCGCCAGCCTCGAACTGCTCGGTGCCTTGCCGGCCGAGACCCTGGTCTTCGGCGTGCAGCCGGTATCGCTGGAACTGGGCATGGAGATGTCGCCCGTCGTCGCCGAGCGCGTGCCGGAACTGGTCGAGCTCGCCGCGGCCGCGCTGCGGGCGCGCGGCTACGAACTGACGCCGGCGCCGGCCGGACAGCGCTGACATGTGCCTCGCCGCACCCTCCAGGGTCATCGAAGTCCGCGATGGCTGTGCGGTCACCGAATGCTTCGGCCAGCGGCGCGAAGTGTCGCTGATGCTGATGGCCGACGAGGTCGCGATCGGCGATTACCTGCTGATCCAGGCCGGCGGCTTCGCCTTCGAGCGCGTCGATGCGGCGCGCGCCGAGGAGTCGCTCGCCCTGATGCAGGAACTGCTCGCCCAGGGCGGGGAGGCGGCGGTCCGTCCGCTCGGGAGCCGCTGATGTTCCGCCGCCACGACAGCAATCCCGCCGACGCGGTCGAGGCGGCCTACTTTCGCGTGTACCGCGAACGCATGGCCGACGTGCCGATCCATAACGAGGCGCTGGCGGTCGAGGCGGTCGATTTCCAGAAATGGCAGGGACACTGGCTCGGCGTGCTCGTCACCCCGTGGTGCATGAGCGCGCTGCTGGTGCCGGGGCAGGAAGAGGGCTGGCAGACGCCGGGCGACAACCAGCGCCGCTTCGTCAAATTTCCGGCCGGCGATTTCGCCTTTCTCGGCAACGACGAAGCGGAACTCGGCGAATTCCAGAGCTGCGCCCTGTTCTCGGCGATGGGACAGTTCGCCGACCAGGCCGCTGCCGTGCAGACCGCCAGGGCCGCATTGAGCGCCATGCTGCAAGCCCCTGCCGCGCCTGCGGCCGAGGAGCGGCCGGCCGACCAACCCTCGCTCTCGCGCCGCCGCTTGTTCGGGCTGCGGCCGAAGGAGTAGCCATGCACGAGATGTCGCTCGCCGAGGGCATGCTGCAACTGATCGAGGAGGCCGCCGCGCGCGAAGGTTTCGGCCGCGTGCGCACGATCTGGGTCGAGATCGGCGCCCTCTCGGGCGTCGAACCCGAGGCCATGGCCTTCTGCTTCGATGCCGTCACCCGCGGCAGCATCGCCGAGGGCGCGCGCTTCGAGATCGTCCATGTGCCCGGCCGCGGTCTTTGCCTCGACTGCGGCCGCGACACCGAACTCGAAGCGGTATACGATGCTTGTCGCCATTGCGGCGCCGTGCCGGTGCAAATCACCGGCGGTACCGAGATGCGCGTCAAGGAACTGGAAGTCGATTAGGAGTCTGATATGTGTACCACTTGCGGCTGCGGCGACGGCGAAACCCGGATCGAAGGCGAAGACCTGCACGACCACGAACACAGTCATGCGGACGGCAGCGCCCACCAGCATCCGCACGATCATGCCCACGATCACGGCCACGCGCACGAGCACGGACATACGCACGGCCACGCCTACGTCCCCGCCCACAGCCACGCGCCCGGCGTCGGTGCGCGCCGCATGGTGCAGATCGAACAAGACCTCCTGGCCAAGAACAACGCCTATGCGGCGAAGAACCGCGAGCGCTTCGCCGCGCACGGCATCTTCGCCCTGAATCTCGTGTCGAGCCCCGGTTCCGGCAAGACCACGCTGCTGGTGAAGACCATCGAGATGCTGCGCGGCCAGGCTCAGGGCGCGGTGATCGAGGGCGACCAGCAGACCAGCCAGGACGCCGAACGCATCCGCGCCAGCGGCGCCCC
>JACRPB010000222.1 GCA_016214175.1 Rhodocyclales bacterium
CAAGACGGTGCTGGTGCAGCCGGAGGGGGACGTGGCCACGGTTCGGCTGCGCGAGGGAGAGCTGCGCGAATGGATTGGCCAGGCCGCGACGATTGAAGTGGTGCTGGAGGCGCGCATGCGCAACGGCGACGTCAGGCTGGTTGCCGAAGTCCTGCCCTTTCTGGTCGGCGAGTGGCTGGCCCACCATATCGCCTTCGAAGACCAGCGCTACGCCGGATACATCGGTAGCCACACCAGCAAGCTGCACCAGAAATACGCCTCCGCGGCAGACCTGTATCCGTGGCGGCAGTCCGAGAGCGAACTCGCCGAGGCTTGAGGAAACCGGTGCCGGGCAGCTACCACCCCGCGTTGGCGAACTGTCATATGACCATAACAGTCCACCGCTACCCTGGCGCTTTCGTTTTTCGGGGACCCCCGAGTCCAGGCCATGATTTCCGGTACCGCCCTCGAACGCCTGCTGTTGAGCACCCATTCCGCGCCGGTCCAGGCGGATGAAGCTTCCTGGCTGACGCAGGACAACCTGCGCGAGTTCTTCGACATCTATCAGCGGCGCAAGCTCGACGCCGTGTTCCAGCCCATCCTCGATCTGCGCAGCCATAGCTATCTCGCCTACGAGGGCCTGATCCGCGGGCCGGCCGGCTCGCCGCTGCACGCGCCGCAGATCCTGTTCGCGCTGGCGCGCGAGACCGGCCTCGCCACCGCATTCGAGCGCCTTTGCCGCGAAGTCGTTCTCGAAGCCTTCGCCCGGTTGCAGTTGCCGGGCCGGCTGTTCATGAACGTCAGCGTCAGTTGCCTTGCCGACCAGAGTTTCAGCAACGGCGAGACGCAGCGGCTGCTCGACCGGCTCGGCCTGACGACGCAGCAGATCGTCATCGAACTCACCGAGAACCAGCACGTCTCCGACTTCTCGGCCCTGCGCGACGTGCTCGCCGGCTACCGCAAGCTCGGCTACGAATTCGCCATCGACGACCTGGGCGAGGGCTTCTCCAATTTGCGCATCTGGTCCGAGGTGCGCCCCGAGTTCGTCAAGATCGACCGCCATTTCATCAGCGGCATCAGCGACGACGCGCTGAAATTCCAGTTGGTGAAGGCGATGCACGAAATCTCCGACACCTGCCACGTGCATCTGATCGCAGAAGGCATCGAGACCGAGGCCGAATTTGCCACCGTGCGCGACCTCGGCATCGGCTGCGGCCAGGGCTTCCTCATCGCCCGCCCCGCCGCCGCGCCGGCGACGGAGCCGCCGGCAAACGTGCGCGCACTGCTCAAACCCAGCAGCGTCATCATGTTCCCGCGCGCCGACGGCGCCGGCGGCGGCAACGCCACGGCGCGCAAGCTGCTGGTCGCGGTGGCGCCGGTGCTGCCGCAGGACGTGAACGAGACGGTCTTCGCGCGCTTCGAGCGCGATCCGGAACTCGTCACCCTGCCCGTGGTGTCCGCCCTGGGCCAGCCGGTCGGCCTCATCAACCGCTACTCGCTGGTCGACCGCTTCGCGCTGCCTTTCCGCCGCGAGCTCTACGGCAAGAAGCCGTGCACGACCTTCATGAATCCGCAGCCCATCGTCGTCGACCACAGCATCAGCGTCCAGGAGATCGGCCAGTTGCTCGGCCATTCGGCGCACCACCACCTGCTCGACGGCTTCATCGTCACCGAACAGGGCCGCTATCTCGGCGTCGGCAGTTGCCAGGCGCTGATGTCGCTGCTGACCGACATGCAGATCCGCGCCGCGCGCTACGCCAATCCGCTGACGCAACTGCCCGGCAACGTGCCGATCAACGAGCACATCGAGCGCCTGCTCGACAGCGGCGTCGCCTTCACCGCCTGCTATTGCGACCTCGATCACTTCAAGCCCTACAACGACACCTACGGCTATCGCAAAGGCGACCAGATGATCCAGTTGCTCGGCGGCATCCTGACGGCGAGTTGCGACACCCGCCTCGACTTCGTCGGCCACATCGGCGGCGACGATTTCATGCTGCTGCTGCAAAGCCGCGACTGGCAGGCGCGCATGACGCAGGCGCTGCGCAGCTTCGACGACAGCCGGGCCGATTTCATCGCCGCCGCCCATTTGCAAAGCGGCGGCTACCCCGGCGAGGATCGGCGCGGCCAGCCGGTGTTCCACGCCCTGCCGGCGCTGTCCATCGGCAGCCTGGTCGTCGAGGCCGGCATGTTCGGCAGCCATCACGAAGTCGCCGCCGCGGTCAGCGAAGCGAAAAAGCAGGCCAAGAAAACGCCGGGCAGCAGCCTTTTCGTCGAACGGCGCCAGTTTCCGCCGCCCGACGCCGGCGACGCCATCATGCTGTCGCCGCTGCCGCCGCCGTCCGCGACGGCGTACGACGCCACAGCGCTGGCGTAACGCCGGTTCTGCAACCAA
Source organism: Rhodocyclales bacterium (assembly GCA_016214175.1). GTDB lineage: Bacteria > Pseudomonadota > Gammaproteobacteria > Burkholderiales > Rhodocyclaceae > Nitricoxidireducens. The sequence continues at coordinate 2,375 of JACRPB010000222.1, forward strand.
ACCGCAAACAAGGCGCAACGCGCGGGCAATGCCGACCTCTTAAAGTGATCCGGTCATCTACTCACGACCAGGAGCCCTTATGGAACATCTCGTTCCCGCCCGACGCGAAGCCGCCGGCCGCCGCCGCCCCAGCCTGCACGTCGCCCTCGCCACTTGCGAGAGCGAAATCCTCGCCGCGCAAAAGCTGCGCTGGCGCGTCTTCGCCGACGAAATGGGGGCGCGCCTGCCGTCGCGCACGCCCGGCGTCGACCGCGACATCTACGACCCCTATTGCGAACACCTGATCGTCCGCGACGAGGACAACGGCCGCATCGTCGGCACCTATCGCATCCTCTCGCCCGAGGGCGCCACCGAGGTCGGCAGCTACTACTCGGAAAGCGAGTTCGATCTGACGCGCTTCGCCCACCTGCGTCCGCGCATGGTGGAACTGGGCCGCTCCTGCATCGACGCCGACTACCGCACCGGAGCGACGATCGCGCTGCTGTGGGCGGGGCTGGCGCGCTACATGCGCGAGAACGGCCACGAATATCTGATCGGCTGCGCCAGCATCGGCATGCGCGACGGCGGCCACAACGCCGTGGCGATCTACCAGCATCTGACCGAAGCGCAACTGGCGCCGCCCGAATACCGCGTCTTTCCGCGCTGCCCGCTCGCCCTGGACCGCATCGAGGCGGCGGCGCAGCCCGAAGTGCCGCCGCTGCTCAAGGGCTACCTGCGCGCCGGCGCCTGGATCTGCGGCGAACCGGCCTGGGACCCGGATTTCAATACGGCCGATCTGCTGATCATGCTGCCCATGTCGCGCGTGGACGCCCGCTATACGCGCCACTTCGTGGAGCGCCAGAACTGAAGGCCCGACTGATCGCCGTTCGCGCCGCCTTTCGCCTCGCCCGCACCGGTCTGCACCTGCTGTGGGGCGCGGCGACGGTGGCGCTCGCCTTTCCCTTGCTGCCGCTCTCGGCGCGGCGCGCGCTGAAATCGCGCTGGTCGCGGCAGTTGCTCGCCGCGCTCGGCGTGCGCCTCGCCCGTTCCGGCACGCTGCCGGGCCACGGCCTGATCGTCGCCAACCATATCTCCTGGCTGGACATCTACGCCATCGATGCCCTGGTGCCGACCGCCTTCGTTTCCAAGGACGACGTGCGGACCTGGCCGCTCGTCGGCTGGCTCGCCGCCAATACCGAGACCCTATTCATGGAACGCGGCAGCCGCCGCGCGGCGATGCGGGCCAAGGAAGGCCTCGC
>JACRPB010000223.1 GCA_016214175.1 Rhodocyclales bacterium
CCAGAAGGCCCGCGCCGACGTCAACGCCGCCATCAACGGCGACACGGTCGATATCGCGAGCCTGACGGAGCCGGAGCGCAAGGGCGTGGAACTCGCCAGCTCCAAGAAATGGGTGCGCAGCAGCAAGGATCGCGAAGCTTTGCTGGAGATCTACGAAAACCTCTTCTCCCACATCGATCACCAGATGACGACCTCGGGCTAGCCGCTGCGGGACGCCGGCATGCCCCGCCCTGCCTATGCGCAAGGGCCGCCACGCCGGGCGACGCGGAAAGCCCGAACCAGGAAATGCGGTCTCTATCCGCCGGTGCTTGCGCCACCGGCCGGGCGCAGTACGCGCGATGCTTACTGCCGGGCGACAAGACCGTAGGGAGGCAGGCATGAAACGCATCTGCTCAGGCATCGGCCCCGCTTCCTTGAGCGGTCGCCGGGTGCTTGGCGGCCGCACCGCTCTGCGCCGAGCGCTGTCTATGCTGGCGCTGGCGCTGCTTCCGGGGTTGGCGGTGCCGGATGAAGCGCTGGCGAAGAACGGACGCGCGGCGCGCGTCCCGGTCAAGAAGCCGGCCGCGAAAACGCCGAAGCCGGTGAAAAAGCTAAAAAAGGCCAGAAAGCCCGCGGACGTCCAGAAGCGGGCGGAGACGCCGCCGGCCGCGGCGACCGCTGCGAACGAGCGCTGGCAGGATCTGCAGCGGAAGACATCGCCCAAGGCGCTGCTCAGGTCGTGCGAGGAGTTTGCGAAGGATTTCCCCGCCAGCGAACACGGCCCCGCGCTCAAGGATCTCCTGACGGGCGCGCAACTGGCCTTGGCCGCCCAGCGCGCAGCGCAGTTGTCATCCGATGCCGTGGCGGAAGCGGAAGGCGACGAGGCCTACCGCGGAGAACTCGCCAAGGCTGCGCGCGGCGACAAGGACGCCGCCGCTCGCATCGCCCTGATGTACGCGGAGGGCGGCAACGGGCTGCCGCACAGTGCGCGGCGCCACGAGCAATGGCTGCGGGTTGCGGCGGAACTCGGCAACGCCACGGCGAGTTGGCAACTGGCCGAACTATTGAATCGAGCCGGTCTCTGGGGCGAAGCGGCGAAATACGAAACCCGCTCGGTGGAACTGGGCTTGCAACTGCCGCCGCGTTTGCCGACCAAGAGCCGGGATATCTGAGCGCAGCGGTTCAGCGGCGGCGCGCCGTAGGCGGACGCTGCGCCGTGGGCCCTGGCTTTCCTCGCGGCGCCAGGCCCGCAGCAGGTTGCCACGCCGGCACCAGATGCTTCTTGCCGTTGCCGATCAGATCGGCGCGGCCCATGCGCTGCAAGGCCTCGCGCAGCAATGGCCAGTTCTCCGGATCGTGATAGCGCAGGAAGGCCTTGTGCAGCTTGCGCTGGCGCGCGCCGCGGACGACGACGACCTGCTCGCTGTCGGCAGCCACGCGGCGCAGCGGATTGCGTTCCGCGTGGTACATGGTGGTCGCCAGCGCCAGCGGCGTGGGCAGAAAGGTTTGCACCTGATCGAGGCGAAAGCCGTTGCGCTTGAGCCAGAGCGCGAGTTCCAGCATGTCGGCATCGGTGGTACCGGGATGCGCGGCGATGAAGTAGGGAATCAGGTACTGCTCCTTGCCGGCCGCCTGCGAGGCGCTGTCGAACAGGCGCTTGAATTGGTCGTAGGCGGCGATGCCGGGCTTCATCATCTTCGACAGCGGGCCGGCTTCGGTGTGTTCGGGGGCGATCTTCAGATAGCCGCCGACGTGATGGGCGGCAAGCTCCTTGACGTATTCGGGCGAGCGCACGGCGAGGTCGTAGCGCAGGCCGGAGCCGATCAACACCTTCTTGATGCCGGGCAGGCTGCGCGCCTTGCGGTAGAGCTGGATCAGCGGCGCATGATCGGTGCCGAGGCGCGGACAGATCTCGGGATAGACGCACGAGAGGCGCCGGCATACGGCTTCCACGGCCGGGTCGTTGCAGGCCATGCGGTACATGTTGGCGGTGGGGCCGCCGAGGTCGGAAATGATGCCGGTGAAGCCCGCCGTCTTGTCGCGCACCTCCTCGATTTCGCGCAGGATCGACGCTTCGGAGCGGCTCTGGATGATGCGGCCTTCGTGTTCGGTGATCGAGCAGAAGGTACAGCCGCCGAAACAGCCGCGCATGATGGCGACCGAATGGCGGATCATTTCCCAGGCCGGGATCCGCGCGCTGCCGTAGGCGGGATGCGGCGCGCGCGCGTAGGGCAGGCCGTAGACGTGATCCATCTCGGCGGTGGCGAGCGGCAGCGGCGGCGGATTGAGCCAGACGTCGCGCTGGCCGTGCGCCTGCACCAGGCAGCGCGCGTTGCCGGGATTCGATTCGAGGTGGAAGGCGCGCGAGGCCTGGGCATAGCGCGTCGCATCGGCAGCCACTTCTTCGTACGCAGGCAGGCGCACGTAGCTGCGCGCACGTTCGACGCCGTGGTCTGCGGCATCGGCCTGCTGCCAGTCGGCGCCGGGCGTCCAGCCGGCCGGCACCATGAAGGCGCTGCCGCGCAGATCGCGGATGTCGCCGATCGGCGCACCTTTGGCCAGCCGGTGTGCGAGTTCCACCAGCGCGCGCTCGGCGTTGCCGAACAGCAGCAGATCGGCCTTGCTGTCGGGCAGGACGGAACGGCGCACCTTGTCCGACCAGTAGTCGTAATGGGCGATGCGGCGCAGGCTGGCTTCGATGCCGCCGATGACGACCGGCGCGTCGGGATAGGCCTCGCGCGCACGCTGCGCGTAGACGACGACGGCGCGGTCGGGCCGTCGGTTCGGTGCCGCGTTCGGCGTATAGGCGTCGTCGGAGCGGGTCTTGCGTTCCGCGGTGTAGCGGTTGACCATCGAGTCCATGTTGCCGGCGGTGATGCCGAAGAACAGCTTGGGTTTGCCGAGCCGGCGGAAGTCGGCCGCCGTCTGCCAGTCCGGCTGGGCAATGATGCCGACGCGGAAGCCCTGGGCTTCGAGCAGGCGTCCGACGAGGGCCATGCCGAAGCTCGGATGGTCGATGTAAGCGTCGCCGGTGACGAGGATGACGTCGCAGGAGTCCCAGCCCAAGGCGTCCATCTCGGCGCGCGACAGCGGCAGGAACGGAGCGGTGCCGAAGCGCTTGGCCCAATACGGGCGATAGGACGTGAGGAGCTTGATGTGACTCAACAGGGCCGACCTAGGCCGCGAGCTTGATGCGGCTTTGCGACGGCACGTGCCGTGCCAGGAAATCCATCTGGTCGGCCAGGATGTTGCGGTTGCAGAGGATCAGATATTCGGCCTTGTTCGGCACGTAGGGCGCGTAGATCAGCTCCATCCCCGCTTGCTCGGGCGTGCGTCCGCTCTTGGTTTGATTGCAGGCGCGGCAGGCGGTGACGACGTTCATCCAGGTATCGCGTCCGCCCTGGGACACCGGCACGATATGGTCGCGCGTGAGCCGGCTGCCCGGCAGGTCGTCGCCGCAGTAGGCGCAGATATGGCGGTCGCGATGGAACAGTTCGCGGTTGGACAGCGGCGGCACCTGGTGCAGCGACTTGCCGGCCAGAGCCTTGCCCTTGATGGCGATTATGCTGTTGGTCTCGATTTCGGAACGGGTGCCCGTGCTGCGGTTGATGCCGCCGTGAATGACGAAGCTGACTTCGCCGATCGACCAGGCCACGAGATCCTTGGCGTAATAGAAACAGGCATGCTGCCAACTTACCCAGCGGTGTGGGATGCCGTGCTGGTCAAGCGTGAGAATCAGGGGTATGGCGCCCATCTCGTCTAGAATCCTCGGTTTCGGAACCTTAGCAGATTGATGTGAGTTTTCAAAGCGTGCCGAAACGGGGGAACCTGATCCCGGCTCTGGCGGTTTCCTCGCTGTTGCATTTCCTGCTGCTATGGCCGGCGGCCAGTCCGCACAATGATGGCGAAATCCTAAGCGCCCTGGTGGCCACCTTGCGTCCGCCGCCTGCGCTCGGCGCAAAACCGCCGCCGCCCGCGCTAGCGTCCGCCAAACCGCCATCGCCGCAGAAGGCGCTCGCGTCCGCGGCAGAGACCATTCCCGCCGCGCCGCTTCCCGGATTCCACAACAACACTCATTCGACTGCTGAAATCCCGCTTCGTTCCGGCTCTCTGGCTGCCGCGGCGGGTGCAGCGCCGCCCGCCGCGCTGCCCGAAGACCGCGGCGAAGCGGCGGGAGCGGAGCTGGATGCCGAGGGCGTGCGCCAATTTCGCTTGGCGCTGGCCGCCGAGGCGCGCCGTTTCAAACGCTATCCGCCGCAGGCCCAGGAAACGAATATGACCGGTACGGTGGAGATCCGCGTGGTGGTGGCGGCGCCCGGCGGCGCGAGAGAAGTGCATCTGGCGCGGTCGAGCGGCCACGAGCTGCTGGACGACGCGGCGCTGGAAATGATGACCAGGGCGGCGCCCAGGGCAGCGCTGCCGGAAACCCTGCGTCGCCGGGCTTTCGTCGTCAGTCTGCCGGTGGTGTTCGACCTGGCGGGCGATTAGCTCCGACCGGCGACGCTTGGCGGAGCGATTTCGCCGGTGTGGAAGCCGAAGCTGGCGGCGCGCCGGTCGGCAAAGAAATGGCGCAGCGTCACGGCGATGGTGCGGAAGGCGATTTCATCCCAGGGAATCTCGTCTTCGCGGAAGAGCGCTATGTCGAGGGTTTCTTCGCCCGGGGCGAAATCGAGGTCGAGCAGGCGTGCCCGATAGATCACGTGCACCTGGCTGATATGCGGAACGGATAGCAGGGTGTAGATCGCGCCGAGTTCGATGTGGGCTCCGGCTTCCTCGACGGTTTCGCGCAAGGCCGCCGCGGCGACGGTTTCGTTGTTTTCCATGAAGCCGGCGGGGAGGGTCCATTTGCCGCGCCGCGGCTCGATGGCGCGGCGGCAGAGCAGGATGCGGTCTTGCCATTCGGGCAGGGTGCCGACGACGAGCTTCGGATTGCTGTAGTGGACCGCATGGCAACTGTCGCAGACGTGCCGCGGCAGCGAGTCGCCGGCCGGCACCCGCTCGACGACCGGGGCGCCGCAGACGCTGCAAAAGTTGATGGCTGGATCCATGTTGCGGCATTCTAGCTCGTAGCCGTCGCGCCTTGCGCTGCATCCTGTCCGGTCGTCGTTGTGGACGCGTGCCATTTATGGTGCTGCGTCCTTACCCATGCTGGGTTAGATGGGATAAGCTTCGGGGTCACCGCTACGGGTCAGTGCAGTCCATGAACAGGATCGATCTCGCCAAGTTCGAGCAATTGAAGGCTACAGGCGATCTGCCGTCGCCGAAGGGCGTCGCGCTCGCCATCATCCGCCTGACCCAGCGCGACGATGCTTCCCTCAACGATCTGGCCCATGTCGTCAAATCGGATCCGGCATTCGTCGGCCGCCTGATCAAGGCGGCCAATTCGGCAAGCGTCGGCAGCAGGAGGCCGATCGCATCGATCCAGGACGCGCTGATCGTGCTGGGCGTGCCTGCGGTCCGCTCCATGGCGCTCGGTTTTTCGCTGCTGTCGGGCTACAACACCGGCAGTTGCCGCAACTTCGACTACATCCACTTCTGGTCGCATTCGCTGGTCTTCGCCGTCGCCCTGCAGGCACTGGTGAAGCGTACGCGCGCGGCGGCGCCTGACGAGGCGTTCAGCGTCGGCCTGCTTGCCCATATCGGCGAACTGGCCCTGGCGACGATCTTTCCGAGCGATTTCTCGCGGCTGCTGGCGCTGAGCAAGGAGGCGGGCGGGAAGCCCCTGATGGAACTGGAACAGGCGACCTTCGTCATGACCCATGCCGGCGTGACGGCGGCGATGATGGAGGATTGGGGGCTGCCCAAGGTCTTTGCCGATCCCGTGTATTACCACGAGCATCCGGAACTGGCCGATTTCGCCGAAGGCTCGCGCCAGCATGCGATGCTGTGGTCGCTGGTGCTGGCCGGCCACATCGCCGACATCTGTCTCGCCGCGGACAACGAGCGCCGCGCCATGATGCCCCAGTTGCTGCGGCTGGGCAGCAAGCTCTCGATCGGCGTCGATGCCCTCACTGCCCTGTGCGACCAGGTGGCGCGCGAGTGGAAGGAATGGGGCGACATGCTCGACGTGAAGACGAACGAGTTGCCGCCGTTCGAAGACTTGTCGAAACCGCCGCCGGCGCCGCAACTGCAGGGCGGCGAGCTGTTGAGCGGTGGCGAGGCCGGCTATCGCATGCGCATCATGGTCGTGGACGACGATGCCAGCATGCGCACCATCCTCAAGGCGATGCTGTCGGGAGCCGGGCACGAGGTGGCGGAGGCGTCCAACGGCCAGCAGGCGTTCGAGATGGCGCTCGACCTGCGGCCGCAAATCATGATCGTCGACTGGATGATGCCGGAGATGGACGGCATCGAATTGACCCGCTCCTTGCGTCAGACCAAGATCGGCCGCGGCGTCTATGTCCTGATCCTGACCGGGCTCGAAGAGGACGACAAGCTGGTCGAGGCGTTCGAGGCCGGGGTGGACGATTTCATGACCAAGCCCCTGAAGCCGCGCCTGCTGGCGGCGCGCTTGCGCGCCGGCCAGCGCGTGGTCAAGCTGCAGCAGGAGATCGAACGCGATCGCGAGGAAATCCGGCACTTCGCCGCCGAACTGGCCGTGACCAACCGCCGCTTGCAGGAGGCGGCATTGACCGACGCCTTGACCGGCTTTCCGAATCGACGCTATGCCATGGAGCGCGTCGAGCAGGAATGGGCGGCGTGCACGCGCAGCAAGCGGCCGCTGTCCGCCATGATGATCGACGTCGATCACTTCAAGAAGATCAACGACAGCAACGGCCACGACGTCGGCGATGCCGTCCTCCGGCAGGCCGCGCTGGCCTTGAAAGGCGGGCTGCGCGTACAGGACGTCATCTGCCGCATGGGCGGCGACGAATTCATGGTGATTTGCCCCGATACCGAACTGCCGGCGGCGCTGGTCTGCGCCGAGCGCATGCGCAAAGCCGTCGAGAACCTGTTGATCGCGGCCGGTGGCGCGCAATTGCACAGCAGCGTTAGTATCGGCGTGGCGGTGCGCGACGACACCATGGGCAATGCGGATGCCCTCATCAAGTGCGCCGACCAGAGCCTTTATCTTGCCAAGCAACGCGGCCGCAACCGGCTGGCCGCAGTCCAGCACACACGGGTCGCCTAGTCATGATGCAGGAACGCCAGATTCGCATGCTCGTCGTCGAAGATTCCGAGGATGAAGCCTTTCTGCTCTATTCCGAGCTCAACGCCCGCGGCGTCAAGCTGGACTGGCAGCGCGTAGACAACGGACTGGACCTGAGCGCAGCCCTGGCCGAGCGCGACTGGGACATCATCATCTGCGACCACAACATGCCGGGTTTCGATTCGGGGGCGGCGCTGCAGATCCTCAAACACAGCGGCAAGGACATTCCCTTCATCATCTATTCCGGACAGATCAGCGACCAGCAGGCGGTGCTGGCGATGCACGAGGGCGTCCAGGACTACATCGCCAAGGGCAACTACGCCCGCCTCATGCCGGTGATCGAACGCGAACTGAAGAATGCGGCGGCGCGCACCGCGGTGCGCGAGGCCGACGACCGCATTCAGGAACTCGCGTATTACGACGGCCTTTCCAACCTGCCCAACCAGAGCCTGTTCTGTGCGCGCGTGACGGAATGGATACTCGACGCCGACAAGCGCGGCAAACCGGCTTGCGGCACGGTGATCTACCTCGATCTCGACCGCTTCCTGCGCATCAATACCTCCTTCGGCTACGATACCGGCAGCGAGATTCTGCGGCAGGTGGCGCAACGCCTGGCGCAGCGGCTGCCGGCGGAAGGCATGCTGGCGCGGCTCACCGGCGATGCCTTCGGCGTCTTTCTGCCGGACCTGATTCTAGCCGACGGCCTGGTCGCTTCGCGCCAATGGTTCAAGGAGATTTTCGACCAGGCCTTTGAAAAGGACGGGGTCGAGCTCTACATCACCGCCAGCGTCGGCATCGCCCGCCTGCCCGACGACGGCAGCGAAATCTACGAACTGTTGATGAACGCCGAAACGGCGATGGCGTACGCCAAGCGCCTCGGCGGCAACGGTTGCCAGTTCTATCGCCGCGACATGAATGCCAATTCCGGCGAGCGCGTGGCGATGGAGGCCGATTTGCGCCACGCCGTCGAGCGCAACGAGTTGCTGTTGCACTATCAGCCGTGCATCGCGGCCGGCAGCGGCCGCACCGTCGGCATGGAGGCTCTGGTGCGCTGGCAGCATCCGGTGCGCGGCCTGATTCCCCCCGACCGCTTCATCCCGATCGCCGACGAGTCGGGTCTCATCGTCGATATCGGCGAGTGGGTGCTGCGCCGCGCCTGCGAGCAAGGGAAGGTCTGGCAGGATCAGGGCTACGACTTCTATCTGGCGGTCAACGTGTCGGCCGTGCAGTTCGGCCAGCCGCGCCTGCTCGAAGTCGTGCGGCGCTTGCTGGCGGAGACGGGGTTTTCGCCGGAGGCGCTGCAACTCGAAATCACCGAATCGGTGCTGATGCAGGACGCCGAATCGGCCATCGGCATGCTGCGCGCCTTCAAGGGCATGGGCGTACGGATTTCGGTGGACGACTTCGGTACCGGCTACTCGTCGCTGTCTTATCTGAAGCGCTTCCCCATCGACATCCTGAAAATCGACAAGTCTTTCGTCCGCGATCTCCCCGAAGACGAGGAAGATGCGGCCATCGTGCGCGCCATCATCGCCCTCGCCCACTCGCTGCGGCTGACCACCGTTGCCGAAGGCGTCGAGACTGCGGCACAACTCGAGTTCCTGCGCAGCGAACGCTGCGACCGTTTTCAGGGCTATTTCCTCAGTCATCCGATCGACGTCGAGGCCATCGGGCGTCGTTTGGCAGCAGAAAGATCATAGTAAATAAATAGATAGCTTGCCTTTGTAAGGTTTTTTCTTACAAAGCTGCCCTATCTGTTTCTTACAATAGAAACGTTTTTACGTTGATTTTTCTCTTGCCTTGTGCGGCCTGATAATGCCAATACCGTCAATCTGGCTGATGCGAGGGGATCCTCTCCCGTGTGGTCGAAGGCGGGACAAGGAGCGCATGATGAAATCGACTGACACCTACAACGA
>JACRPB010000224.1 GCA_016214175.1 Rhodocyclales bacterium
AGGGCCGCTTCGAGGTCAGCGCATCGAAGACGTCGACGATGGCGAAGATACGTGCCGTCAGCGGGATGTCCTCGCCGCGAAGCCCCTTGAGATAGCCGTTGCCGTCGTATTTCTCGTGGTGGAATTCGACGACGTCGCGCGCCTGTTGCAGCCAGTTGGACTTTTCGATGATGTCGACGCCGATGGCGACGTGGGTCTTCATCGCCGCGAACTCGCGCTCGTCGAGGCGCGCCGGCTTGAGCAGGATGCTGTCGCTGATGCCGATCTTGCCGACGTCGTGGAGGAAGGCGCCGCCGATGAGGTCGCGGATCCGCGTCGCATCCAGCTTGGCGGTCTCGGCCAGCTTGACGGCATAGATCGCTACCCGGTAGTTGTGGATGTTGGTGTCCGAATCGCGCTTGGCGATGGCGCTGCCGAGAACCTCCATGAGCTCGACGTTGCTGCGCAGCAGGTCGCGCGAGAAACGGACGACGTCGCGATTCAGGGTCAGGATCACCGGGTAGAGCACCAGGGTGGTGAGGAGGGCGACCAGCAGCGTCGTGACGAGGGTGATGACGAGATCCTCTTGCAGCCCGGCCAGCGTCTCGGCGTCCACGGCGAAGACGCCCTCGAAGAATCCGGCCAGCTTGCCGCTCGCGTCCTTGAGCGGAACCATGACCTGCAGCACCGTTTGCTGGTCGACGCGAAAACGCTCGTAATGCGGCCGCCCGTCGACGGGGAAGGCATGCGGATGTTGCTTGAGGTGCTGCTCGATCGCGACGAAGTTCGGATTGACCTCCTCCAGCACCTTCTTGTGATCGCGGTCGTAGAACTCGACGACGACGAAATGGGCGCGCATGAAATCGCTGGCCAGATGGTCCAGCAACCCGCCCTTGGCGACCGGCGCGTTGATCAGCGCCAGACCCGCCGCCGTTACCTTGGCCGACTCCGCCGTGGCGACGCCCACCAGCTTGTCGTCGATTTTTTCGACGCCGTAGTAGAACACCCCGCCGCCGATGACGAGGGAAATCGCCAGCCAACTGATCAGCAGGCGAAGCAGCAGGGTGCGGTGGATGTCGAGCATGGGTGCGGGAGGGCGAAGGCTGCCTATGATACGCTGGCCGCATTGACGAGATGTTGACGGAGTTGCCATGGATCTGGGAATTGCAGGGAAAACGGCGCTGGTCTGCGCCGCGAGCAAGGGGCTCGGCCGCGCTTGCGCCTTTGCGCTGGCGCGCGAGGGCGTCGCCGTGACCATCGTCGCGCGCGGGCGCGACGCGCTCGATGCGACGGCCGCGGAAATTCGCGCCGCCGCGGGCGTTGCCGTCATTGCCGTCGCTGCCGACATCACGACACCGGCAGGCCGAGCCGCGGCGCTCGCCGCCTGCCCGCAGCCCGACATCCTCGTCAACAACGCCGGCGGGCCGCCGCCGGGCGATTTTCGCGACTGGACGCGCGACGACTGGATCAAGGCGCTCGACGCCAACATGCTGACGCCGATCGAACTCATCAAGGCGAGCGTGGACGGCATGATCGCGCGCCGCTTCGGCCGCATCGTCAACATCACCTCGGGCGCGGTCAAGGCGCCGATCGACGTGCTCGGGCTTTCCAACGGCGCCCGCGCCGGCCTCACCGGCTTCGTCGCCGGCCTGGCGCGCAAGACGGTGCGCCACAACGTCACCATCAACAACCTGCTGCCGGGCTTCTTCGACACCGACCGCATCCGTGCCGTCATCGGCGGCCAGGCCAAGGCGCAGGGCGTCGCCTACGAAGAGGCGCTCGCCGCGCGCGTGGCGACGATTCCGGCCGGCCGCATCGGCGACGCCGCCGAACTCGGCGCCACCTGCGCCTGGCTGTGCAGCGCCCAGGCCGGCTTCATCACCGGCCAGAACTGGCTGCTCGACGGCGGGGCCTATCCGGGAACCTTCTGAGTCGAGGCCGCGCGGGCGGCCCGCGGGTCTGCCCGAAATGTCGACTGCATCGCGCCGGTCCGGCGTCTGCCATCCGCCGTTGATTACAACGCCATAGCAGGCATGGCTTTGGTAATATGCGCGCCGAATCGCCGCGAGCCTGCGATTCAAAGACTTGAGCCATGCTCCCATGTTTCATATCGCAAGAACAAAAAAATCAAGAGGAGGTATCGATAGTGTTCTGTGGCGCCCATAAAGCCCGTATCCGGGATCTCGAACAACGATTGCAGGAAACCGAGGCACGCCTCGCCGCAGCCGAAGCGCAACTCGCGGCCAGGGAGAGCGAGAGCCAGGCAAGCGCGGCGCACGTCGCCGAGATCGAGACCGAAATCGCCAAATGCGGCCGCATCTACCACACGATGCAATCGTTCGGCGACTCCTTCCTGGAAATTCAGCGTTCCCAACTGGCTGTGGCTACGACCATGAAGGGGGAAAAACAGCAGGCGCGCGAAGCGGCAACGGTATCCGGCGCCAATCGCGAAGCCATGACCCGCATCGCCGCCAACTTGCAGGAAATGTCGCGCGATACCCTGACCATGGCGCAGAGCGTCGAGTCGCTGAGCGAGCGCGCCAAGCAGATCGGCGGCATCGTTCAGTTGATCCGGGAAATCGCCGACCAGACCAACCTGCTGGCGCTGAACGCCGCCATCGAGGCCGCCCGTGCCGGCGAGCAGGGGCGCGGCTTCGCCGTCGTCGCCGACGAGGTGAGAAAGCTCGCCGAGCGCACCGCCAACGCCACCAACGAGATTTCCGGCCTGGTATCGACGATACAGGGCGAGACCACCAGCACGCGCGAGCAGATGGACGTCTGGGCGCGGCGTTCTGCCGGCTTCGGCCAGGATGGCGAGGCGGCGACGGCGAGCATGCAGACCCTGTTCGATCTGGCGCACGGCATGGAGAATGCGATCGCCGCCGCGGCGCTGCGCAGCTTCGTCGAAGTCGCCAAGGTCGACCACCTGATCTACAAGTTCGAGGTCTACAAGGTCTTCATGTGCGTGTCGCAGAAGGGACTCGGCGACTTCGCCGACCATACCCACTGCCGCCTCGGCAAGTGGTACTACGAAGGCGACGGCAAGGCCTGCTTCTCGCGGCTGCCGGGTTTCCGGGAAATGGAGGCGCCGCACCAGCGTTTCCACGGCAGCGGCCTGGCGGCGCTGCGCCTGTTCTTCGACGGCGACTTCGAACGCGGCTTCGCCGCCATCGCCGACATGGAAAACGCCAGCATGGAAGTGCTGGGTGCCCTGGAAAGCATCGCCCAGAGCGGCGAAAAGGACGGCGCGCTGCTCTGCCTCGAATAGGCGCGGCCGGCGCTACGTGCGTTTCTTCGCGTCGCGCTTGGCCTGCGCCTTGCGCGCGGCCTCGAGTTCGTCGTAGAGCGCGGCGAATTCGAGCGCCAGCTTGTGGTTCGGTTCGAGGTGGATCATGGGCCGCGCCTGCTGGTGCGACTCCTTGATTTTCACCGACGACGACAGGGTGGCGGCGAGCACCGGCAGTCCTGCGTCGCGCAGTTCCTGCACCACGCGCTGCGGCAGGTTGGCGCGCGGCTGGAACTGGTTCACGATGATGCCTTCGATGGCAAGCGCGTCGTTATGGTCGGCGCGAATCTCGGCGACGTTGTCGATCAGCGTGTAGAGCGCGCGGCGCGCGAACTCGTCGCAGTCGAAGGGAATCAGGCAGGTATCGGCGGCGATCAGCGCCGAGCGCGTGTAGAAGTGCAGCGCCGGCGGCGTGTCGATCCAGATTTCGTCGAAGTCGGCGAGCGCCGCCAAGGCTTCTTTCAGCTTGTAGATCTTGTAACGCGATTCGAGCTTGGCCTGCAATTCCTCCAGCGCGGCGTCGGCCGGCAGCACGAACAGGTTCTCGAACGGCGTCGCGGCGATGAAATCCTCGGTCGCCTTCGGCCGCAGCTTGAAGTTCAGCACCTGATCGAAAAAGCCGGTGGCGGTGTTCTCCAGCGCGTCGGCGGCGTCGCCGAGCAGATAGCGCGTCGAATTGGACTGCGGATCGAGGTCGACCACGAGGGTGCGCTTGCCGCGGCTGGCGGCGATGGCGGCGAGGTTGCACGTGATGGTGCTCTTGCCGACGCCGCCCTTCTGGTTGAAGACGACTCGTTTCATGGCGCGCTGTCCTGTGGCTGGGGAATACACGCATTCTGCCACAGGGAATGTTGCGGTGCGGCATTTGCGGACTACCGTAATAGCTCCGTCAGGCCGGGGCGGCTATCATATAAAGACCGTTATCAGGAGCAGAAGACATTGTTATGGAAATTGAAAACGATCTGACCGCCGCCGCGCTCGAATATCACACCTCGCCGACCCCCGGCAAAATCGCCGTCGTCCCGACCAAGGGCCTCACCAACCAGCGCGATCTCGCGCTCGCCTATTCGCCTGGCGTCGCCGCCGCCTGCAACGCCATCGTCGCCGATCCGGCGCAGGCCGCGCGCATGACTTCGCGCGCCAACCTGGTCGGCGTCGTCACCAACGGCACCGCCGTGCTGGGCCTGGGTAACATCGGGCCGCTCGCGGCCAAGCCGGTGATGGAGGGCAAGGGCGTGCTGTTCAAGAAGTTTTCCGGCATCGACGTCTTCGACATCGAATTGAACGAGCCCGACCCCGACAAGCTGATCGACATCATCGCCGCCATGGAGCCGACCTTCGGCGGCATCAACCTCGAAGACATCAAGGCGCCCGAGTGCTTCTACATCGAGAACAAGCTGCGCGAGCGCATGAAGATTCCGGTTTTCCACGACGACCAGCACGGCACCGCCATTGTCGTCGGCGCCGCGATCCTCAACGGCTTGAAGCTGGTCGGCAAGAAGATCGACGAAGTGAAGCTGGTGACCTCGGGCGCCGGCGCCGCCGCGCTGGCCTGTCTCGATCTGCTGGTCAATCTCGGCGTCAAGGTCGAGAACGTCTGGGTCACCGACATCGAAGGCCTGGTCTATGAGGGGCGCGTCAAGCTGATGGACCCGATCAAGGCGCGCTACGCCAAGAAGACCGAGCAGCGCACGCTGGCGGAAGCCATCGTCGGCGCCGACGTCTTCCTTGGCCTGTCGGCCGGCGGCGTGCTCAAGCAGGACATGGTGGCGAAAATGGCGGCCAGGCCCATCGTCATGGCGCTGGCCAATCCGACGCCGGAAATCCTGCCCGAGGAAATCAAGGCCGTGCGCGACGACGCCATCATCGCCACCGGCCGCTCGGATTATCCAAACCAGGTCAACAACGTGTTGTGCTTCCCCTTCATTTTCCGCGGTGCGCTCGACGCCGGCGCGACGACGATCACCGAGGCGATGAAGCTCGCCGCGGTGCGCGCGCTGGCCGAGCTCGCCCAGGCCGAGACCTCCGACATCGTCGCCCAGGCCTACGGCGGCGAGTCGGTGCGCTTCGGCGTCGAGTACCTGATCCCGAAGCCTTTCGATCCGCGCCTGATCGTCAAGATCGCGCCGGCGGTGGCCAAGGCGGCGATGGACTCGGGCGTGGCGACGCTGCCGATCGCCGACCTCGACGCCTATCGCGAAAAGCTGCACAACTTCGTCTGGCATTCGGGCTTCGTCATGAAGCCGGTGTTTTCCGCCGCCAAGAAGGCGCCGCGCCGCGTCGTCTATTGCGAAGGCGAGGACGAGCGCGTGCTGCGCGCGGTGAGCGAAGTGCTCGACGAGCGCCTGGCGGTGCCGGTGGTGATCGGACGGCCCGAGGTGATCGAGGCGCGCATCGCGCGCGCCGGGTTGCGCATCAGGCCTGGCCGCGACTTCGAGGTCGTCAATCCGGATTCCGATCCGCGCTACAAGGATCTGTGGCAGGAGTACCTCGGCCTGCGTGGGCGCCAAGGCATCACGCCGGAGATGGCCAAACAGCGCCTGCGTTCCGACAACACGCTGATCGGCTGCATGCTGCTGCGGCGCGGCGAAGCCGACGCCGTGCTCTGCGGCATCGTCGGCAAGCACGTCAAGCATTTGAACCAGGTGCGCGACGTCATCGGCCTCGAAGCGGGTGCGCATTGCTTCGCCGCCATGAACCTGCTGCTGCTGCCCAAGCACACGATTTTCCTTTGCGACACCTATGTGAACGAGGACCCGAGCGCGGAACTGCTGGCCGAGATCGCGATCATGGCCGCCGAGGAAGTGCGGCGCTTCGGCGTCGAACCGAAAGTGGCGCTGCTGTCGCACTCCAATTTCGGCAGCGTGCGTTCGGCCTCGGCGTTCAAGATGAGCCGCGCGCGCGAACTCATCGCCGCGCGCGTCCCCGACCTCGAAATGGACGGCGAAATGCACGGCGACTCTGCGCTCTCGGAGGCGATCCGTTCCAGCCTTTATCCCGATTGCCGGCTGAAGGGCGAGGCCAATCTGATGATCATGCCTAACCTCGATGCCGCCAACATCGCCTTCAACCTGCTCAAGGTCGCCAACGGCGATGGCATCACCGTCGGTCCGATCCTGCTCGGCGCGGCGAAGCCGGTGCATATCCTGACGCCGACGGCGACGGTGCGGCGCCTGGTCAACATGACGGCGCTGGCGGTGGTCGACGCCAACCATCAGCGCGGCTAGCGGACAGACCTTACTTGCCGTCGCGCGGGTGGAAGTGGCGGTCCTTCGCCACTTTCGCCTTGCCGGCGGCCGGCTTGGCGGCCTTCCCGTCGGCGCCCGCTGCCGCCGACATCTGCCCGGCCGGCGCGCCGGTCTTTTCCGTCATATGGGAATGGGGCTTCATTTTGGCGGCCGCGGGTTGAGCGTCGGCGGGCGACGCCTTGTCTGCGTCGGCGGCGTTGGCGCCGACGGACAGGGTTGCGACGGCGAGCAGGACGGCGGGAAGTATGGCTGTCAATTTCATGGCAATGCTCCTGAGGGGGTGGGAACGAACCTGGCCAGTGCCAGGGAACGATTTCAAGTCTGCGCTCACGTTGCCGTCGCCGACATGACTTGAGCATTACATTTCGGTAAGCCGGGTCAAGCGTTCCGCAGCCGCAAGGCGTTGCCGACCACGCTCAGCGACGACAGGCTCATCGCCGCCGCGGCGATGACGGGCGAGAGCACGAGGCCGAAGGCCGGGTAGAGGATGCCGGCCGCGATCGGCACGCCGAGCGCGTTGTAGAGGAAGGCGAACGGGAGGTTCTGGCGCATGTTGGCCACGGTGGCGACCGACAGCTCCCGGGCGCGCGCGATGCCGCGCAGGTCGCCCTTGACCAGCGTCACCTGGGCGCTGTTCATGGCGACGTCGGTGCCCGTGCCCATGGCGATACCGACGTCGGCGCGGGCCAAGGCCGGCGCGTCGTTGATGCCGTCTCCGGCCATGGCGACGATGCGTCCTTCGCCTTGCAGGCGCTCGACCAGGGCCAGCTTGTCGGCCGGCTTGACCTCCCCGTGCACTTCGTCGATGCCGAGCCGCTTGCCGACCGCCCGCGCCGTGGTCAGGCCGTCGCCGGTCGCCATAACGACGCGCAGGCCGGCCTGGCGCAGGCTCGCCAGCGCCTCGGCGGAACTCGCCTTGACCGGATCGGAAACCGCCAGCAGGCCGAGCAGTTGTCCGTCCGCCGCCAGATGCACGACGCTGGCCCCGGCCAGGCGCAACGACTCTGCCACGCCGCCGCCGAGAACGCCGACGTCCACGCCGGCGTCGGCCATCAGGGCGGCATTGCCCAGGGCCAGACGCCGACCGCCGACCGTGCCATGGACGCCGATGCCGCTAGCGGACTCGAAGCGTTCGGGCGTGGCGAGCGCCAGCCCGCGTTCGCGCGCGGCGCGGACGATGGCGTCGGCGAGCGGATGTTCGCTGCCCTGGTCGAGGCTGGCGGCCAGGCGCAGCACCTCGTCGTCGGCGACTCCCGGCGCGGCCACAACGCACTCGAAGGCCGGGCGGCCCTCGGTGAGCGTGCCGGTCTTGTCTACGATCAGGGTGTCGATTTCCCGCAGGCGCTCGATGGCGGCCGCGTCGCGAAACAGTACGCCCTGGGTGGCGGCCTTGCCGGTGGCGACTATCACCGACATCGGCGTTGCGAGACCGAGCGCGCAGGGGCAGGCGATTATCAGAACCGAGACGCCGTTGATGACGCCGAAAACCCAGCCCTGATCGCCGCCGAACAAGCCCCAGGCGAAGAAGCTCGCCAGGGCGATGCCGACCACGGCGACGACGAAATAGCCGGCGACGACGTCGGCCATGCGCTGCATCGGCGCCTTCGAGCGCTGGGCCTGGGCGACCATCTGCACGATCTGGGCGAGCACGGTCTGGGCGCCGACCTTTTCCGCGCGGATCACCAAGCTGCCGGAGGTATTCAGGGTGGCGCCGATCACCTTGTCGCCGCTGCGCGTGCCGACCGGCAGCGGTTCGCCGGTGAGCATGGATTCGTCGACGGCGCTCGCGCCCTCGACGACGACGCCGTCCACCGGCACCTTCTCGCCGGGCCGCACGCGCAGCGTGTCGCCGACCTGTACCTGGGCCAGCGGCACGTCCTCCTCGCTGCCGTCGGCATCGATGCGGCGCGCGGTTTTCGGCGCCAGGCCCAGCAGCGACTTGATCGCCGCCGAGGTCTGCGAGCGCGCCCGCAGTTCGAGCATCTGCCCGAGCAGGGTCAGGGCAACGATCACGGCCGCCGCCTCGAAATAGACGCCGATACGGCCATGGGCGAGGAAGGACGCGGGGAACAACTCCGGCGCGAGGGCGGCGACCACGCTGTAGGCGAAAGCCGCCCCGGTGCCGAGGCTGATCAGGGTCCACATGTTCGGGTTGCGGTGGACCAGCGAGTGCCAGCCGCGCTGGAAGAACGGCGCGCCGGCCCAGAGCACGATGGGCGCGGCCAGGAACAGTTCGCCCCAGGTACGCATAGCGGGAGAGAGCCAGGCCAACCGGTGGCCGGCCATCGCCAGTACGACGACGACGGCGGTCAGCGGCAGGCTGGCCCAGAAGCGGCGGCGGAAGTCGCGATACTCGGTATCGTCCTCTTCGCCGCCGAGTTCGGGCAGCACCGGTTCGAGCGCCATGCCGCATTTCGGACAGGTGCCGGGGCCGGCCTGGCGCACTTCGGGATGCATCGGGCAGGTGTATTCGGCGGCGACCGGAACGTCCGCGGGCGTCGTGGCGGCGGGCGTGCCGAGCGCCGCCTGGAGGTAACGCGGCGGATCGAGGTCGAACTTGGTCTTGCACTTGGCGCTACAGAAGCGATAGCGGCGGCCCGCGTAGTCGGAATGGATGTCCTTCTCCGGCGCGACGCTCATGCCGCAGACCGGGTCCGTGCCGGAGTCGGCGGCGGGCGCGGGATGGTCGTGCCCGTGGTTGGCGTGGTCGTGGCTCATGGCGTAGCTCCCTTGTCCCCGGCGCCATAGAAGCGCGGCAGGAAGGCCGGCGTCCGGGACCGGTAGTCGCGGTAGGCATCGCCGAATTCCGCCAGCGCGTCCTGTTCCTCCCGTTTAGCGAGGCGCGCATAGACGGCGACCAGGATCGGGAACATCACCACCGTCGGTAGCGTCGGCCACTGCAACAGGAAGCCGAACATGACGAGGACGAAGGCCGCGTACTGGGGGTGCCTGATGCGCGCGTAGGGGCCGCTCACCGCCAGGCAATGCTCACGCTGGGCCTGAAAGAGCACGTTCCAGGCCGAAGCCAGCAGCCAGAAGCCGCCGAAGATCAGCGCATTGCTGACGAGGTGGAAGGGACCGAAGTGCGGATTGGCGCGCCAGCCAAACATTACTTCCAACAGGTGGCCGGCGTCGTGGGCGAGGAAGTCTACGCCGGGGAAACGCTGCGCCAGCCAGCCCGACAACAGGTAGATGGTCAGCGGGAAGCCGTACATTTCGGTAAACAGCGCGACGATGAAGGCCGAATACATGCCTAAGCTGCGCCAGTCGCGGGCGGTCTTCGGCTCGTAGAAGCTGAAGGCGAAGATCACGAACACTGCCGAATTGAGCAGTACCAGGAACCAGAGGCCGTAAGCGGAAGGGTTTTCGCTCATTTCTTCGACTCCTCGTCCGGCGCTTGTCCGTGACTGCCGTGGTCATGGCCGCCGTGCATGAAGAAATGCATCAGCGGACAGGCCAGCAGGAGCAGGAAGGGCAGCACCCCCAGCAGGTGGGCGCGATGTTCGGTCCAGAGGTAGAACGCCGCGATCGCGGCGAAGACTATCCAGGCAAATCGCGGCCGCCCGGACAGCGGCTTGCTCTCATGGTGATGATCATCCATTTCGTTCTCTCCTCCCGCGCGCCCGGTCACGGCCGGCGCGGTTGCCGCGGGTCGCCGGCGCCGGG
>JACRPB010000225.1 GCA_016214175.1 Rhodocyclales bacterium
CCGCAACGCAATGCGCCGGCTGGCCTTCGCCGACGCGGCGGCGCGGGCGCGACTGGAGGCTATCCTCCACCCCCAGATCCGCGCCGAGGCCGAGCGCCGCAGCGCCGCGGCCCTGCAAGGCGGGGCGCCCTATGTGGTGATGGTGGTGCCGCTGCTGGTGGAATCCGGCAGCTACCGCGAGCGCGTGAAACGCGTCGCCATCGTCGATTGCGCCGAGGAAACCCAGATCGCCCGCGTCATGGCCCGCAACCGCATGACGCGCGAAGACGTGCTGCGCATCATGGCGGCCCAGGTGCCGCGGGCCGTCCGGCGCGCCGCCGCCGACGACATCATCGACAACGACGGCGATCTTGTGCAGTTGCAGCAACAGGTCGAAAACCTCCATCGCCGCTACCTCGAACAGGCCGCGGCATTACACGAAAGTTGAGCTTTTGCGCCGAATCGGTCAGAATTTGCGTATTTTCCATCGGGGCGGCGCGTGATTACCTACGAATACCCTCTGAGCGAGCGCATTCGCACGCTGTTGCGCCTTGAGGACCTGTTCGACAAGATTGCCCATTTCGTCGCGTCCGACGCCGCCGAAGATCATCATGTCGCGCTGGTCACGCTGTTCGAAATCCTCGAAGTCGCCAGCCGCGCCGATCTCAAGTTCGATCTGGTGCAGGAACTCGAACGCCAGCGCCAGATATTGCTTTCCTTCCGCAACAATCCCGAAATTTCCGAAGAGGCGCTTTCCGGCGCACTTTACGAAATCGAGCAGGCCGCCGCCGGCATGCTGGCGATGCAGGGCAAGATCGGCCATTACCTGCGCGAGAACGAATGGCTGGCCAGCATCAAGAATCGCGTCGGCATTCCCGGCGGCGTTTGCGAATTCGACCTGCCGTCCTACCACTTCTGGCTCAACCGCGATGCGGCACAGCGCCAGAACGATCTCGCCAACTGGGTCGGGCCGATGCTGCCGATCCGTGCCGGACTGTCCATCGTCTTGCGGCTGCTGCGCGCCTCGGGGCGCCCCGAACCGCAGTTGGCGGTGCACGGCAGCTATCAATTGATGCTGGCCGGCCGCAGTTCGCAAATGATCCGCCTGCGCGTGCAGCGGGCGGATCCCTTCGTGCCGGAAATCGGCGCCAACAAATATGCGCTCAACATCCGCTTTCTGACGCCGGATACCGACATGCGGCCGAGGCAGGCCGAGGTGGATGTTCCGTTTGAGCTGACCTTCTGCAACCTGTAGCCCGCCAAGGCTGCCGCGCCGCCGCGGCGGGCAAGCCGCACCCATCATGTCCAGCAAAGACAATCGTCAAGAAAAACGCTACCCGTTCCATTGGCCCGTGGCCATCGTCTTCGACAGCACCGAGAGCCAGGATACCTATCACGGCATCACGCACGACCTGTCGCTGCACGGCTGCTCCATACTCACCGAGCACAACGTGTTTTCCGCCCATGCGGTGTCGATCCTGCTGTCGCTGCCGTCGGAGCATCCGGGCGCCTCGCGGCGCGTCGTCGAAGTCAAGGCGCGCATGGCCTATACCGTGCTGTCGTCCGGGCACCGCAAGTTCCGCTGCGGCATCCAGTTCCTCAACTTCAAGGGCACCGGCCGCGCCGTTCTCAAGCGCGAAATCGAAAAGCGCGACCTGCGCATCGAAGCCGAATGAGGCGGCGCGCGCCGGCCGTTGTCCCGGCGTAAACGCGACAGGCGTCACGCCGCGGCGAGCGTCCGTCGCGTAAAATTCCCGCCGTCGTTGCCGGGTAGGCCGATGGCATAGGCCGTCGCTGCGGCGGGACTTCCGGGATACATCATGCAAAACGAAGTCGAGCGGCGCGAAAAGCGCTTTCCATTCCACTGGCCGGTCGCCATCGTGTTCGAAGAGAGCGCGGGTCAAAGCACTTATCACGGCATCACCCAGGATCTGTCGCTGCACGGCTGCTGCATTCTCACCGAGCACAACGTCTACTCGTCGCAGCAGGTGACGGTGCTGGTGTCCATTCCCACCGATCATCCGGGCGGACCGCGGCGCGTCGTCGAGGCGCGGGCGCGCATGGTCTACACCGTGCTGGCGTCCGGCCAACACAAGTTCCGCTGCGGCATCCAGTTCCTGCGCTTCAAGGACAAGGGGCTGGCGACGCTGCGCCAGGCCATCGAAAAGCGTTCGTCCGCGGCGGAGGTTTGAAGGCATGAACGCGAAACCGCCGCGCCTGGTGCCGTGCCCTCATTGCGGCAAGGAAGTGGCCTGGACGCCCGACCATCCCTATCGTCCGTTCTGCTCCGAACGCTGCCGCCAGATCGACCTCGGCGCCTGGGCCGCCGGCGAGTATCGGGTGCCGGTGGTCGAAGCGCCGGACGAGCCGGACGCCGATCAGTAGGTCCAGGCGCCGCGTATCGCCGCGACGCCCTGCGCGCCGGCCGCCTGCGCCGCCGCCATGTCTTCGCGACACAAGCCGCCCAGCGCATAGACCGGCAGCGGCAAATCCGCAGCGAGTTGCGCGAAGGCCTCCCAGCCGATGCCCGGTCGGCCGGGATGCGTCGCCGTCGGCTTGACCGGTCCCAGCACCGCGAAATCGATGCCGAGACGGGCCGCCTGTTCCAGCTCCGCGCGCGTGTGGCAGGAGGCCGCGACGAGCGGAAACGCGGGCCGCTGCGTCAGCGCCGTGAGCTTGGCCGCGGGCAGGTGCAGTCCGTCGGCGTGCAGCGCCAGCGCGGCGTCGCCATTGACCAGGCATTGCGCGCCGCAGCTGCGGCACAAGTCGACGGCGGCCTGCACGAAATGCGCGAACTGCTGCGGCGCCAGCGTCGGCTCGCGCAATTGCAGCAGCCGCAGTCCGCGCGAAAGCGCCGTATCGAGCGCCGCCAACTGGGCATCGACGCCGATCGCCGCGGCCTGGCTGATGGCGTAGAAGTCCGGCAGGCGCAAGGCCGCCAGCACCGGCGCGTTGGCCGGCAGCATCGGCGCCACGTCGAGCGCGTCGGCGCGCTGCCAGGACAGGGCGCTATGGACGTGATCCTTGAGCTCGCCGCGCCAGGCCGTGACGCGAAAGAAATGCAGCCGCACGTGAGCGTGCTCGTAGATGTGCTCGCGCATGATCCAGGGCGTGGCGGCGAGCACCTCGATTTCGAGTTCCTCGTGCAGTTCGCGCACCAGCGCCGCGCGCGGCGTCTCGCCGGCCTCGACCTTGCCGCCGGGGAATTCCCAGTAGCCGGGATAGAAAGTGTCCGGGGCACGCTGGCCGAGCAGGAACGATCCGTCCGGCTTGACGATTACCGCTGCGGCCACTTCGGTGACGCCCGGATAACTGCGCGTCTTCACGTTTTTTTGGCTGAACGGCCTGCGTAGTCGCGCTCGAACTGCCAGGCGATGCGGCCGCTGCGGTCGCCGCGCAGCAGCGACCATTGCAGCGCCTCCTGGCGCGCGGCTGCGGCCTGGGCGGCGGTGAGGCCGAACTCCTGCAGCCAGTGGCGGCAGATGTCGAGGTAGTGGTCCTGATCGAAGGGATAGAACGAGAGCCAGAGGCCGAAGCGGTCGGACAGCGACACCTTCTCCTCGGTGGTTTCGCCGGGATGGATTTCGCCGCCGTCGCCGCGCTGGATTTCGAGGTTCTCGCCCATGAATTCCGGCATCAGGTGGCGGCGGTTCGAGGTCGCATAGATCAGCAGGTTCTCTGGCGTGCCCGCGATCGAGCCGTCGAGCGCCGACTTCAGCGCCTTGTAG
>JACRPB010000226.1 GCA_016214175.1 Rhodocyclales bacterium
ACCGACCTCATCGTCAGGAACGACGTCGCCATCGACATTTTCACGCTCGACACCGGCCGCCTGCCGGCCGAAACCTACGAGCTGCTGGCGAAGAGCGAGAAGCACTACGGCATCAAGGTCGGCGTCTTCTACCCGCGCCACGACGGCGTCGAGGACTACGTGCGCCAGCACGGCATCAACGGCTTCTACGACAGCGTGGAAGCGCGCAAGGCCTGCTGCGCCGTGCGCAAGGTCGAGCCGCTGCGCCGCGCCCTGGACGGCAAGAAGGCCTGGATCACGGGGCTACGCGCCGAGCAGGCGCCGACGCGCGGCAATCTCAAGCCGCTCGTGCACGACGCGGCCTTCGACCTCGTCAAAGTGAATCCGCTCGCCGACTGGAGCGAGCGCGAAGTCTGGGTGTACCTGCGCGCCAACGCCGTGCCCTACAACGCGCTCCACGACCGTAACTATCCCAGCATCGGCTGCGCGCCCTGCACGCGCGCCGTCGCCTACGGCGAGGACGTGCGCGCCGGGCGCTGGTGGTGGGAAGCGCCCGAATCCAAGGAATGCGGCCTGCACGTCGTCGACGGCCGCCTGCAACGAAAGGCATCATGACCGCGCTCGCCCTGCATCCGCCGCTGACCCATCTACATCCGGCGCGAAGTGGCCGGCCAGTGCGCCAATCCGGCGCTGCTGTTCTCGGGCGGCAAGGACTCGATCTGCCTGTTGCGCCTGGCGGAGAAAGCCTTCCGTCCCGGCCGCTTTCCGTTTCCGCTGCTGCATATCGACACCGGCCACAACTACCCCGAGGTCACAGACTTCCGCGATCGCCGCGCGGCTGAACTCGGCGAACGCCTGATCGTGCGCTCACTCGAAGACTCGATCGCCCGCGGCAGCATCGTGCTCAGATCGCAGGACGAGTCACGCAATCGCCACCAGTCGGTGACGCTGCTCGAAGCGATCGAGGAATTCGGCTTCGATGCCTGCATCGGCGGCGCCCGCCGCGACGAGGAAAAAGCGCGCGCCAAGGAGCGCATCTTCTCTTTCCGCGACGGATTCGGCCAGTGGGACCCGAAGAACCAGCGCCCCGAACTCTGGGACCTCTACAACGCCCGCGCCCACAAAGGCGAGAACATCCGCGTCTTCCCAATCTCGAACTGGACCGAGCTCGACGTCTGGCAATACATCGCGCGCGAAAAGCTGGAACTGCCCTCCATCTACTTCGCCCACACGCGCCCGGTGGTGAGGAAGAACGGCCTGCTGCAGCCGGTGACGCCGCTGACGCCCGCCCGCGCCAACGACGTCGTCGAGGAAGTCAGCGTGCGCTTCCGCACCGTCGGCGACATTCCCTGCACGGCGCCGGTCGAATCCACCGCGACTTCCGTCGCCGCCATCATCGCCGAGACGGCCACCACCACGATCACCGAACGCGGCGCGACGCGGCTCGACGACCAGACCTCGGAAGCGTCGATGGAACAGCGCAAGAAGGAAGGATATTTTTGATGTCCGCAATCGAACATCTGCCGGAATTCGAACAGTCGATCGACAACGGCCTGCTGCGCTTTCTCACCTGCGGCAGCGTGGACGACGGCAAGAGCACGCTGATCGGGCGCCTGCTCTATGACACCAAGGCCATTCTCGCCGACACGCTGCACGCCATCGAGCGCAGCTCGCAAAAGCGCGGCCTCGCCGTGGCCGACCTCTCGCTGCTCACCGACGGCCTGCAGGCCGAGCGCGAGCAGGGCATCACCATCGACGTCGCCTACCGCTACTTCACCACCGGCCGGCGCAAGTACATCATCGCCGACGCGCCGGGGCACGAGCAATACACGCGCAACATGGTCACCGCGGCCTCGACCGCCAACCTCGCCATCATTCTCATCGACGCGCGCAAAGGCGTGCTGACGCAAACGCGCCGCCACTCGGCCATCGCCCAACTGGTCGGCATCCCGCACCTGGTGGTGGCCATCAACAAGATGGACCTCGTCGATTACGACCAGGCGACGTTCGAGAAAATCCGCGCCGACTACCTCGCCTTCGCCGCCAAACTCGGCATCGAGGACGTGCGCTTCATTCCGCTCTCGGCCCTCAACGGCGACATGGTGGTCGAGCGCGGCGAGCGGCTCGACTGGTACCAGGGCCCGACGCTGATCGAGATCCTGGAGTCGGCGCCCGCCGCCCACAGCGAACGCGACGAGCGCTTCCGCTTCCCGGTGCAATACGTCTGCCGGCCGCAGAAGTCAGACGACCCGGAACTGCACGACTTCCGCGGCTTCATGGGCCGCGTCGAATCGGGAACGGTTGCCATCGGCGACGAAGTGCTGGTCCTGCCCGCCGGCCGCAGCACGCGCATCAAGGACATCCGCCTGCACGAGCGCTCGCTGCCGTCGGCCGTCGCCGAGCAGTCGATCACCCTGCTGCTGGCCGACGAAATCGACATCTCGCGCGGCGACATGATCGTCGGCGTCAACGCTGCCCCGTCCGCAGCCAACGAAACGACGGCCACCGTCTGCTGGCTGTCGGAAACCCCGCTCGATCCGGCCCGCCGCTACCTGCTGCGCCACACCACGCGCGAAGTCCGCGCCAAGGTCGTCGCCATCGCCGAGCGCCTGGACATCAACACCCTGGAACGCGCACCCGCCGAGCGCCTGGCGATGAACGACATCGCGCGCGTCTCGCTGCGGCTCGCGCAGCCCATCTTCGCCGACGCCTACGCCGAAAACCGCGCCACCGGCGCCTTCATCCTCATCGACGAAGCGACCAACAATACGGTGGGAGCAGGGATGATCGCCGCGCGCGGCTAGGGCGCCGGCGGCACGCCGGACGCGGCGGGTCGGGGTGGGGCCTCATACGCGACCGCCCCTGCGGGGTTCCCGCGCCGCCGGAGCGCCGGCCGGCCGGCCGCTAAACTCGCGCTACGCGCTCGGACAACGCGGCCGGACTTCCCCGTCCGGCACTCCGTCGCCGCGGCGGTCGCCAAATCGGCCCCACCCCGACCCGCCGCGTCCGCGGTCGGCGCAAGAGGGGCTTGCGAGAGCTTTAGGGACTCGCGCGGCTCTTCGCGCAGGTCCGGTTGACGAGGGGCAACAACAGGTTCATTTGAGTTCGTACTCGCGATGCAGCGCCACGGCAACGCGGCCGATAAGCTCGGCGGGCAGCGGTTGATCGAGCGGAAACGCGAGATTGCCTTTCTCGCCGCGAAACGGCTCAAGTTCGCCGATGAGCGCCGCGTCTTTGGAAACCGGCGGATAAATTCCGATGTGCTTCTTGAACGCCGCGAAGTAGAAGAAGATTCTCTTGCCGCGAAACGCATGCAT
>JACRPB010000208.1:0-6075 GCA_016214175.1 Rhodocyclales bacterium
CGCCTATCTCAATCTCGACGACACGCTGATCACGCTGAAGCTGACGCCCAACCGTGCCGACTGCCTGTCGCTGACCGGCATCGCGCGCGAAGTCGCGGCGCTGACCGGGGCGCCGCTGACACTGCCGCAAGTGGCGGCCGTAGCGCCCGTGCATGACGAGACGCGCGGCGTGGTGCTCGACGCGCCTGCCGCCTGCCCGCGCTACTGCGGTCGCATCGTGCGCGGCGTGAATGCCCAGGCGCCGACGCCGGACTGGATGAAGCAGCGCATCGAACGCTGCGGCATCCGCTCGATTTCGATCCTGGTCGATGTCACCAACTACATCATGCTCGAACTCGGGCAGCCGCTGCACGCCTTCGACGACGCGGAACTCGAGGGCAGCATCCACGTGCGCTACCCGCACGCCGGCGAGCAATTGCTGCTGCTCAACGAACAGACCGTCACCCCCGGCGCCGACACCGCGCTGATCGCCGACGAGGCCAAACCGCTGGCCATGGCCGGCATAATGGGCGGCGAGCATTCCGGCATCTCCGCAACGACGACCGACCTCTTTCTGGAAGGCGCTTTCTTCGCGCCTGCCGCCATCGCCGGCAAGGCCCGCGCACTGGGCTTCTCCTCGGATGCCTCCTACCGCTACGAACGCGGCGTCGACTTCGAACTGCAACGCCGGGCCATCGAGCGCGCGACGCAATTGATCGTCGACATCTGCGGCGGCCGGCCCGGTCCGGTGGTCGAAGCGCTCAGCGCCGAACATCTGCCACCGCGTACGCCGGTCAAATTGCGCACGGCGCGGGCGCAGAAGGTGATCGGCATTCCGCTCACCGGCGCACAAGTCGAGAAGCTGATGGCGGGCCTCGGTTTCGCCTACAGCCGCAGCGGCGACGACTTCGTCGTCACGCCGCCTTCGTATCGCTTCGACATCGAAATCGAGGAAGACCTGATCGAGGAAATCGCGCGCATCCACGGCTACGACAACATTCCCTCACCGCCGCCGCAAGGCCGGCTGGCGATGCTGCCCGTGGTCGAGGCGCGCCGTTCGCCGATGCAGGTAAGACGCCTGATGGCCGAGCGCGGCTTCCATGAAGTGGTGAATTACAGCTTCGTCGATGCGGCCTGGGAAGCCGACTTCGGCGGCAATGCCGCCCCGATTGCGCTCGCCAATCCGATCGCCAGCCAGATGGGCGTCATGCGCACCGGCCTCATCGGCGGTTTGGTCGGCACGCTCATCGCCAACCGCAAGCGCCAGTCGGAGCGCGTACGCGCCTTCGAAGTCGGCCGCTGCTTCTTGCGCGATGCGGCCGCCGCCCAGGTGCCGGGATTCCGCCAGCCGCTGCGCCTGGCGGCCATCGGCGCCGGATCGGCGCTGCCGGAACAATGGGGCGCGGTGACGCGCAAGGCCGATTTCTTCGACCTCAAGGGCGACCTCGAAGCGCTGTGCGCGCCGCGCCGCCTGCGTTTCGAGAAGACCGGCCACCCGGCCTTGCATCCGGGGCGGGCGGCGACCGTGTTGCTCGATGAGGCCGCGATCGGCATCGTCGGCGAATTGCATCCGCTCTGGGTGCAGAAATACGAACTCGGCACGGCGCCGGTCGTTTTCGAGATCGAACTCGAAGCGCTGTTGGCGCTACCGATGCCGGTCTATAGCGAAGTTTCGCGCCAGCCTTCCGTTGTGCGCGACATCGCCTTGGCGGTGCCGACGAGCGTCGAATTGCAGCCGCTGCTGACGGCATTGCGCGCAGCGGCGCCGGCCTTTGTGCGCGACATCGCGCTATTCGACGTGTTCCAGGGCAAAGGCTTGCCGGAAGGGGTGAGAAGCCTTGCCTTCCGGGTGGTTATGCAAGATACTGAACGGACTTTGGCAGACGCCGAAGTCGATATCGCAGTCGCACACCTGGTCGATGCCGCCAAGAACGGATTCGGCGCAGCGCTACGAAATTGAAGGGACGGAACGTGACAATGACATTGACGAAAGCGGAGTTGGCCGACTTGCTGTTCGAAAAAGTCGGACTCAACAAGCGCGAAGCCAAGGATATGGTGGAGGCATTTTTCGAGGAAGTGCGTACCTCGCTCGAAGGTGGAGACAGCGTCAAGCTTTCCGGCTTCGGCAATTGTCAGTTGCGCGACAAGCCGCAGCGTCCGGGGGGCAACCCGAAGACCGGCTAGGAAATTCCGATTACCGCGCGTCGCGTCGTCACCTTCCACGCCAGCCAGAAGCTCAAGACCACCGTCGAAACCCTCCAACTCCATGGCGACGCACGCGCCGATTAGTCCGAAGGACGATCTGCCGCCGATCCCCGCCAAGCGCTATTTCACGATAGGCGAGGTCAGCGAACTGTGCGGCGTCAAGCCGCACGTGCTGCGCTATTGGGAGCAGGAATTTACGCAACTGAAGCCGGTCAAGCGTCGCGGCAACCGGCGCTACTACCAGCATCACGAGGTGCTGCTGGTGCGGCGCATCCGCGAACTGCTCTACCAGGAAGGTTTCACCATCAGCGGCGCGCGCCATCGCCTCGACGAGTTGCCGGGCAAGACCGAATCGCGCGGCGTGCCTGCGGCAACGTTGCCGACGCCGCTTTCGCTGCGCGCGGAACTGGCCAGCATCATCGAGTTTCTGCGCGCCTGAATCATGCGTGGCGAGGCATTCCTGCTATAATCCGCGCCTCAGTCGGGGCGTAGCGCAGCCTGGTAGCGCACTTGCATGGGGTGCAAGGGGTCGCGAGTTCGAATCCCGCCGCCCCGACCAGTAATACCAAGGGTTTCCGAGCAATTGCCGGAAACCCTTTTTCTTTTCGGAGGCTCGAGGGGAAGCGCTGGGGGAAGCAAAGGCCGCTGCTGTTCGGCCGTCACTGAACCGTCGAAATCTCGTAGGCAACGTCCTCCGCCACGACCATGTCCATCAGGGCGTTCATGAACTCGTCGTCCGCGGAGTTCGACCATGTGCCTTCCGGATCTTTCGTCAGCATCGGTTCGAACGTCAGGTCCATGTATTGGCCTTGCCCGATCCTGAGGACATCCGTGCCTTCCGACGTGCTGTGCAGCGCCCATTCGTCGGGTATTTCGAGTTCCAGGCGTATGGTGACAGAGAGCTTCTTCATGCGGTATCTCCCGTGAGGCAATCGACAGAGGCTACCACCGCAGGAGTCCGTGCAGGGCGATTCCCTCGCGTTCGCTATTTTCGGGACAGACGGGCGGCCGCCTTGGCGATCAGCCCGATGAGGACTTCGCTGCGAGACTCCTTCTGGTGATCCGCCAATCGATCGAGTTTGGCCACGCTGTCGGCATCGACGATGAATTCCAGCCGCTTGCCGCCGTTGTCGAGGCGGCGCCGACGGCTCAGGGCTGCTCGCTGCGACGCTGAGGATGGCACGGCGGAACGCGGTCGTCCGCGCCGCGAGAGGCCGGGCAGGAAGGCCTGAGGATTGGGCTTCGCTCTCGTTGAGGACGGCTTGGTGGCCTGGCGACCAGTCGCCGCTCTGCGGGCCGGCGACGAAATAGTGTTAGCCGGATTCGTTATTTCAGCGCATTCAAGCGGCAGCTTCAGCGAGGCACTTTTCTTGGGCATTTTTCGAAATCAAAGTAAGATTGCCAAAATAATAGCACCCGGTTAAATAAATTCTGCCGCTCGATCGGGCGGGGGTGACGATGCCGTTCAACTTTGAGTTCGGGAAGCGAGTCGCGCGGCCAATGGCGGATAGCAACGGATACGTCGGACGCCTGCTGCGCCGCGCTGCGGCGACCATGCGGGAATCGAGGCCGCGGCAGGCATGAGGGCGGCGGCCTACGATCCCCCGCGGCAGGAGATTCGCGTTCTTCACCTCGCGCGCCATCTGATCGTCGTGGACAAGCCGTCGGGTTTGCTGACCGTCCCTGGGCGCGGCAGCGACAAGGCGGATTGCCTGTTGGCCCGCGTTCAAGCGCAGTTCCCCGACGCGATGATCGTCCACCGCCTGGACATGGCGACGTCGGGCATCGTCGTCATGGCGCGCGGCGCCAAGTGGCAACGCGCGCTGAGCATTCTTTTCCAGGAGCGCCGGGTTGCGAAGCGCTATGAAGCCCTGGTCGACGGGCAATGGACGGCGGCGGCCGAAGGTGAAATCGATCTGCCCGTGACTGCCGACTGGCCCAATCGCCCCCGCCAGAAGATCGATCGCGTGGCCGGGCGGCCGAGTCTGACGCACTATCGGGTCATCGATGTCGATGCGGCGCGCGACGTGTCGCGGGTCGAGCTGTCGCCGGTGACCGGCCGATCGCATCAGCTCCGGCTGCACATGGAAGCGAGCGGACATCCGATACTCGGCGATGCCCTGTACGGCACGGAACAGTCGCGGACCAAGGCGGACCGCCTGATGCTGCACGCATGCTTCGTCGGATTCGCCGATCCCGCTACCGGTGAGCCGCTCGGGGTGGAATCGCGCCCGCCGTTCTAGCGCACGCCGCTGGCCTTGATCTTCGCCTCGATTAGGCAGCCCTTGCGTGCGCGGTGCATGCGGTGCTTGTCGAGCGCAGCGCCCGCGACGCGGACCTCGGTCGGTTTGCTGCCGCGCCCAAGCCCGCTCACCGTCACCGCGCTGCCGTCGTTGAGCGCCACCGCCTGGAGTTCGTCGCCCTTCTCCAGATCCATGACGATGACGCCGCGGCCCTTGCTCAAGGTCTTCATTTCGGCAGCATCGAACACCAGCAGGCGACCCTTCTTCGACAAGGCGGCAATGGCCGCGCCGCCGGCCTTGGCGGGGGCCAGCACGGTTTCGCCTTTTTCCAGGGTCATGAAGGCCTTGCCGGCGCGTGGCCGCGCGACGAGGTCGGCGATCTGTGCGATGTAGCCGTAGCCGCCGGAGTTGGCGAAAAAGTAGGCGGCGTCCAGCGCATCGGTGAGCGCATGGAGCACGCGCCCGCCGTCCTGCGGTTCGATCAGCGTCGCAATGGGCACGCCGTCGCCGCGGCCGCCGGGCAGGTCGCCGACGCGCACGCTGTAGGCGCGGCCGTTGCTGTCGATCAGCACCAGCGGCCAGATCGTGCGGCTCTCCGCCACCAGAAAGGGGAAGTCGCCGGTCTTGTAAGTGATCGTCGCAGGATCGATGCCGTGGCCCTGGCGCGTGCGCACCCAGCCGTTCTTCGACAGGATGACCGTCACCGGTTCGTCGGGCACCGCCATCTCGGCGGCGGCCACCGGCGTCACGGCCTCGATCAGCGTGCGCCGCGCATCGCCGTACTGCTTGGCGTCGTCGCCGATTTCCTTGAGGATGAGCTTGGTCATCTCGCTGCGCGAGTCGAGCAGGGTGTTGAGACGGCCGCGCTCTTCGCGCAGATCGCCGAGCTCCTTCTCGATGCGGATGCCTTCGAGGCGCGCCAACTGGCGCAGGCGGATTTCGAGGATGTCCTCGGCCTGGATCTCGGAAAGACCGAAGCGCAGCATCAGTTCCGGCTTCGGCTCGTCGGCCTCGCGGATGCAGCGGATCACCTTGTCGATATGCAGGAAGACCGTCATGCGGCCTTCGAGGATGTGGATGCGGCGCTCGACTTCGGCCAGGCGATGGCGCGAGCGGCGCTCGACGGCCACAAAACGGAAGTCGATCCACTCGGTCAATATCTGCTTCAGATGCTTCTGCTGCGGCCGGCCGTTGCGGCCGATCATGGTCAGGTTGATCGAGACGCTGGCCTCCAGGCTGGTGTGGGCCAGCAGCACGGCCATGAACTCGTCCTGGGCGATGCGTGAGGAACGCGGTTCGAGAACGATGCGCACGGCGGCCTTGTCGCTCGATTCATCGCGCACGGATTCGAGCACGCCGAGCACGACCTGCTTGAGATTCTTCTGCTCCTGGCTGACGTCCTTTTTGCCGGCGCGCGGCTGCGGATTGGTGAGGGCCTCGATCTCGGCCAGCACGTTGGAGGTCGACACGCCATGCGGCAGTTCATCGACGACGATGCGCCACTGGCCGCGCGCCAGGTCCTCGACGTGCCAGCGCGCGCGCATGCGCAGGCTGCCGCGCCCGGAGGTGTAGGCGTCGCGGATGTCGGCGGGCTGCGAGATGAGCTGGCCGCCGCCGGGGAAATCGGGGCCGGGGATCAGGGCGAGGA
>JACRPB010000208.1:6097-7965 GCA_016214175.1 Rhodocyclales bacterium
TTCGCGCAGGTTGTGCGGCGGGATTTCGGTCGCCATGCCGACGGCGATGCCCGAGGCGCCGTTCATCAGCACGATGGGTAGCCGCGCCGGCAGCAGCACGGGTTCTTCGAAGGCGCCGTCGTAGTTGGGCGCGAAGTCGATGGTGCCGCGGTGGATTTCGGCCAGCAACAGTTCGGCGATCGGCGTCAGCCGGCATTCGGTGTAGCGCATCGCCGCCGCGCCGTCGCCGTCGCGCGAGCCGAAGTTGACCTGAACGTCGACGAGCGGATAGCGCAAGGAAAAATCCTGCGCCACGCGCACCATGGCGTCATAGACGCTGGTGTCGCCGTGCGGGTGGTACTTGCCGATGACGTCGCCGACGACGCGCGCGCTTTTCACGTGCTTGCTCGATGCCGACAGGCGCATCTCGTTCATGGCGTGGAGGATGCGCCGCTGCACGGGCTTGAGGCCATCCTCGACCTGGGGCAGGGCGCGCGAGCGTACGACGCTCATGGCGTAGGAGAGATAGGCGCGCTCGGCGTAGGCGGCCAGCGGCAGGGTGCCGCTGTCGTCGAAGTCGGGAAGCGGCGGTTCCGGGGGGCTCGGCGGGGCGGGCGGCTGCGCGGCTTGCGCGGCGTCGGTCGGCGCCGGCGGCAGGTCGGCGAAAAGGTCTGGGGTGTCGTTGTTCATCACAGGTCGGCCTCCACCAGGTGTCCGTTCTCTTCCATCCAGACGCGGCGCGATGAAGCTTCGCCCTTGCCCATGAGCAGGGTGAACAGCTTGGTCGTTTCTTCGCGCATGCCGGCGCGTTCGGCGATGGGCAGCACGCGGCGCGTGGCGGGATCCATGGCGGTTTCGCGCAGTTGTTCGGGATTCATTTCGCCCAGGCCCTTGAAGCGGCCGGTTTCGATCTGGTCGGGGCGGAAGCCTTCCTTGGCCAGGCGGTCGCGGATGGCGGAGAGTTCGCCGTCGTCGAGCGCGTAGAGCCGCTTCGCCGGCCGTTTCTTGCCCTGGGCCGGTACGTCGATGCGGTAAAGCGGCGGCTGGGCGACGAAGACGTGGCCGCGCGCGATCAACGCCGGGAAGTGGCGGTAGAACAAGGTGAGCAGCAGGGTCTGGATGTGGGCGCCGTCGACGTCGGCATCCGACATGATGACGACCTTGCCGTAGCGTAGGCCCGAGAGGTCGGGTGCGGCGTCCGGCGCATGCGGGTCGACGCCGAGCGCGACCGCGATGTCGTGGATCTCGGCGTTGGCGAACAGCCGCCCGGCGTCGATCTCCCACGAGTTCTGCACCTTGCCGCGCAGCGGCAGGATGGCCTGGGTTTCCTTGTTGCGCGCCATCTTGGCGCTGCCGCCGGCGGAATCGCCCTCGACCAGGAAGAGTTCGTTTTCGAGCAAGTCGGTGGATTCGCAGTCGGTGAGCTTGCCCGGCAGTACGGCCACGCCCGACTGCTTCTTCTTCTCCACCTTCTGCGCGTTCTTCTGCCGCGCCAACGCCTGGCGGATCGAGACTTCGGCGATGGCCTTGCCGGCCTCGACGTGGTTGTTGAGCCAGATTTCGAGCGGGTCGCGCACCATGCCGGCAACGAGTTTCACCGCTTCGCGGCTGTTGAGCTTTTCCTTCACCTGGCCCTGGAACTGCGGATCGAGGATGCGCGCCGAGAGCACGAAGGCCATGCGGCCGCAGACGTCCTCCTGCTGGAGCTTGACGCCGCGCGGCAACAGGGCGTGGTGATCGATGAAGTTCTTCACGGCGTCGAAGACGCCGGAACGCAAGCCCGATTCGTGGGTGCCGCCGGCCGTCGTCGGAATCAGGTTCACAAAGGATTCGCTCGCCACCGCCTCGACGAACCAGGCCAGCGCCCAGGCCGCGCCTTCGCCGGGGGC
>JACRPB010000209.1 GCA_016214175.1 Rhodocyclales bacterium
TGATTTTTATCACCGCCATGGATGCCGTGGAAAACGAGCAGCATGGCCTCGATCTCGGCGCCGTCGATTACATCACCAAGCCGGCGCGTCCGCCGATCGTGCTGGCGCGCGTGCGGACCCAGCTCGAACTCAAGCGCGCGCGCGACGCGCTGCGCGACCAGAACGCTTCCCTCGAAGCCGAGGTGATGCGCCGCGTCGCCGAGAATCTGCGCCTCCAGGAGGAAAGCAATCGCGTCCAGGCTTCGCTCAATCACCAGAAGGAACTGATCCTGACGTCGACCGGCGAAGGCATTTACGGTACCGATACCGCCGGCCGCATCAACTTCGTCAATCCCGCCGCCGCCGGCATGCTCGGCTACCAGCGCGAGGAACTGATGGGCGAGGACGCCCATGCCAAGTTCCATCACACGCGGCCGGACGGCAGTCCCTGCGAATACGAACAATGCATCATGCACACGGCCCTGACCGGCGGCATCGTCATTCAAGGCGACGAAGAAGTCTTTTGGTGCAAGGACGGTACGCCGTTGCCGGTCGAATATTCCAGCATGCCGATTCTCGAGGGCGGCAAGCTGCTGGGCGCGGTGGTGACCCTGCTCGACATCAGCGAGCGCAAGCGCTACCTGGCGCAACTCGAGCGCAAGTCCAACTACGACGACTTGACCAACCTGCCCAACAGCAACCTGCTGAACGACCGCCTCTCCCACGCCATCGAGCACCGGCGCCACGAGGGCGGCGCGCTGGCGGTGCTGTCCGTAAACCTCGACCGTTTCAAGGGCATTAACGACAGCCTCGGCCGCGGCGCCGGCGATGCCGTGTTGATCGAAGTGGCGCAACGGATGCAGGGACAGGCGCGCAAGGCCGATACGCTGGCGCGGGCGGTCGGCGACGAATTCGTGCTGGTCGCCGAAATCGACCAGGCCGGCCAGGCCGCACGCATCGCGCAGCCGCTGCCCAGCAGTCTGGCGCAGTCCTTCCGCGTCGGCGAACGGGACTTTTTCCTGTCCGCCAGCATCGGCATTGCGGTCTTCCCGCGCGACGGCGACAGCGCCGAAGCGCTGCTGCGCAACGCCACCGCCGCGATGTACCAGGCCAAGGCGGCCGGCGGCGACGCCTTCCGCTTCTACGCCGCCGAGATGAACGCGCGCTCGCTGGATCGCCTCGACCTCGAGAACGCCCTGCGGCGCGGGCTCGACAAGGGCGAGTTCGTTCTCCACTACCAGCCGCAGGTCAACCTGCGCAACTGCGAAATCATCGGCGCCGAGGCGCTGGTGCGCTGGCAGAGCCCGGAACGCAGCCTGGTGCCGCCGGGCGAATTCATCCCTCTGGCCGAGGAGACGGGACTGATCGTGCCTCTCGGCGAATGGGTGCTGCGCACCGCCTGTAGCCAGAACAAGGCGTGGCAGGACGGCGGGCTGCCGGCGATCACGGTCGCGGTGAACCTGTCGGCGCGCCAGTTCGTCGCCCAGGACATCGTCGGTGTCGCTGCCGGCGTGTTGCAGGAGACCGGCCTCGACCCGAGCTGCCTGGAGCTGGAACTGACGGAGAGCGCCGTGATGGCCGACGCCGACGCCTTCATCCAGGCGACGGAAAAGCTCAAGGGCCTCGCCATCACGCTGTCCATCGACGATTTCGGCACCGGCTTCTCTTCGCTCTCCTATCTCAAGCGCTTCGCCATCGATCGCCTGAAGATCGACCAGTCCTTCGTGCACGACATCGCCCACGACCCCAACAGCGCCGCCATCGCCCTCGCCGTGATCTCGCTGGCGCACAGCCTCAACCTGTCGGCGATCGCCGAGGGCGTGGAAACCGAGGCCCAGCTCAATTTCCTGCGCGCGCGCGACTGCGACGAAATGCAGGGTTTCTATTTCAGCCGGCCGGTGCCCGCCGCCGAATTCGAGCGCATGCTGCGCGAGCGCATACGCATGGTGTTCCCGACCAGTTCCAACTTGCCGCAACGCACCCTGCTCCTGGTGGACGACGAACCGGGCATCCTCGCCGCCCTGCGGCGCCTGCTGCGCCGCGAAGGCTATACCATCCTCACCGCCGGGAGCGGCATCGAGGGACTGGACCTGCTGGCGAGCCACGACGTCGGCGTCGTGATTTCCGATGCGCGCATGCCGCAGATGAGCGGCCCCGAATTCCTCAACAACATGCGGCGCATGTATCCCGACACCGTGCGCATCATGCTCACCGGCTACACCGATCTCAATGCGGTGAGCGATGCGGTCAACCGCGGCGAATTGTTCAAGTTCCTGACCAAGCCCTGGCACGACGACGAACTGCTCGACGCCGTGCGCGGCGCCTTCCGCCACTTCGAGGACCGGAGCGAGCGCCGTGCCGCGGCGAAGGACGGCGGCGGGCGTGCGCTGGCGCCGGGACCCTAGCCGCGGCCACTGCCATGGACCGAACTTCCGCGTCCGCCGGCGGCGTCCATGCCAGGATCCTCCGCATCGTCCTCGTTTATGCGGCCGTTGCCGCCTTGTGGATCCTCGTCTCCGACCGGCTGGTCAGCCTCGCGATCAGCAACCGCGATCTGATCGTCTTCGTCAGCATTTTCAAGGGCTGGGCCTTCGTGGGCGTGACCTCGATGCTGCTGTACGTGTTGCTCAACCGTTTTGCCAGGCAGGTGCTCGGCAACACGGGCGGCGCGGCCGACGACGACGTGCCGGTGGTGGCCCATCCGTACCGCCTGGGCGCCATGTTCCTGGTGTTGGCCTTGTCCATCGTCGCCGTCGGCGAGATCGCCTATCGCTCCCTGGCGACGACCATCGAGCAGCGGGAACGCGAGCAACTGATGGCGGTGGCCGAGCTCAAGGCCAGGCAGATCGAAGACTGGTTGGCGGAGCGCCAGGCCGACATTCGGGAACAGGTCGGTCGCTCCTTCTTCAGCGATACCGCCGTCCGTTGGATGCGCCGCCCCGATGCCGCCACCCGCGAGCGCCTGCTGGCGAGGCTGGAACTCACACGACAGGAGCACGAATACGACGCCATCGAACTGTTCGACGCGCAAGGCCGCCGCCTGCTGGTCGTCGGCGCGCCGGGACCCGAACATGAGTACCAGGCAGACGCTGCGGTCCTGGCGCAGGCGGCGCAGCAGCAGGAGCCGCTACTGATCGACCTGCATCGCGAGGGCAGCAACGCCCGGCTGGAATACGTCGGCGTGATTCGCACCGACGCAGCGCCGGGCCGGGCAGTCAGCGGCTATGTCATCTATAGCATCGATCCCTATCGCCACTTGTTCCCCCTGGTCCAGTCCTGGCCCCGGCCGAGCGCCAGCGGCGAGACGGTCATCGTGCGCCGCGAGGGCGACGAAGTGGTTTTCATCAACGAATTGCGCCATCGCCGGAACAGCGCCTTCAATTTGCGTTTTCCGCTGGATACGCCCGACCTTGCTTCTGCCAAGGCCGTCAAGCACGGCCCGGGGTTCTACGTCGGCAAGGACTACCGCGGCGAGCCGATCTTCGCCGCTTTCCGCGCGGTTGCCGGCACGCCCTGGATGCAGTTGGCGAAAATCGACCAGAGCGAGGTCCTCGCCGACGTCCGGCGCCTGGCATTCGTTACCGGGGCGCTGACCCTGGCCGCCATCCTGACCTGCGGCATGCTGCTCTGGCTGGTATGGCGGCAGCAAAGTCTGCGCGCAGCCTTGCGCAGCGCCGAGGAACTGCATCGGAGCGAGGCGCGTTTCCTTTCCCTCTTCGGCAACATGCTCGAAGGCGTCGCCTATTGCCGCATGCTTTATGCCGAAGGCGTTGCGACGGATTTCGTCTATCTCGACGTCAATCCCGCTTTCGGGCACCTGACCGGCTTGAAGGATGTCGTCGGCCGCAAGGTCAGCGAGGTCATTCCGGGCGTCATCGAGTCGAGTCCGGATCTGCTTGCCTGCTACGACCGCGTCGCGCGCGGCGGGGCGCCGGAACGCATCGAGACTTATGTCGCAGCGCTGGATCACTGGTTCTCGATCTCCGTTTACAGCCCGGAGCCGGAATGCTTCGTCGCCATCTTCGAGGTCGTCACCGAGCGCAAACGGACCGAGGCCCAGCTCGAAAGCGAGCGCGCCCGTCTGCATATCCTGGTGCAAACCATCCCGGACCTGATCTGGTTGAAGGATCCCGACGGCGTTTATCTGTCCTGCAACCAGGAATTCGAACGCCTGTTCGGCGCCGGCGAGGCGGCGATCGTCGGCAAGACCGACTACGACTTCGTCGACAAGGAACTGGCGGATTTCTTCCGCCAGAAGGACAAGGAGTCCATCGCCGCCGGCAAGCCGAGCACCAACGAGGAATGGGTCACCTATGCCAGCGACGGCCACCGCGCCCTGCTGGAGACGACCAAGACGCCGATGCACGACTCGACCGGCCGCCTCGTCGGCGTGCTCGGCATCGGCCGCGACATCACCGCCCGCCGCGGTGCCGAGGAGCAATTGCACAAGCTGTGGCTGGCCGTGGAGCAAAGCCCGCACAGCATCACCATCACCGACCTTGATGCGCGCATCGAATACGTGAACCAGAACTTCGTTACCGTCAGCGGCTATAGCCGCGAAGAACTGATCGGCCAGAATCCGAGCATGCTCAAGTCCGGCCTGACGCCCCAGGAGACCTACGACAGTTACTGGGCGGCGCTCACGGCCGGCTGCAGTTGGCAGGGCGAATTCATCAACCGCCGCAAGAGCGGCGAGATCTACGTCGAATTCGTGCGCGCCTCGCCGGTGCGCCAGCCCGACGGGCGCATCACCCACTACCTGGCGGTGAAGGAAGACGTCACCGAGAAGAAACGCCTCGGCGAAGAACTCGACCGGCACCGCTACCATCTCGAAGAGCTGGTCGCCGAACGCACGGCCCAGCTCGCGTCCGCGCGCCGCGCCGCCGAAGTCGCCAACCAGGCGAAGAGCGCCTTCGTCGCCAACATGAGCCACGAAATACGCACGCCGATGAACGCCATCGTCGGCCTCACCCACCTGCTGCAGCGCCATAGCCACGATCCCGATCAGCTCGACAAACTCGGCAAGATCAGCGATGCCGCTCACCACTTGCTGTCGATCATCAACGACGTCCTCGACTTTTCGAAACTCGAGGCCGGCAAGACGCGACTCGATGCGCGCGATTTCGAGCTCGACGGCGTCTTCAGCAACGTCTGTTCCCTGGTGCGCGAGCGGGCCCAGGCGAAGAAGCTGGAACTGCTGATCGATGCCGATCCGGCGTTGGCCGGCACTCTGCGCGGCGACCCGATGCGGCTGTCGCAGGCTCTGCTCAACTACGTATCGAACGCGGTGAAGTTCGCCGACCACGGCGTTGTCGTGCTGCGCGCCGCTTGCGTCGCCGAGGACGAGCGGGGGCTGACGGTGCGCTTCGAAGTCCAGGATCGCGGCATCGGCATCGCGCCGGAAGCGCAGGCGCGCCTTTTCGCCGACTTCGAGCAGGCCGATTCGTCCACCACGCGCAAGTACGGCGGCACCGGGCTGGGCCTGTCGATCACGCGCCGGCTGGCGGAAATGATGGGCGGCGAGGTCGGCGTGCACAGCGTCGTCGGCGAGGGCAGCACCTTTTCGTTCACCGCACGGCTGACCCGCAGCCAGATGCCCGCGGCGGCGGCCGACGATCTGCGCGGCCTGTCGGCGCTGGTGGCGGACGATCAGCCGGAAGTGCGTGCCGTCCAGGGGAAAATGCTGGCGGCGCTCGGACTGCGCGTGACTTACGCCGCTTCGGCGCCTGACGCGCTGGCGGCGATCGAGAGCGCGGCGGCGGCGGGCGCCGCCCTGGATTTCGCGCTGATCGAGTGCGGCATGGCCGGCGCCGTCGGTACCGTCATGGCCGAACGCCGCGCCGGACAAGCGTCGGCTGTGCGCCCGCTGCTGGTGATGACGGCCGAACACGACGACGTGGCGGCGACGGAAGAAGCGCGCATGGCCGGATTCCGGGCGGTTGCGATCAAGCCGCTGACGCACGCGATGGTCGGCGCCACGCTGCGCTCGGTGTTGCGGGGCGGCGACGGCCACAATGCTGCGGTGGCGTACATCGCGCCGACGGCGGAGCAGACCCTGGCCCAGGAGTACCGCGGCGTGCGCCTGCTGCTGGTCGAGGACAATCCGATCAACCTGGAAGTGGCGCTCGAACTGCTGCGCGAAGCCGGCTGTGCGGTCGACCTGGCGCAGGATGGCGCCCAAGCGGTGACCATGGCCGCCGCGACCGCCTACGACCTGATCCTGATGGACGTCTATATGCCGGTGATGGACGGCCTCGACGCCACGCGCGCCATCCGCCGCTTGCCCGGACGCGAAACGACGCCCATCGTCGCCATGACGGCCAACGTCTTCGCGGAGGACCGCCAGCGCTGTCTCGATGCCGGCATGAACGATCACGTCGCCAAGCCGATCGATCCCGACAACCTGTTCGCGACGCTGCTGCGCTGGCTGCCGAAATGGGAAGGGGCGCGCGACGCGGCGGCCCCCGTCCTGCCGGCCGCCGCCGGCGTCGATGCGGAAGCAGCCTTCCTGCGCCGCATTCCCGGCCTCGACGTCGCTTTCGGCCTGCGCACCCTGCGCGGACGCATCGTCAGTTACGTTCGCTTGCTGCGCCTCTATGCGCGCGCCCACGGCGACGACATGGCCAGGCTGCGCGAACGCTGCGCGGCCGGCGACAACGCCGCGGCGCACCTGATCGCCCATTCGCTCAAGGGCGCGTCGGCGATGCTCGGCGCCACGCGCGTGCGCGACCTGGCGAGCGAACTCGAACAGGCGCTGAGGGAACAGCATGCCGCGGACGCGGTCGAGCGCCTGGTGGCGGCCGCCGATGCTGCCTTGCAGCCGCTGATCGCCGGCATTCTGACGGTACTGCATAGCGACGAGGAAGCCGAGAGCGGCGCAGCGGACCGGCAGCAGATCGAAGCGGCCCTGAGCCGGCTCGAAAGCCTGCTCGCGGCGGACGACATCGAAGCCAGCGCCGCATTCCGCGATGCGCTGCCGCTGTTGCGCAAGGCCTTGGGCGCGGCAGCCGACGAATTGGGATGCCACGTAGGCAATTTCGATTTCCCGACGGCGCTGGCCTGCCTGCGTGCCGTCAGGAGTGACTGGCTCAAGCGCATCCAGGTTCG
Organism: Rhodocyclales bacterium; assembly: GCA_016214175.1. Taxonomy (GTDB): domain Bacteria; phylum Pseudomonadota; class Gammaproteobacteria; order Burkholderiales; family Rhodocyclaceae; genus Nitricoxidireducens. The sequence goes on from JACRPB010000209.1 coordinate 7,087, forward strand.
GTAAGGATGCCCTGCCTGCCGCCGCCGGCGCCCCGGCGGCGGCGCATCATTCAGGCAACGCCTGCACGGCTGCGTCGGGCGTGACGATGCGGAAGAGCGGGGCCAGGCGCCGGCGCCGCGCCAACTTCAGCAAGGCCTTGTCGCTGGTGACGAGGCAGGCGGCCTGACCGTCGCGGGCGAGTTCGAGGAACTTCTGGTCGTCCGGGTCCTTGCAGCGGGGCAGCGGCACAGGCTGCGCGGGCGTCGCCGCCACGCTCGCCGCATGCCGGCGATAGCTGGCGAGGGCCTGCTCCCGGCGCTCCGGCGCCAAGCCGAATTGCGGATAGTCGAGGACGCGGGCGAACTCGGCGAAACAGGCGGCGTTGGTGAGGGCCTGAAAACGGCCGTCCTCCAATGCTCGGCGCAAGGCTGCGTAGCGGCTGTCGGCAAAGACGTAA
>JACRPB010000139.1 GCA_016214175.1 Rhodocyclales bacterium
CTCTGATCGCCTTCACTTCCGGCACCACCGGCCAGCCCAAGGGCACGATGCACTTTCACCGCGACGTGCTGGCGATGTGCGACTGCTTCCCGCGCTCCATCCTCAAGCCCGGCCCCGACGACGTCTTCTGCGGCACGCCGCCCATCGCCTTCACCTTCGGCCTCGGCGGCATGCTCTGCTTCCCCATGCGTGTCGGGGCCTCGACGGTGCTGGTGGAAAAGCTGACGCCCGAAGCCTTGTTGCAAACCATCGCCGAGTTCAAGGCCACGATCTGCTTCACCGCGCCGACCTTCTGGCGCCAGATGGCCGGCCTCGCGCGCGACCACGACATAACGAGCTTGAAGAAATGCGTTTCCGCCGGCGAGGCCCTGCCCGACGCGACGCGCCAGTTGTGGAAGGAGGCGACCGGCATCGAGATCATCGACGGCATCGGCGCCACCGAGATGATCCACATTTTCATTTCCCACACGCCGGAGGCCGTGCGCCGCGGCGCCACCGGCTACGCGATTCCCGGCTACCAGGCGCGCATCGTCGACGACGACGGCAAGCCAGTCCCCGTGGGCACGGTCGGCCGCCTCGCCGTCAAGGGCCCGACCGGCTGCCGCTATCTGGCCGACCCGCGCCAGCTCGACTACGTCAAGGACGGCTGGAACCTCACCGGCGACGCCTACAAGATGGACGCCGACGGCTATTTCTTCTACCAGGCGCGCACCGACGACATGATCATTTCGGCCGGCTACAACATCGCCGGCCCCGAGGTCGAGGATGCGCTGCTCAAGCACCCGGCGGTCGCCGAATGCGGCGTCGTCGGCGTCGCCGACGAGGAGCGCGGCCAGGTCGTCAAGGCCTGCGTCGTCCTGCGCCAGGGCTTCGCAGGCAGCCCGGCCCTGGTCAAGGAAATGCAGGACTTCGTCAAGGCGTCGATCGCCCCCTACAAGTACCCGCGCGTCATCGAATTCATGCCGACGCTGCCGCGCACCGAAACCGGCAAGCTGCAGCGCTTCCGCCTGCGCGCCTGAAACCACGACATCAACGAAAAGGAGCACCTATGAAATCTCTGCAACCCGCAGGCTGGAAGCGCCCCAAAGGCTATTCGAACGGCATCGTCGCCGCCGGCCGCATGGTCTTCGTCGCCGGCCAGGTCGGCTGGGACCACGAGGAAATCTTCTGCAGCGACGACCTGGTGGAACAGGTGCGGCAGGCGTTGAGCAACATCGTCGCCATCCTCGCCGAAGCCGGCGCCAAGCCCGAGCACATCGTGCGCATGACCTGGTATCTCGGCGACAAGCGCGAATACAACGCGCGCCTGCGCGAGATCGGCAGCGCCTACCAGGCGGTGATCGGCAAGCATTTCCCGGTCATGACCGCGGTGCAGGTGGCGGGCTTCGTCGAGGACGGCGCGAAAGTGGAAATCGAGGTTACCGCGGTGCTGGAAGACTGACGTTCACGTGACGGACGACTTCCTCGACCTCGCCGGCTGGCAGGCGATGCTAGCGCGCGAGCCCGGCCCGCTGCCCGACGACTGCATCGCCATCCTGCGCCGCGCAGACTTCGCCGCGCGCCGCGGCACCCTGCTGACCTGGAGCGCCGGCCGCGCCGAACTGCGCGCATTCGAAGGCGACGGCGGCATGGCAGTACTGCTGGTCGCCGACGCCGAGGCCATCGCCGCGCTGCGTTCGCGCGGCATCGAGTCCATCCCCGCTTTGGTGCGCCAGGGCAAGCTGCATCCCTACATCCTGAAAACCATGGACCAGCTCGAAGACGCCGGCGCCATGGACTTCGTCGAGGATGTGGGTCTGGTGTTTCCGAAGCACTGACGGATGCCGGATACATGGTCGTTTGCGGTCAGCTTTTGCGCTAGACTGCGCGAAAGGAGATCGGAGCATGGGCATCACCCGAACCACGCTAACCCTCGCCAACCCAGTCCTACGCCACCTGGACCCCATCCAGGTCGAGGCGCTCGCCGACACCGGCGCGATGCATTTGTGCATCCCGGAACATGTGGCGTTGCAGCTCGAACTCGCCGAGAAGGAAAAGCGGGAAGTCACCTTGGCCGACGGCTCGAAGCGGCTCTTCCCTTACGCCGGCCCGGTGGAATTGCGCTTCGGCAACCGTTCCTGCTGCGGCGGCGCCATGGTCATGGTCGACGAAGTCCTGCTCGGCGCGATCCCGATGGAAGACATGGACCTGACCCGCCAGCCCGAATATCCCCTCGTCCCTCGCCAAAGGGCTACGCTAGACATCGGCTGCCTGCGCCTGCCGCCGAAATTCCGCGACCGAATCCTTGCCGAAGCAATGCCGGTGTAGATGTGACGCGGCCCGACTTGCTTGCGCGGTTGCCGGTAATTCGCAAGGCCGCTCAGGACAAATAGCGAGGCGGCGCCGGTAGGCGCCGCGATCAATCTGGCCCCGCGTCGATGCTGCACCGCACGACGCTCGCCGCCCCACCCGCCCCCCCACCTTGGGGGGGGATATCGGCCGTCGTGCGTGCTTATATTCGCCCACTCTGCACTCGCTGTCGGCGTTCGGCCGGCACGTGCATACGACGATGGGGGAAACGATGAAGCCGGCGCAATGACCGGTTCCAGCACCGCAATTCGCGCACAGGAGCAGAGAATTCCCAGAGGTGGTCCATAACAAGGAGGAGACAACATGGCTGCACAAAGAGTGATACTCGAAGCATCCGAAATGCCGACGCACTGGTACAACGTCGTCGCCGACATGCCCAATCCGCCGGCGCCGCCGCTGGGGCCGGACGGCAAGCCGGTGAGTCCGGAAATGATGATGCAGATCTTCTCCGGCCCGATTCTGGAGCAGGAGATGTCGGCGGAGCGCTGGATACCGATCCCCGAGCCGGTGCGCGAAATCTATGCGCTGTGGCGGCCGACGCCGCTGTGCCGCGCCGAGCGCCTGGAGCAGGCGTTGGGCACGCCGGCCAAGATCTACTACAAGAACGAAAGCGTCTCGCCGGCTGGCTCGCACAAGCCGAACTCGGCCGTTCCCCAGGCCTATCTCAACAAGATGGCCGGCATCAAGCGCATGACCACCGAAACCGGCGCCGGGCAATGGGGTTCCTCGCTTTCCTTCGCGACGCAGATGTTCGGCATCGAGCTGCGCATCTACATGGTCAAGGTCAGCTACAACCAGAAGCCTTTCCGCCGTTCCATGATGCAGACCTGGGGCGCCGAGGTGCTGGCGAGCCCGACCGACATGACCAATGCCGGACGCAAGGCGCTGGCGGCCGACCCGAACAATCCCGGTTCGCTCGGCCTGGCGATTTCCGAAGCGGTCGAGGAGGCGGCCGGCCGCGCCGACACCAAGTACGGTCTCGGCTCGGTGCTCAACCACGTGCTGCTGCACCAGACGGTGATCGGCCTCGAAGCCAAGAAACAGTTCTCCAAGATCGGTGTCTATCCCGACATGATTTTCGCGCCCTGCGGCGGCGGCTCGAACTTCGCCGGCGCGGCCTTTCCCTTCCTCGCCGACAAGGCCGCGGGCAAGAACGTGCGTCTGGTCGCCGTCGAGCCGACCTCCTGCCCGACGCTGACCAAGGGCCACTACGCCTACGACTTCGGCGACGAATCGGGCTACACGCCGATGATGCTGATGTACACGCTCGGCCACGACTTCATGCCGCCGTCGATCCACGCCGGCGGCCTGCGCTATCACGGCGATTCGCCGCTGGTGTCGCAGCTCTACAAGGAAGGTCTGGTCGAGGCGGTGGCCGTGCCGCAGGTGGCGACTTTCGCCGCCGGCGTGCAGTTCGCACGCGCCGAAGGCATCATCCCGGCGCCGGAATCCAACCACGCGATCCGCGCCGTCATCGACGAGGCGCTGCGCTGCAAGGAAACCGGCGAGCCGAAGGTGCTGTTCTTCAATCTTTCCGGCCACGGCCACTTCGACATGGCGTCGTACGATCGCTACCTCGCCGGCCAGTTGGAGGACTACGCCTATCCGGAAGCGGCGATCGAAGCGGCGCTGCATCGCCTGCCCAAGGTCCCCGCGTAGGCACTGGCCCCGCCGCACGCGGCGGGGCCGTCTTTTTCCTGAAGGACACTCCATGACGCTCGCCAGCCAGGCCCCCGCCTACGTTCGCGCCATCTCGCCCTATCTGCCCGGCAAGCCGATCACGGCGCTGGCGCGCGAAATGGGCATCGCCGAGGACAGCATCGTCAAGCTGGCCTCGAACGAAAATCCGCTCGGCATGAGCCCGAAGGCTCAGGCGGCGGTGAGCGACGCGCTCAACGGCGTGCACCGCTACCCGGACCAGTTCGACCTCACCCAGGCGCTATGCGAGCGCCTCGGCGTCGCTGCCGAATGCATCGTGCTCGGCAACGGTTCCAACGACGTGCTCGACCTCGTCGCGCGCGCCTTTCTCGCGCCGGGCCGCTCGGCGGTGTTCTCGCGCCACGCTTTCGCCGTCTATCCGCTGGCGACCATGGCGACGGGCGCCGAATGCCTGCCGGTGGCGGCCAGGGATTTCGGCCACGACCTGGTCGCCATGCGCGCCGCGTTACGGCCCGATACGCGCGTGGTCTGGATCGCCAACCCGAACAATCCGACCGGCACTTTCCTGCCCTACGCCGAGCTGAAGGCCTTCGTCGCCGCGGTGCCGCCGCACGTCGCCGTGGTGCTCGACGAGGCCTACAACGAATACCTGGAGCCGGCGCTGCGCGCCGATACCGTGGCCTGGTTGCAGGAGTTCCCGAACCTGATCGTCACGCGCACTTTCTCCAAGATCTATGGCCTCGCCGGCCTGCGCGTCGGCTACGGCCTCGCCGCGCCGGCGGTGGCCGACCTGCTGCACCGCGTGCGCCAGCCCTTCAACGTCGGCAACCTGGCGCTCGCCGGCGCCATCGCCGCGCTCGACGATCACGCCTTCCTCGCCGACAGTTTCGTCGCCAATCGCCACGGCCGCGCGCAGATCATCGCCGGCCTGAAACGCCTCGGCCGCGCGCACATTGCGGGCGAAGGCAATTTCGTCACCTTCCACGCCGGCGACGCCGCCGCCGTCAATCAGAAGCTGCTCAAGCTGGGCGTCATCGTGCGCCCGCTGGCCAACTACGCCATGCCCGAGCACCTGCGCGTCACCATCGGCCTCGAAGCCGAGAACCGCCGCTTCCTCGACGCCCTGGCGCAGTCGCTGTAGCGGAGACCAAGATGCACATGGACCCCAAGGCTCTCGACCAGCGCGTGCTGCTCGGCAACGAGGCCATCGCGCGCGGCCTGATCGAGGCCGGCTGCCAGTTCATCACCGCCTATCCGGGCACGCCGAGTTCCGAGATTCTGCCGGCGGCCATCGCCTTCAAGCAGGAACTGGGACTCGACCTCTACGCCGAGTGGTCCACCAACGAAAAAGTGGCGCTCGAAACCGCGCTCGCCGCCGCCTATTCCGGCAAGCGCGCCGCCGTCGCCATGAAGCAGGTCGGCCTCAACGTCGCCGCCGACACCATCATGTCGGCGGCCTACGTCGGCGTCGTCGGCGGCCTGGTGCTGATCGTCGCCGACGATCCGGGCATGCACTCGTCGCAAACCGAGCAGGACTCGCGGCTGTTCTCGCTGTTCTCGAAAATCCCGGCGCTCGACCCTTCCAGCCCGCAGGAAGCCAAAGACATGGTGGCGCTGGCCTTCGAGCTCTCCGAGCGCCACCAGATCCCCGTGCTGCTGCGGCCGACGGTGCGCGTCTGCCACACCGAGCAGGCGGTCGCCTGCGCGCCGCTGCAAGCCACCGCGCGCCGCGCCGATTTCGTCAAGAATCCGCAGCGCTGGGCGGCGACGCCGCGCGCGCGCATGGACCTGCACCGCGCACTGAACGTGAAGCTGGCGGCGATGGAACAGGAGTTCGCCGCCTGGCCGTCCAATCGCGCCTTCCATCCGCCGCAGGACGGCAAGGCGCCGCTGGGCATCGTCGCTTCCGGCGTCGCCTACGCCTACCTCAACGATCTGCTGCCTCTGCTCGGCCTCGCCGAGCGCATGCCGCTGCTGAAAATCGCCACCGCCTTCCCGCTGCCGCGCGCCCTGGTCGCGGACTTCGCCGCCCGCTGCGAACGCCTGATCGTGTTCGAGGAAACCGACGCCGCGATCGAATTGCAAATCCGTCTGCCGCTGCCGGTGTGGGGGCGCCATACCGCACACATTCCCGCACACGGCGAACTGACGCCGGGCGTGATCGAAAAGCTGCTGGTCGCCGCCGCCCGGCATGGCGCTGCCGACGCGGCGGCCGACCTTCTGCCCCGGTTGCGGCCATCGCGCGGCCTTCTACGCGCTGCGGCGCACTTTCGCCGACGCCATTTTTCCCGGCGACATCGGCTGCTACACGCTGGGCCTGAACCAGGGCGCGGTGGACACCGTGCACGACATGGGCGCCTCCATCACCATGGCCGCGGGCTTCTATCACGCCTACGCCCAGGACGGCCAGCAGCCGCCCATCATCGCCACCATCGGCGACGGCACTTTCTTCCACTCGGGCGCCGCGGGCCTGGAGAACGCCGTGTACAACGGCGCCCGCTTCGTGCTGCTGGTGCTCGACAACGGCACCACCGGCATGACCGGCATGCAGCCGACGCCCGAATACGGCAAGACCGCCGACGGCCATGCCGGCGTCAAGATCGAACTCGAAGCGCTGATCCGCGGTTGCGGCATCCGCTACCTCGCGCATGCCGACCCGCACGACATCCCCAGTTTCCAGCGCGCGCTGCTCGATGCCGTCGAGTTCACGCACAGCGATGCGGGCGGCGTCGCCGTCGTCATCGCGCGCTACGTCTGCGTCACGCAAGTGAAAGGTCTCGGGCCGAACCGCAAGCCGCTGGCGGTCGAGGTCGTGCACGGTCCGCGGCCGCGCGCGCCGGAAACGCTGGCCGCGCTCGATGCGCAATGGATGCCGGTGCATCGGGATCGCCTCTCGCCCTGCGCCGAGGCCGGCCCGGCCGGCAACGACATCGAACGCCTAATGACGCTGGCAGGGCAGGAGCAATGGCGCGAGGCGGCCGCAATGCTCTACGCCGAGCATCCGTTCCCCTCGACCCTGGGCCGCGTCTGTCCGCATCCCTGCGAGAGCGCCTGCAACCGCGGCGCCCACGACGGCGCGCTCGCGATCAACGCGCTCGAACGGCTGGCCGGCGACCGCGGCCGTTCCGCCGCCGACTTCGCCGTGCGCGGACCGGACCAGGGCAAGTGCGTCGCCGTCGTCGGCGGCGGGCCGGCGGGACTGGCCGCCGCCTATCACCTGGCGCGCCTGGGATACGGCGTCGACGTCTTCGAAGCGCAGCCCGAAATCGGCGGCATGCTGCGCTGGGCGATCACCGAATACCGGCTGCCGCCCGCGGTGCTGGCGCGCGAACTCGAAGTCTTCGCTGCGCTCGGCGTGACGCTGCACACTGGCATGCGCCTCGGCGCCAACCTGGCGTGGGCGGAGCTCGATCGCTTCGATGCCGTGTATCTCGCCACCGGCGCCTGGAAGCAACGCCGCCTGAACGTTCCCGGCGCGGAATGCGCGGGCGTGCAAAGCGGCCTCGATTATCTGAAGGCCATGCGCTCAGGCACGCCGCCCACGCTCGGCCGCCGCGTCGCCGTGATCGGCGGCGGCAACACCGCCATCGATGCCGCGCGCAGCGCACGGCGCCAGGGTGCGGCCGTCGAGGTGTTCTACGACCTGCTGCTGGCGATCCCGGCCGAAGTGGAGGCCGCGCGCACAGAAGGCATCGTTTTCCATCACGAGATCGTGCCGGTCGCATTCGCCGCGGCTGCCGCGGGCGGCGTGCAACTGCTGCTGCGCGAGCTGGCCGCGCCGGCGCCGCAAGACGACGCGGACGCGGAACGCTGCGCCACGCAAAGCAGCGAGGCCGACAGCGTTCTCGTCTGCATCGGCGGCGACGCCGACCTCGACTACCTCGAAGCGGCGGACCTGGCGCCAAACGGCCGCCTCGCCGTCGACGCCTGGGGCCGCAGCCGCGACGCGCGCATTTTCGCCGGCGGCGACGCCGCCAGCACGGGCGCCGGCACCGTCGTCGGCGCCATCAACGCCGGCAAGCGCGCCGCGCTCGCCATCGCCGAGCGCCTCGGCGGCAGGCCCCTCGCGACGCCGGATTTGCAGCTCGCCAACGGCCCCGGCATCGCCGTTTCGATCGCCGCCGACGCCTCCTCGCCGCGCGCGCGCCAGGGCGCACCGGCACCCCAGGCGCTGGAAATCAGGCTCCAGTTCTTTCCCAAGACGCCGCGCGCCACGGCGCCCCAGCGCGCGCCCGAAGATTCGGTGTGGAATTTCGAGGAAGTCAATTTCGGTCTCGGCTCGGCCGCCGCCACGGCCGAGGCGCGCGCGCGCTGCTTCCATTGCGGCGTGTGCACCCATTGCGACATCTGCGTCGACGTCTGCCCGAGCGAGGCCATCGCAAAGGTCGATGGCGTCTACCGCATCGACGCGACGACATGCACCGGCTGCCACGTCTGCGCCGCCGAATGCCCGCGCGGCGCCATCAGCATGCCGGCCGCCGGCGTCTGCATCGGCTGCGGCTATTGCACGACGCGCTTCGAATGTCCGTCGCTGCTGCGCGGCGCCGACGGCCTGGTGAGCATCGACCGCCGCACTTGCATCGACTGCGGCATGTGCATCCAGGTCTGCGCCCAGGGCGCGATAAGGCCACGACAGGAAACGGCGAACCGGCCATGAAATGCCAGGCCATCATCGCCGGCGTCGGCGGCCAGGGCGTGCTCTTCGCCGCCAAGGTGTTCACTGAAATGGCGCGCCGTCGCCAGTTGCCGGTGTTCGGCTCGCAGACCTTCGGCATGGCGCAGCGCGGCGGCTCGGTGATGACCCATCTCAAGATCGGCGAATTCAACAGCCCGCTGGTCTGCGAAGGCGATGCCGACCTCCTGCTCGGGCTCGACTTCACCGAAGCGCACCGCACCCTGCCCTATCTGCACGAGCAGCGCGGCGAGCGCGGCGCCGTCTGCGTGGTGAATGCGCCGGCCGGCCAGGCCTTTCCCGACAGCCGCGTCGCCGCCTTGCTCGGCAGCATGGGCGTCACCGTGCATACCTGCGATGCCGACGCCGTGGCGCTGGCGATGAACAATCCGCTGCTGGCGAATCTCGTGCTGCTGGGATTCGGCGCCGCGCACGAACGCTTTCCCTTCACTTACGACGAGTTGTGCACGGCCACCGCCGCCGTCAGCGGCGCCCTGCGCCGCGACGCCAATCTCGACGCGCTGGAGCGCGGCCGCGCACTCTGACGCGAAACCGCATCCGGCGCCGGCCGCGCCGGCAGAGGCATCTCGACGTCCCGGATCCTTGACGGCAATCATTTTATCGGTGCCGCCGCCGCCCTAAGATCGGGCCATGATCCTGGCCCAAGAAGACCTTCACACCGACCCCGACGCCGCCACGCTGCGCGACGCCTTGCGCACGGTGATCGATCCCGAAGCGGGCATGAACATCGTCGACCTCGGCCTGGTGTACCGCGTCGCCGTCGACGCGCGCGCGGTCGCAGTCGACGTGACCATGACGTCCGCCGCCTGCCCACTCGGCGAGATGATCGTCGCGGAAGTCCGCGCCACGCTCGAATCCGTGCTGCCGGCCGATTTCACTTGCGCGGTCAATCTGGTCTGGTCGCCGCCCTGGTCGCCCGAAC
>JACRPB010000261.1 GCA_016214175.1 Rhodocyclales bacterium
GGTCGAGGAGATCGTCGATCTCTTCAAGACCAACCGCTCGATCCTCACGCGCACGCGCGGCGTCGGCGTGCTGACGAACGCGCAGGCGCTCGAATGCGCGGTCGTCGGCCCGGTCGCCCGCGCCGCCGGCATCAACTACGACGTGCGCGTGAAGGCGCCCTACGCCTGCTACGACAAGCTCGACGTCCCCGTGCATACCCTGAACGACGGCGACGTCTGGTCGCGCGCCATGATCCGCCTGCTCGAAGCCCGCACGGCCATCGACCTCATCCGCCAGTGCCTCGCCGATTTGCCCGAAGGACTGACGACCGCAACCGTTGAACGTCCGGCGATTCCGCCCGGTGAAGCCATCGCGCGCTGCGAAGCGCCGCGCGGCGAACTCATCTACTACGTGCGCATGACCGATTCGCCGAAGCCCGAGCGCGTCAAGTGGCGCGTGCCCAGCTTCATGAACTGGGACGCGGTGCAGATCATGATGACCAACGCGAAAGTCGCCGACATCGCGATCATCGTGAACAGCATCGACCCCTGCATTTCCTGCACGGAGCGTTAAGCCCCGCTGCAACCGGTTGTCTCCTCCTCTGGCCATCTACGGTCAGTTCCCGCCCGGCGGGTTTCATCTCTCTGCCGGGCGATTTTTTTGGGAAAACCGTCGCGGTTTTTACGCCGCGCCGCCGCAGGCCAAGGGCATGGCCGCCGCCTCATGCGCTCCCAGCCATGCCCTTGACCTGCGCGGTGGAGGCCGTGCCAAGTTGGGATGATCGTCTGCTCATCGGCCGGGGACTAAGCACCCATTCGAGGAGTTCTTGAGCTATGTCAGTAATGCGGCCAATTGCTGACAAGGTGTAGCACTTGGGCGCTTTTCTGAATTAGCAGCCAAGCTTTCCAGCGAAAGGGAATCCCAAAAGTGGGCGGCCAGCAGCGACTTCCAGAGTTTGCCGTGAGTGGGGGAGCAAACCACGGCGACACACAAAATAACTTGATTTATTGCTTATTGTGAGCATAATAACAATATATTCTCAATTATCTTGGTGAATGCAATGCTGGTCGAGTTCCGCATCAAGAATTTCCGCAGCCTGCGTAATGAGCAGGTGCTCAGTCTCGTGGCGTCCAAGGACAAGACCCTCACGGATTCCCACACATTAGAGACTGGCCTCAAGGCTGCACCTAGCCTGGTACGCAGCGCCGTGATCTACGGTGCCAACGCCGGCGGCAAGTCTAATCTCATCAAGGCGCTGCAATACATGCGCGGCGTGGTGATGGAGTCTGCCACCGTTATCCAGCCCGGCCAGACCTATTCTGTGCAACCCTTCCGCCTCGACGCCGAGTCCGCCAGCCAACCGACCGAATTCGAAGTCACCTTCATCTTGGACGGCGTGCGCTACCAGTACGGCTTTGCTATGACCGCGCAGCGCATCGTCTGTGAACATCTGTTGGTTTACAAGGCCTTCAAGCCACAACGCTGGTTCGATCGCCATTTCGACGAGGGCACCGGCAAGGATATCTACGACTTCGGCCCCGGCCTCAAGGGCCCCAAGAATCTGTGGGAAGGTGCCACCCGTCCGAACGCTCTATTCCTGTCGATGGCTGTTCAGCTCAACAGCGAAGCCCTGCGACCGGTGTTCGAATGGTTCGTTAGCGGGCTGGTGATCTTCAACGAGCAGGCCCAACTCAGCCCGCAGGTATCGATTCAGATGCTCAAGCAGGCAGAGGGCCGCAAGCAGATTTGCGACTTCCTCAGTGCTGCCGACATCAGCATTGCTGATATCGAGGTCGTTACGCGCAAGGTGCCGGGCCAGGCGGTGCATTTCGACCTGGTGGCCGGCAAAACAGAGGTGCGCACCGAGGAGATGGAAGAGAACCAACTGCGCTTTTCCCACGTCACTGAACAAGGCAAGGCCGTGTTCGACCTAATGGACGAATCGAACGGCACACGTAACTTGCTATTCCTTACAGGCCCGGTAATGGACGTCCTGAGCAAGGGACTGACGCTGGTCATCGACGAGCTCGATACCAGCCTGCATACCCTGCTGGTGCGCGAACTGGTGCGTCTGTTCCATCGCCCCGAGGCCAACACGGGCGGCGCGCAACTGATCTTCACCACCCACGATACCTCGCTGCTGGATGCTCCGGGCCTGTTCCGGCGCGATCAGGTCTGGTTTGTCGAAAAGGACCGTGACCAGACATCGGCGTTGGTCAGCTTGTCTGAATTTGGCCCGCGCAAGAACGAGGCGCTGGAGCGCGGCTACCTGATGGGTCGTTATGGTGCGGTGCCTTTTCTGGACCACACCTTGGGGCTGAAACACTGATGGCGCGAGACAACTCTCCCAAAGAGCGCCAGAAGAAGCAGCTCGAACGCAAACTCGGCCGGCGTGCCAGTTACGACCGCATCCTGATCGTCTCGGAAGGCAGCAAGACCGAACCCATCTACTTCAGCGAGATTCGCGCCGCCTATCGCCTGCACACGGCCAATGTCGAAGTGCGACCCAGCGAACTTGGCACGGCGCCAATCCAGGTGGTGCAGTACGCCAAGGATTTGTTCGAGAACGGCGACCGGCACAAGTACATCCAGCCCCGTGCCTTCGAGCAGGTCTACGCGGTATTCGACCGAGACGACCACAATAGTTATTTCAACGCGCTGCGGCTGGCCGAGTCGCTGGATCGCAAACTGAAAAACGATGCCAAGCAGTTCATCCGTTTCAAGGCCATCGCCTCGGTTCCCAGCTTCGAGCTTTGGCTGTTGCTGCACTACGAGGACATTCTGGCGCCGATCCATCGAAACGAGGTGATGCTGCGGCTGAAGCGGCACATCCCTGGTTACGAAAAGGGTGCGGGCCGCGCGTTCGCCATCACCCGCGAGCACTTGAATATCGCCACCGAACGGGCGGAAGCCCTGGCCGCCAAGTTCACCGCCGATACCGCGCCCGAGCCCTATACCGCTATCGTTGGTCTGGTGACGCTACTGACCACGCTGCGCGGCTGAACGCCGCTCAATCGAACGTCGTTCAAATAGAGAAAACCGTAGACGCCTGCTTAACAATCGATTGCTGACATAGTGTGATGCGTCTCCCAGCGTCGGCTTGGCCGAAAACCAGACCGTCATCCCAACTTGGCACGGCCCCCACCCCGCCGACCAAGGGCATGGCTGCCGCCGATTTTGCGACCGCCGCGGCAGCGGCGCGACGGACGGGGAAGTCCGTCCGCGTTGTCCGAGCGCAGCGAGTTTAGCGGCCGGCCGGCCGGCGCGTCGATGGCGCGGGAACCCCGCAGGGGCGGGAGCGCATGAGGCGGCGGCCATGCCCTTGGTCGGCGGGGAGCGGCGAGCGGGAAGCGGCAAGCGGACATCTCAAACGCCAACCTCGCTATGGCGTTGCGTTACACTCGCCGAACGTTATCCGACATCCCCCTCAATCACTGACCGTCTCTGCACGTCGGTGAAGAACCCCCACCATGGACATCCCACGAATATTCAACATCACTGAGAGCGCTCACCGCATTCACAATCCGATCACATCGGAAAAGCTTGCCACGCTCGGTGCGGCGTTGCGTTTGAAATCGGGGGACCGGGTGCTGGACCTCGGCAGCGGTTCGGGGGAGATGCTATGCACCTGGGCGCGCGATCACGGGATCGTGGGCACCGGGATCGATATGAGCCAGTTGTTTACCGAGCAGGCAAGACTTCGTGCGGTTGAGCTGGGCGTCGTCGATCAGGTCGAGTTCATCCATGGCGATGCAGCCGGCTATGTCTCGGCAGAGAAAGTCGATGTGGCCGCCTGTGTCGGTGCCACATGGATCGGCGGGGGAATCGCCGGCACCATCGGGCTTCTGGCGCAGAGCCTGCGCGCGGGAGGGATGATCCTCATCGGCGAGCCCTTCTGGCGGCAGGCGCCGCCGACGGATGAGGTCGCCAAGGGGTGTCTCGCCAACTCGATCTCCGCCTTTCTTCTGCTTCCGGAACTTCTCGCGTCTTTCGGCGAGCTTGGCTACGACGTTGTTGAAATGGTTCTGGCCGACCAGGACGGCTGGGACAGATACGAGGCGGCCAAGTGGCTCACCATGCGTCGGTGGCTTGAAGCCAATCCCGACGACGAGTTGGCGCAAGACGTTCGAACCCGATTGACCTCGGAACCGCAGCGCTACGCGACTTACACGCGCGAATACCTGGGCTGGGGTGTGTTCGCGCTGATGGCTCCGTGAAGCGCCGTCTTTCCTGCACCGAGCGCTGAGCGATCGCACTCGCAGGATTCAAGGCACCAGGGAGCCCCGCGGGCGCCTGTTTCCGGTCATTCGTCGGCGCCTTCGCTGCGAAGATAGTCGACGACCGACTCGCGGCCCGCCTTGATGGCCAGCGCGATGGCCGTGAGGCCCTCGTAGTCCTCCAGATCCATGTCGGCGTCGGCATCGACGAGGACCATGACGACGTCGAGGTGCCCGGCGGCGGCGGCCAGCATCAGAGCCGTCTGCCCGTTGGGGGCCGGCGCGTCGATATCCGGCATGCGATCCACGAGCATGGCGGCGATTTCGGCGTGCCCACCGAAAGCGGCATAGTGCAGCGGATTCCAGCCGCCGCCGCTGATCTGGACTTTGGCATCCAGCATCCGGCGCACGATTTCGGTGCGCCCCTGGAATACGGCGAGCATCAATGCCGTATCGCCATACTTGTTACGCTTCAGCGTGTTGGCTCTGTTTCTTAATAAATAATCTAGAAGTGTGGCATTGCCGTTGCGGGCGGCGATCATCAGCAGGGTATTGCCGGAAAGATCGGTCGTATTGACGTCCATGCCGCGCTGGATCAGATCGACGACGCCTTCGGTATTGTCGAGATTGGCGGCCGTGAGTATCTCGTCGTAGCTGCCGGCCGCGCACGGCAGCGAGATCGCCGCAAACAGGATCAGACAGAGACGCCGCAAGTCAGCCATGGGTAGGGTTCGCAGTCGAGAACAGGCGGAAAAAGTTGTCGGTGGTGGCGCCGGCGAGAACATCGAAGTCGAGACCTTTGATCCGGGCGACTTCCACGGCAACGTGGCGAACGAAGGCCGGCTCGTTGAGCTTGCCGCGGTGTGGCGTCGGCGCCAGATAGGGGGCGTCGGTTTCGACCAGCAGCCGGTCCAGGGGCACCATGGCGGCGACCTCCTTCAAGGCCACGGCGTTCTTGAAGGTGACGATGCCCGAGAACGAGATCATGAAGCCGAGATCCAAGGCCTGGCGGGCAGTCGCCGCGTCTTCGGTGAAGCAGTGAAAGACGCCGCCGACCGCGTCGGCCTTTTCCTCGCGCAGTATGCGCAAGGTGTCGGCGGCCGCCGCGCGCGTGTGGATAATCAATGGCTTACGGGTACGCCGGGCGGCGCCGATGTGGATGCGAAAACGGCGCTGCTGCCAGTCCGGCTCGCCTTGCAGGCGGTAATAGTCGAGCCCGGTTTCGCCGATGGCGACGACCTTGGGGTCGGCCGCCAAGCCGACCAGCGTGTCCTCGTCCGGCTCGGCGCCGTCCTCGACGTCGGGATGAACGCCGGCCGCGGCGTAGATGTTCGCGTAGCTGCGGGCGATTTCCAGCACGGCCGGCATGCGTTCCAGCGTCACGCCGGCGCACAGCGCCCAGCCGACCCCGGCTTCAGCCATGCGCGCGACGAGCTGGGGAATACCGCCGGCGAAATCCGGAAAATCGAGGTGGCAATGCGAATCGACCAGCAAGGGCGTCATGAGCGGGACGGGGCGATGGCGCGCAGGTAACGGGCGGCGATGTCGTCGAGAAACAGGCGCGGATTGAGCGGGTGCGACGCCAGCATGCGCGCCTTCAGCAACTCGTTGTAGTAGCCGAGAATGCCGCTCGTATCGGCGCGCGCGGCGATGGCGGCGACCTGCTTTTCGCGGCTGGCGAAGAAACGCAATTGTCCGGTCAGGTTGAAGCTGGCCAGGTCGAACAGCGCCTTTTGGACGGTTGCGACCAATTCCTCCATTTTCAGGCCGCCCTCCTTCTTCAGGTGCGATTCCCAGCGGCTCGCCAGCGCCAGAAAGTCGCCCTCGTTCTCGAACAGGCTGGCCGCCATGTCGTCGAAAGTCTTGAGACGGCCTTTCTGCGACTCCGCCAGCGCCAGGATCGGCGTGCCGCCGGTCAAGGCGAGCAGCGGCAAGGCGTTCTTTTCGCCTTGATCGGCCAACCAGCGCTTGGCCTCCTCCAGGCCCGGACGGCCGAAAGTCAGGGTGCGGCAACGGCTGCGCACCGTCGGCAGCAGCTTCTTTACTCGGCTAGTTACCAATAAGAAACAAACGCCTGAAGGCGGTTCTTCAAGTATCTTGAGAAGAGCATTTTCCGCGGCGAAGTTCATCGCCTCGGCGGGTTCAATGAGGATGACCCGCGTGCTGCTGCGGTGCCCTCCCATATAGACGAAGTCCTCCAGGGCGCGAATCTGGCCGATCAGGATCTGCGAGCTGGCCTTCTTCTTGTCGCCGGCATCGCTCGCTTCGCCCTCCGCTTCCTCGGCGTCGGCCTCGGGGATGACGTGGCGAAAGTCCGGATGGTTGCCGGCGGCGAAAATGCGACAGGAGTGGCAGTCGCCGCAGGCGCAGTCCGCCGCCTGACGCGGCGACTCGCAAAGCAGGCGCTGCGCCGCCGCCGCCGCGAACAGGCTCTTGCCGACGCCGGCCGGCCCGGCCAGCAGAATCGCATGCGGCGGTCCGCCGGCGGACTCCCAGAGTCGCATCCACTCGGACGAGTGCCAAGATAGGTATTTATTAACAGACACCTGAAACTATTTCTTCAAGTTCAACATTAATAGAGTCCAACGTCTTGCCGCTGTCGATCACCCGGAATCTGGCGGCATTTGCGCGCGCCCGCGCCAGGTAGGCGGCGCGCACGCGCTCGAAGAACTCCTGCTTTTCCTGCTCGAAGCGATCGAGTTCGCGCCCCATGCTTTTGACCCGTCCGAGGGCGATTTCGGTCGACACGTCGAACAGCAGCGTCAGGTCGGGATCGAGGCCGTCCTGCACCCAGTTTTCGAGTATTCCCAGCTTTTCGACCGACAGACCGCGGCCGCCGCCCTGGTAGGCGAAACTGGCGTCGGTGAAGCGGTCGCAGACGACCCAGTCGCCGCGTTCCAGCGCCGGCAGGATCACCTTGTCGAGATGTTCGCGCCGCGCGGCGAACATCAGCAGCGCCTCGGTTTCCAGGTGCATGGGCTCGGCCAGCAGCAGGCCGCGCAGCTTTTCGCCGAGCGGCGTGCCGCCCGGCTCGCGCGTCTGGACCACCGGCTTCCCCGCCTGCCGCAGCAGTGCGACGAGGCGCGCCAGATGGGTACTTTTCCCTGCCCCGTCAAGACCTTCCAACGTGATGAACTTGCCTCGCACCGCTACCCTCCTCTGCGTTTCTGGTATTTCGCAACCGCCCGATTGTGTTCGTCGAGGTTGCGCGTGAATTCGCTCGATCCGTCGCCGCGGGCGACGAAATAGTAAAGCTCGCTGGCCGGCGGATGCAGGGCGGCCTGGATCGAGGCCAGGCCCGGCATGGCGATCGGCGTCGGCGGCAGCCCGGCGCGCGTGTAGGTATTGTAGGGGGTATCGGTTGTCAGATCCTGTTTGCGGATGTTGCCGTCGAAGTTCTCGCCCATGCCGTAGATGACGCTCGGGTCGGTTTGCAGCAGCATGCCCTTCTTCAGCCGGTTGCTGAATACCGAGGCGACCTTGGCGCGGTCGGCCGGCTGCCCGGTCTCCTTTTCGACGATGGAGGCCATGATCAGCCCTTCGTAGGCCGAGGCGTAAGGCACTGCGGGGTCGCGCTTCTCCCATTCCGCGGCCAGCCGCGCCTGCATCGCGCGATAGGCGCGCATCAGCACCCGCAAGTCGCTCGACTGCTTGGCGAACAGATAGGTGTCGGGAAAGAACAGCCCCTCCGGATGGGATTCGGCGGCGCCGATGCGGGCGAGGACGTCGCGGTCCGACAAGCCCGCGCTGTCGTGGCGCAGGTCGGGATGGCGGTCGAGTTCGGCGCGCAACTGGCGGAAGGTCTTGCCTTCGACGAAGACGACCTCGGCCTGGGTGACGTCGCCGCGGGTCAGCTTGTCGAGAAGTTGCAGCGGCGTGATGCCCTGGGCGACCTCGTAGCTGCCGGCCTTGATGTCGCCGGCGCGCCCGAGCAGCCGCCCGAGCAGGCTGAACTGCCAGGGCGCGAAGCCGAGGCCGGCTTGCGCCATTTGCGCGGAGGCCGCCTTCAGGGTCAGCCCCTGCGGGATGTTGAATTCCTGCGGGCTGGCGGCCAGGCGCAGGGGCGAAGCCGCGAACCAGGCCAGCCAGCCGCAAAGGCCGATGCCGGCGAGGAAAACCAGGGAAAGAAGACGCTTGACGAGACGCATGGGGATGGGCCAAAGGGCGGACGCTATAATAACCCAACCCCCTTTCGCAGCCGGAGAACGACCATGAGCCAGGACTGGAACGACTTCCTCAGCCGACAAGGCGCCAGCCCCGACGGCGAGCACTTCGGGGCTGCCGCCGATGAGTTGACGGCGGCCCGCAGCGGCACCGTCGTCGCCCCCCTGCCCGACTTCGGCCTGATCCGCGCCGGCGGCGAGGAAGCCGCGTCCTTTCTGCACAACCTGCTGACCAACGACGTCAAGAACCTCGCCCCCGATGCCGTCCGCTTTGCCGGACTATGCACCGCCAAGGGCCGGCTCATCGCCTCTTTCCACATCTGGCACGACCGCAACGACGACCTGCTGCTGATGCTGTCGGCCGACATCGTCCCCGGCATCCTGAAGAAGCTCTCGATGTTCGTGCTGCGCAGCAAGGTCAAGCTTGCCGACGCCACGGCCGAACGCGTGCTGATCGGCCTTGCCGGCAGCGCGGCCGAGGCCTTGATCCTCGATCTGGGCGCGCAGATCCCCTTCCCCTTGCAGGCCGTGCCTTTCGCCGACGGCCAGATCGTCAGGTTGGACGAGCGCCGTTTCGTGCTCGCGGTCGAGCCGGCGGCCGCCGCGACCGTCTGGCAGCGCTTGTGCGCCAAAGCGCGCCCGGTCGGCAGTGCGGCCTGGCGCTGGCTGGAAATCGCAGCCGGCCAGCCGCGCATCGTCGCCGGCACCCAGGAAGCCTTCGTGCCGCAAATGGCGAACTTCGAAGTGCCGGCGGTCGGCGGCGTCAGCTTCACCAAGGGCTGCTACCCCGGCCAGGAAATCGTCGCCCGCGCCCAATACCTGGGCAAGGTCAAGCGCCGCATGTACCGGGCGCGGCTCGAAGCGCCGGTGGCGCCCGGCACCCACGTCTATGCGCCCGAAACCGGCGACCAGCATTGCGGCGGCGTCGTCAGCGTCGCCCCGGCGCCGGAAGGCCGGCACGAGTGCCTGGTGGTCGTCCAGTCGTCCTGCGCCGAAGCCGGCGACGTCCGCCTCGGCGCGCCCGGCGGTCCGCGTCTCGATCTGCTGAGCCTGCCCTATACGGTTTGACGGCGCCGGCGGTCCCGCCATGTGCCTGATACTCGTCGCCTGGCAGGTCCATCCGGACTACCCGCTGGTGGTCGCGGCCAACCGCGACGAATTCTTCGCCCGGCCGACGCTGGCCGCCGACTTCTGGCCCGAAGCGCCGGACCTCCTGGCCGGACGCGACCTGGAGGCCGGCGGTACATGGATGGGCGTCACCCGCGGCGGGCGCTTTGCCGCCCTCACCAACTTCCGCGATCCGCAATCCCATCGCCGCGATGCCGCCACGCGCGGCGGCCTGGTCGCCGATTTCCTGCGAGGGCACGAATCGATGACCGACTACCTGTCGGGGGTCCGCGCTCGCGCCGGCGCGTACAACGGCTTCAACCTGCTGCTGGGCGACGGCCGCCGCCTGGCCTGGATCGGCAACGTCGACGGCGGCGCACGGGACCTGGAGCCGGGCGTCTTCGGTATCAGCAACCACCTGCTCGACACGCCCTGGCCGAAGGTCGAAGCCGCCAAGTCGGCCCTGCGCGACGCCCTCGCCGCCCTGCCCGACGACGCGGCCTTCTTCCACCTGTTGCACGACGATACCATCCATCCGGACACGGCCCTGCCGCGCACCGGCGTCAGTCTCGAATGGGAAAGGCTGCTCTCCGCCGCCTTCGTCAAGGCGCCCGGCTACGGCACCCGCAGCTCGACCGTGCTGATCATGGACAAGGCAGGCGAAACGCGCTTCGCCGAGCAGACCTGGCTGGAAGACGCCAGCCCCGGCCCGCTCGTCCGCCATCGCTTCAAGCCGACGAGCGCGTCATGAGGACGTGGGGAATGCCGGCTTCCATGAAGACCGCGCCTTCGGGCCGGAAGCCGAAGCGCGCGTAGAAGCCCGTCGCCGCAGTCTGGGCGTTCAGCAGCAGCTTGCGCATGCCGCGCGCGGCGGCCTCATCCAGCAAGCATTCGAGCAGGGCGCGGCCCGTGCCCTTGCCGCGCCATTCCGGCA
>JACRPB010000204.1 GCA_016214175.1 Rhodocyclales bacterium
CATTACAACCAGGTCGTGCCGCGCGCCGACATCGACGTCATCATGATCGCGCCGAAAGGCCCCGGCCATACCGTGCGTTCCGAATACCTCAAGGGCGGCGGCGTGCCGTCCTTGATCGCCGTCTATCAGGACAAGTCGGGCAAGGCCAAGGACATTGCGCTTTCGTATGCGGCGGCCAACGGCGGCACCAAGGGTGGCGTGATCGAGACCAATTTCCGCGAGGAGACCGAAACCGACCTGTTCGGCGAACAGGCCGTGCTTTGCGGCGGCATCGTCGAACTCATCAAGGCCGGTTTCGAGACCCTGACCGAAGCCGGCTACGCGCCCGAGATGGCCTATTTCGAGTGCCTGCACGAAGTGAAGCTGATCGTCGACCTGATCTACGAAGGCGGCATCGCCAACATGAACTACTCGATTTCCAACAACGCCGAGTACGGCGAGTACGTCACCGGCCCCAAGGTGATCGGCTGTGAAGCGAAGGAAGCCATGCAGGAAGCGCTGAAGAACATCCAGAACGGCGACTACGCCAAGCGCTTCATCCTCGAAGGCCGCACCAACTACCCCGAGATGACGGCGCGCCGCCGCCTCACCGCCGAGCACCCGATCGAGAAGGTCGGCGCCCAGTTGCGCGACATGATGCCCTGGATCAAGAAGAACAAGCTGGTCGACCAAAGCAAGAACTGAACAGCATTCGTAGCCGTCAGAAAGGGCACAGCCGCGCTGTGCCCTTTTTTTCAAGGGATTCCCAATGAATCGTTATCCGCACCCGATCATCGCCCGCGAGGGCTGGCCGTTTCTCGGTATCAGCCTGGGCTTCGGCCTTATGGTCACAAGTTCCGCCGGTTGGGAATGGGCGTCGCCGATCTGGCTGTTCTTCGTGTTCTGCCTCCAGTTCTTCCGCGATCCGGCGCGCGAGGTGCCGGGCGACGCCAACAGCGTCCTTTCGCCGGCCGACGGCCGCATCGTCGCCATCGAGCCGGTGCGCGATCCCTGGCGTGACTGCGACGCGCTCAAGGTCAGCGTGTTCATGAACGTGTTCAACGTGCATTCGAACCGCAGCCCGGTCGACGGCGTCGTCGTCCAACGCTGGTATCACCGCGGCGCCTTCGTCAATGCCGCGCTGGCCAAGGCCTCGGTCGAGAACGAGCGCAATGCGCTGCATATCCGCAGCAGCGGCGGCCATGACATTACCTGCGTGCAAGTGGCCGGCCTCGTGGCGCGGCGCATCCTCTGCTACGTGAATGCGGGTGCGCAACTCGCGCGCGGACAGCGCTACGGCTTCATTCGCTTCGGCTCGCGCGTCGATCTCTACCTGCCGACCGCCAGTCGCGTCAAGGTGACCATAGGCGACAAGGTGCGCGCCACGTCGACCATCCTCGCCGAACTGCCTTAAAGGACCACTTGCGAGCCCAGTTCGACGACGCGGTTGGACGGGATCTGGAAGAACGCCGTGGCGCTGCCGGCGTTGCGGAACAAGGCGACGAACAGCAGTTCGCGCCAGTAGGGCATTTCGGAATCGAAGCTCGTAATCAGGGTCTCGCGGCCGAGGAAGAAGGTCGTATCCATCATGTCCAATTCGAGGCCGGACTCGGCGCACCGCGCGAGCGCCGTCGGCAGGTTGGGGGCGTCCATATAGCCGTAATAGACCCTGATCCGGTAGAACTCGTCCGGCAGCGTTTCTGTGACGACGCGGTCGGAATCCGGCACATGGGGTATGTCGAGGATCGCTACGGTGACGAAGACGACGCGTTCGTGCAGTACCTTGTAGTGCTTGAGGCTGTGCAGCAACGCGAAGGGCACGTTCGTCATGTCCTGCGTCATGAACACGGCGGTGCCCGGCACGCGCGGTACGCGGTTGGCGGCCATGTCGGCGACAAAGGGTTCGAGCGGCAGCGCATCGCTGCGCACGCGCTCGCTGACCAGACCGCGGCCGAGCCGCCACGTCGTCATCGCAGTGAATACCGCCATGCCGAAGACCAGGGGGAACCAGCCGCCGTCCTCGATCTTGATGGCGTTGGCGGCGAGGAAGGCGACATCGACGGCCAGCAGCGCCGCTGTCAGCGCGCCGCTCGCGGCGAGGCTCCAGCCCCAAAGCCGACGCACCACGATGTAGGCGATCAGCGTCGTGATGATCATCATGCCCGAGACGGCGATGCCGTAGGCCGCCGCCAGATTGGTCGAAGACTTGAAGCCCAGCACGAGGCCGATGACCGCGGCCAGCAGCAGCCAGTTCACCGCCGGCAGGTAGATCTGTCCGATCTCATGCTCCGAGGTGTGCTGGACTTCCATACGCGGCAGATAGCCGAGTTGAATGGCTTGGCGGGTCATCGAGAAAGCGCCCGAGATCACGGCCTGGGAGGCGATCACCGTCGCAAGCGTCGCCAGACCCACCAGCGGATAGAGCCCCCACTCCGGCACGAGACGGTAGAACGGATTCTCGATCGCCGTCGGGTTCGCCAGCAGCAGCGCTCCCTGGCCGAAATAGTTCAGTATCAGGGCCGGCAGCACCAAGACCAGCCAGGCCAACTGCACCGGACGGCGGCCGAAATGGCCCATGTCGGCGTAAAGCGCCTCGGTGCCGGTGACGGCCAGAAACACGGCGCCCATGGCAAAAAAACCGAGCGTCGGATTGGCGGCGATGAAAGCCTCGGCAAACTGCGGATTGATGGCCAGCAAGACGTCGCTGTGGTCCGCGATGTTGGCGATGCCGAGGGCGGCGAGCGTGAAGAACCAGAGCACCATCACCGGTCCGAACAGCGCGCCGATGCCTGCCGTGCCGTGGCGCTGGAACGAGAACAACGCGATCAACACCACCAGCGTCACCGGCACCACGTAGGGCTTGAGCGCGGGCGTCGCGATTTCCAATCCTTCGACGGCGGACAGCACCGAAATTGCCGGCGTGATGACGCCGTCGCCGTAGAACAGCGCGGTACCGAAGATGCCCAGCGTCAGGACTGTCTTCTGCTCCCGGCTACCCTCGGCGAGCGGTCGCAAGGCCAGTGCCATCAGCGCCATCAGGCCGCCCTCGCCCTTGTTGTCGGCGCGCATGATGAACAGCACGTACTTGATCGTGACGACGACGATCAGCGACCAGACGATCAACGACAAGATGCCCAACACGTTCTCCGGCGTGATCGGCACCGGATGGTGCGGGTTGGCGAACACTTCCTTGATGGTGTAGAGCGGGCTGGTGCCGATATCGCCGTAGACGATACCCAGAGCTGCGAGCGCCAGGGCACCGAGGGGCTTGTTTTCGGGCGAAGTATCGGAATTCATGTTTTTTCGTCTGCTGCTCCGGACGCAAGTCGCGCCTCGTCCCGCAATGGCGGCGAGCCGTCACTTCACTCCGGTGATGAAGCGCCGCATTCTAACCCTAGTTCGGTCATGGGTTAGCAGCCGACGACCGCTTGGCGCCGGCGCCGTGTTAGCATTGCCCTTGAATTGCCGCCGGCGCAACCTATATGGCGGCAGTGGGGGCGACCTGGCTTCGACGTGGGTCGCGAAGCAGAGCAGTGCATGCCGAGGACCAGTGACCTCGCAAATCCATCTGGAAAACCACAAACGCCAACGACGAGCGTTTCGCTCTAGCCGCTTAATCCCGGTTAGCGCTGCACCGGACGACTCACGGGCCGGGTGGGGCAACCCACTGCAGCGTCATTCACGTGAGATAAGGGTGCGTCAGGCCGCGCGGCTCACCTCGAAAATCCAGCGGATCGCCGATGACCAGCCTGCCCGGCGGCGGGTCAGCGGCTAAATCAAATGACGTGGCTAAGCATGTAGTACTGCCTGTAGAGGGCTTGCGGACGCGGGTTCGATTCCCGCCGCCTCCACCAAGAACTTAGTCAAAGTAGTTCGGCAACACCCAAAAGCCCGCTTAACAGCGGGCTTTTGCTTTGGTGCGCCGTGCGCGCCGCAACTACCTGGAGGCGGTAGTCCCTTGCTACCGATCAGCATCCGAGCACGCATTCGCAGTCGGTGCGACAGCGAAGCCGACGTCGGCTTGCGCACGGCGTACCGCTCGTTAACAAGTAACGGAAAATACACTGGCCGCAGTATCGCGGGGCGCGAAGGCGGTCGATATGCTTCGACACGTCAGGTGAGCGCGCCACTTGCCCCAGTGGCATGTGGCGATTCGTAACGATATGCGCAAATGGTGCCGAACGTGACAATCGCCGTAGCAAGAATTTCGGAGGACAGCCGAACGATCAGGGTCCGCATCGGTCCAGCGCTGCTCGCCATTTCCGGAGACGCTCGTGAGCTGCTCGACGCCGAAATCGTGGAAAGCGAGATCCGCGGCCTGGATCGGGAGAACGCGATCTGTGCGCTGATCGGATTGGGGTTCACGCAGCTCGGCATCGCCCGCAAGTGGCGCGACGAAGGGAGCAGTGCGGCCGGCGTTGGGGCCGAACCCACGTGAGACTAAAGCCGGATGCACATGGCCGAGAGATTGAACGCTGCGCCCAGCAGACTGGTCGCGACGACGGCGCGGTCCCGCATCGACAGGCCGGCCACCGTCCAGGCGGTATTGCCGACCAGGAGCAGCAGGAACACGTAGGGCGAGGCACCGGCGGTCTTGGTGGTCGCCAGCAACAGCGAACCGAGAAAGGTGACGGCGGATCCGCCCCACTTGGCGATACGCTCGACCTGGGTCTCGCCGTCGCCGCGGACGCACGTCGCACGCGCGGTGCACGCGGAGCAGCCGGTGCAGAACGCGTTGCTTGGGACAGCGTTGGGGCGCGTCGGTCTTGGCCAGCGAAGCATGGTCATGAAGGAATGCCGGTGGAAGCGAGGGTAGCGACGCGCACTCCTGCCGCAACGGCGTCCGCAACTCGCCGCGGCCGCTCAGGACTCGCGCCAAGCGAATCCTCCTCTTGCCGCTCGGGCGTGCCCAGTGTCGTCGGCGCCCGACAGGCGCCGCATCGTCCGGGGTTTTTCCCCGAGGGCTACGGAGCGGCGGAGTTCCGGTCGAAATGGCGCCGGTCGAAACTGCGCCTGTCCATATGCGGTGGAACGCCTCCGCCGGGGCTGGACGCGACGGTCCGCTGGGGTGCGCCGCCTCGGTCCGCCCCGTTGCCTGCTGCCGACGGTGATTGTTTGCCCAGGTATTGCCTTGTGTCAGCCAAGAATTTGGCGATGATTTCTGGTGTCATCTTGCGCTTTCTATGACGAGTGGAAATTGCGCCGGACCCAATGGCATCCCCACCGCGTGGTTCGACCAGCGGCTTCCGGCATCGAGGGCGTAAGGATCGTTGTTAGAGGGAGCTCTTTTCGGTTGGTTCAATGCGTGGGAAAACGAGAAAGTAGTCAGTGCGCACTGCTGCGAAGGGAGAGGCAAACGCGAGGAACCGTAATTTTGAACGCGCGGCGCGGCGGGGAATCTCACGCTGAAGCGGCCGATCGGAAAGCACGGTAACGGAACCAGCGGCTTCGCCTTTGCGACAGCTAAATCGAAGGAATCGACGGAGAATGGCATGTCCCGCAATCCTGCAATAGCGTCCGGACTGGGCGTCGTCTTGATGCTGATCGCGACGGCGATTGCGGCGGGCGGTTCGAACTACGGCAGCCGGCCCGGCGGCATGGCAACGTTTGCCGGACAGATTCGCGAATGGCCGGTGCCGACGCCGGAATTTGCGCGCGACCCGGCCGTGGCGCCGGACGGAAGCATATTCATCGCCGTCATGAACGGCAACAAAGTCGCGCGCTTCGACCCGGCGACGGAGAACTTCCGCGAATGGCAGATGCCGCCGCGGCATCGTCCGCACGGCCTGCTGGTCGACGGTCGGGGCATCGTCTGGACGACCGGCCACGGCAACGGCACGATAGGCCGCCTCGATCCGGCCAGCGGCAGGATCGACGAGTTCAAGACGCCGTCGGGCGGGGGCGGTCCGCATACGCTGGTGATCAGCGATGATGGTACGGCGCTGTGGTTCACGCTCCAAAGCGGCGATCGGATCGGGCGTCTGGATGTCGCCAGCGGGCGCATCACCGAATACCGGACCGCCGGTGGTCCGTACGGCATCGCCCTCGACCGGGAAGGCCGCGTCTGGTTCTGCCGCATCGACGACGATCGTCTCGGTATCCTCGATCCGCAGACGGGCCGCATCGACGAGGTGGTGCTCCCCCGCGGCTCGCGTCCGCGGCGCATGGCGACGGCTCCCGACGGGACGCTCTGGGTGACCCTGTACGGTAGCGGCAAACTGATCCAGGTCGATACCGCGGCGCGCCGTGTCGCGAAGGAAGTGGCTATGCCGGGCGGCGCGATCGGCGGCCCGTATGCGGTGACGGTGGACGCCGCCGGTGTCGTCTGGAGCAACGAACTCCATGCCAACACCGTGCTGCGGTTCGATCCGGCGCGCGACAAGTTGGAGAACCTGACGTTGCCGACCGCCAATAGCGGAATCCGCAAGATGGTCGTCGATGCCGCGGGCCGTCTGTGGTATGTCGGCAGCCACAGCGGACGACTGGGAATGATCCGGTAGCGGCGGCGAGCGCAACGGCCGCTCTGCCGCTTACACCGGCTTTGCTTCTCCGCCCAGCGCCAGCAGAAGGTCGTCGAACATGCGGCCGAGTTCGCCGGCCATCAGGGCGAAATCGACATCGAACTGCTCGTCGGCGTCTTGGGCCGACTGCTCGGCTTCTTCCTTCAGGATGTCAAGGAAGGTCAGGCGCTTGAGCTGCAGCTTGTCGTTGAGAACGAACGAGACGCGGTCGTTCCAGGTCACCGCGAGCTTGGTCGCGATCTTGCCGTTGGCGATATGCGCCTGGATTTCCTTGCCCTCGAGCGCATGGCGCACGTAGCGGATCGCCGACTCGCCCGACGCCGCGGTGCGCAGCTCCAGGTCGTCGTCGATGCTGAATCCCGCCGGCGAGTCGCCGGCCGCGAGCCATTCGGTCATGGCCGACGACGGCGACACCTGCGTCTGCAAGGGCCGCACGTGGACGTCGCCGACCGACTTCAGCAGGACGTCGAGAAATTCGTCGGCCTTCGCGTCGGCACCGGCGTCGATGACGAGCCAGTCGTGCGCCGGGTCGATCCACGCCCAAGTGGTGCGGCGGCACGTGAAGGCCTTGGGCAGGAGTTCCAGCGTGACGCCGTCGCGCAGGTCGCGCATTTCCTTGCGCCCGACCTTGCGCGCCTGATCCGCCTCGATCTGCGCGGCGCGCTCCTGCGTGACTTGGCGGATGACGGACGCCGGCAGCAGCTTCTGTTCGACGCCGAGCGCCAGCAGCCATTGGCCGTTCACGACATGGACGAACTCGCCGTCCTTCGGATAGACCCAGCCGCGACTTTGCATGTCGAAGCCGCCGCAGCGGTTCAACGGCAGTTTGGCCAACGCGGCGGCGAACTGATTCAGGTCCTTGTTCCAGTCCGCGGACAAGCGGAAGATGCGAAGATTGCGAAACCACATGGGAGTACTGTTCCGAAGCCAGAAGGGGCGCAAGCATACTGCCTGTCAGCGTCGATCGGCGAAGCGCCGAGTAAAATATTGCCATGTCTTCCCGCCTCGAGATCCTCGTCGAGCTTCTGCACCACCAGAGCGAAGTCGCTCTCGCGACACATTCCGTCGCCATGCCCGGCTATCCCTATGCCACGGCGGTAGCGTTCGCCACCGACGAGCGCCATCGTCCACTGGTGCTGATATCGCACTTGGCCGAGCATACCCAGAACCTTGCCGTCGATGCCAGGGCCAGCCTCGCCGTGGCACGGTCGCTCGGCGGCGGCGAAATCGCCCGGGCGTCGCTGGTCGGCGAACTGCTGCCGCTCGCCGGCGACGACCCGGCGGGCAAGCGCTATCTGCGCTTTCATCCCGCGGCCGCACGTTTTCTCGAACTCGGCGACTTCCGCTTTCATCGCTTCGAACCGAAGCGCATCCGGATCGTAGGCGGCTTCGGCCAGGCCGGCTGGCTGGACGGCCGTCTGTTGGTCGATGCGCCCCATCTTGCGCTCGACGAGGAAGAGACGCTGCTTGCCGCCGTTGCGCCCAAGCTGCCGGCTGGGGTCGGCCTGCTGGGGATCGACGCCTATGGTGCCGACCTCGTGATCGAAGGGACGCGGACGCGCAAGACCTTCGCGCGCGGCCCCGTCGTCGGCGCGGCTCCCGACGCCTACCTGACCGAGCTGATCGGCGAGAAGTCCTGAGGCGTCGGGGCATGGCCGCTTCATGCCGCCGCATCGCGCATCTCGACATGGATGCGTTCTACGCGTCGGTCGAGCTACTGCGCTACCCGGAGCTGCGCGGCGCGGCGGTCGTCATCGCCGGCAAGCGCAGCCACCAGCCCGCGGCGCTGGCCGACGGCACGCGCAAGTTCTTCCGTCTGCGCGACTATGTCGGACGCGGCGTCGTCACGACGTCCACCTACGAGGCCCGCGCGCTCGGGGTCTTCTCGGGCATGGGCGTGATGCAGGCCGCGCGCCTGGCGCCGGAGGCGATTCTGCTGCCGGTGGATTTCGATGCCTATCGGCATTACTCGCGCTTGTTCAAGGCAGCCGTCGCCGGCATTGCGCCGCAGATAGAGGATCGCGGCATCGACGAAATCTACGTCGATCTGAGCGAACTGACCGACGACTCCATGGCGCTGGCGCTCGACATCAAGCGCGCCGTGCGCGCAGCGACCGGACTGTCCTGCTCGGTCGGCATTGCGCCGAACAAGCTGTTGTCGAAGATCTGCTCCGATCTCGACAAGCCGGACGGCGTGACGATCATCGGCATGGCCGACGTTCCGTCCCGCATCTGGCCGCTGCCGGTCGGCAAGATCAACGGCGTCGGGCCGAAGGCGACGGAAAAGCTCGCCGCGCTGGGCATCGGGACGATCGGGGAACTGGCCCGGGCCGAGCCGGCGATGCTGCAAGCGCGTTTCGGCCGCAGCTACGGCGCCTGGCTGCATGAGGCGGCGCAAGGCAGCGACGAGCGCCCGGTGGTGACCTGGTCGGAGCCGAAGTCGATCAGTCGCGAAACGACCTTCGAACGGGATCTCCATCCGCGCCACGACCGTCCGCTACTGTCCGAAGTCTTCACGGCCTTGTGCACCCAGTTGGCGGACGACCTCAGGCGCAAGGGCTATCTGGGGCGCACCATCGGCATCAAGCTGCGCTACGACGATTTCCGGACCGTAACGCGGGACGCCACGCTGCCATTGCCGACGGCCGATCCGGCGGCCATTCGGCAAGCGGCGGGAGAGTGCCTACGGCGCGTGCCCTTGGAGCGGCGGCTGCGCTTGCTCGGCGTCAGGGCCAGCAACCTGACGGCCGCCGCGGTACCGAGTTTCCTTGCGGCGGCGGATTCGGCGCAGGCCGAACTGCCGTTTGCGTAGGCCGTTAACGCTGCGGCGCCTCGAAATCGATGCAGCCGGCGACGGCGTTCTTGCTCCCGGCGCGGATGACGCAATCGCGGCCGGGCGCCGCGGCATCGATGTTGCCCGGCAGCGCTTCGGCGCGCGCGCCGGCCGGTTCCGCCTTGGATTGACTGACCTGCAGCAGTTCCTTGAGGCTCGCGAGTTCTTCCTGCAGGGCTTTCGTCGCCTTGGTCGACTTGCGCGCATGATCTTCGAGGGCGGCGACATCGTTGCGCAGGCCGACGATGAGGATGATGGAAATGGTCATCACCAGCAACACCAGCACCAGCACGACGGAGTTGCCGATGCCGAGCAAGTGGTGGAGGTCGCCATGCGGATGCCCCGCGTCGCTCGAAGAGTTGTCTGCGCTCATTTTGCTTCCCCAGTCGTTGTTGCAGTGCTGCCGCCGGTCTTGGTTGCCCCGTTGCCGGCGACGCGCGCCTTGATGGCGCGCAATATTATGCGAGCTTCCTTGCCGCCGAGGCGCCCGATTGAAAAGCCCAATTGCGGTACAGTGGCCGGGCTGGATGATAGCCGCGATCCGGCGGCGTCGTCGTGACGTAGTCGTTGATAGGCAAAAAATGCATCCTGCTGCCGGTCGTCCTGTGCATCCGTCATTTTGGGAGGCTTTCCGCTATTGGCTGAAGCTAGGCTGCATAAGCTTCGGCGGTCCGGCGGGCCAGATCGCAGTCATGCACCAGGAACTGGTCGAGCGCAAGCGCTGGATTTCGGAGCGCCGCTTCCTTCATGCGCTGAACTATTGCATGGTGCTGCCGGGACCCGAGGCGCAGCAACTGACCATCTATATCGGCTGGCTGCTGCATCGCGGCTGGGGCGGGATAGTCGCCGGCACCTTGTTCGTCCTGCCGTCGCTGCTCATCTTGACGGCGCTGACCTGGATCTATATGGCGTTCGGCGACGTCAAGTTCATCCAGGGTATTTTTGACGGAATCAAGCCGGCCGTCGTCGCCATCGTGCTCTTCGCCGCGTGGCGCATCGGCGCGCGGGCGCTGAAGAACGCCGTGCTGTGGAGCATGGCTGCCTTGTCCTTCGTCGCCATTTTCGCCCTCGGCGTTCCGTTTCCGGCGATCGTCCTGACGGCCGGAGCGCTCGGGCTGCTCGGCAGCCGGTTCGCGCCCGACAAGTTCCGGACGGGCGGCGGCCATGACGGCGCCGGCAAGCACTACGGCCCGGCGTTGATCGACGACGACACGCCGCCACCAGAACACGCACGTTTCGGCGCGGCGCGGCTGATTCTGCTGATCGCCGTCGGCGGCCTGCTGTGGGCGGCGGCGATGCTGCCGCTGGCGGGCGTGCCCGTGCTCAAGGATATGGGCATCTTTTTCACCAAGGCGGCGCTGGTGACGTTCGGCGGCGCCTATGCGGTCTTGCCCTATGTGTACCAGGGCGGCGTCGAGACCTACGGCTGGCTGACGGCGCCGCAGATGATGGACGGCCTCGCGCTCGGCGAAACGACGCCGGGACCGCTGATCATGGTGGTGGCATTCGTCGGTTTCATCGGCGCCTGGACCCAGCAGATCTTCGGTCCCGACCTGCTGTTCTGGGCCGGGATGGCGGGCGCGACGGTTGCCACCTTTTTTACCTTCCTGCCGTCCTACCTGTTCATCCTCGCTGGCGCACCGCTGGTCGAAGCGACGCACGGCGACCTCAAATTCACGGCGCCGCTGACGGGAATCACCGCTGCGGTCGTCGGCGTGATTCTGAACCTGGCCGTGTTTTTCGGCCATAACGTGCTCTGGCCGCAAGGGCTTGCCGGAGGTTTCGCCTGGTTTCACGCCCTGCTGGCGACGGCGGCTTTCCTCGCCCTGTGGCGGTATAAGCTGGATGTCATGAAAACTATCGGCGCCTGCGCCGCCGCTGGCCTCGTCCATACCTATCTCGCGTGATGCCGATCGCAGCGACGGGTGTGTTTGCGCCCGCGAGGCCGCGACCGGCTACAATACGGCGCTTCGCATCCCGCCGATGAAGGCTTCCATGCCGGTCCCCCGTCCCCGCAAAGCCCTGATGAACCCGGAACTGCGCCGCCGCGGCATCTACATCCTGCCGAACCTGTTTACCACGGCGGCCTTGTTCGCCGGCTTCTATGCCATCGTCCAGGCAATGAACGGGCGCTTCGCCGACGCGGCGGTCGCCATTTTCGTCGCCATGGTCATGGACGGCCTCGACGGCCGCGTCGCGCGTCTGACGCGGACCCAGAGCGCTTTCGGTGCCGAATACGATTCGCTCTCCGACATGGTGTCCTTCGGCGCCGCGCCGGCCCTCGTCATCTACGAATGGGCGCTCAAGGGCATGGGCAAGCTGGGCTGGGTCGCCGCCTTCATCTATTGCGTCGGCGCCGCCTTGCGTCTGGCGCGCTTCAACACCAACATCGAGGTCATCGACAAGCGCTACTTCCAGGGACTGCCGAGTCCGGCGGCAGCGGCGCTGGTGGCCGGCCTGGTCTGGGTGCTGATCGACAACAACTGGAGCGGCGAAGAGGCGCGCTGGTACGCCTGCATTCTGACCATCTTCGCCGGCGTCACCATGGTCAGCACGGTCCGCTACTACTCCGGCAAGGACATCAACCTCAGGCGCAGCGTGCCCTTTATGGCCATCGTCGCCATCGCGCTCGCCTTTGCGCTCGTTTCGAGCTATCCGGCGGGAGTGCTGTTCGCGCTGTTTCTGGGCTACGCGCTCTCGGGCTATGCGATGGCGGCCTGGGACAGGTTGTCCAAGCGCAACAAAGCTGTTGCGCGCCCCGACTAATACAGATATATTCGCAGCCATGTACGCGACCCTTGCCTTTGCCGCCGTATTTCTCGCCCTCTCCGGCATCCTGCTGGCGCAGCGTCCCCTGCGCGCCAAGCTGCTGCCGCTGCTGCGCCGCGCGCGCTAGCAAACCCCAACCCTACAATCCGGTTTCACTTCAGGTCTGACGGCACGGCCGGCAGAGTCTTTTTGACGTACTCCATTCCGCAGGAGGCAGCCATGAGCGAGCAACACCTCACTATCTTCGACACCACACTGCGCGACGGCGAGCAGAGTCCCGGCGCGGCCATGACCCGCGAGGAAAAGCTGCGCATCGCCCGCCAACTGGAGCGTATGCGCGTCGATGTGATCGAGGCCGGCTTTCCGTCGGCCTCGAATGGCGACTTCGAGGCCGTGCGCGCCATCGCCGAGACGATCAAGGAATCGACGGTCTGCGGCCTCGCGCGCGCCAACGAAACCGACGTCCGCCGCGCCGGCGAAGCGATCAAGCCGGCCAAGTCCGGCCGCATCCATACCTTCATCGCCACCAGCCCGATCCACATGGAAAAGAAGCTGCGCATGTCGCCGGACCAGGTGGTCGACGCGGCCGTGGCGGCGGTCAAACTGGCCGGCGAATACACCGCCGACATCGAGTTTTCGGCCGAAGACGCGGTGCGCTCCGATTTCGACTTCCTCGTCCGCGTCTTCGACGCGGTGATCAAGGCCGGCGCGACGACGATCAACGTGCCGGACACCGTCGGCTACAGCATTCCCGAACTTTGGGGCGAGCGCATGCGCAAATTGATCGAGAGCGTGCCCGGCGCGGACCGGGTGGTCTGGTCGACGCATTGCCATAACGACCTCGGCCTCGCCGTCGCCAATTCGCTGTCGGCCGTATTGGCGGGCGCGCGTCAGGTCGAATGCACGATCAACGGGCTCGGCGAGCGCGCCGGCAATGCTTCGCTGGAGGAAGTGGTGATGGCGGTGCGCACGCGCGGCGACCTGTTCAGTTGCGCGACGCGCATCGACACGACGCAGATCGTGCCGGCGTCGAAACTGGTGTCGCAGATCACCGGTTATCCGGTGCAGCCGAACAAGGCCATCGTCGGCGCCAACGCCTTCGCCCACGAGTCGGGCATCCATCAGGACGGTGTGCTCAAGCATCGCGAGACCTACGAAATCATGCGCGCCGAGGACGTCGGCTGGACCACCAACCGACTGACCCTCGGCAAGCTGTCGGGACGCAGCGCCTTCAAGTCGCGCCTGAAAGAACTGGGCATCGAACTTCACAGCGAGGAGGCGCTCAACGCCGCCTTCGGCCGCTTCAAGGACCTCGCCGACAAGAAGCGCGAGATTTTCGACGAGGATATTTATGCGCTCGCCGGCGACGACACCATTGCGCCCGATCACGAACACTATCGGCTGGTGTCCTCGATGTTCCATTCCGAGACCGGCGAGGCGCCCGTGGCCAAGTTGACGCTCGCCGTCGGCAGCGGCGCCGCGCGCGTCGAGCACCAGGTGGAGGCCGACGGTGGCGGCCCGGTCGATGCGACTTTCAAGGCGATCGAGAAAGTGGCGGCCAGCGGCAGCGACTTGCTGCTCTACTCGGTGAACGCGATTACGACCGGCACCGATGCCCAGGGCGAAGTGACGGTACGCCTGTCCAAGAACGGCCGCATCGTCAACGGCCAGGGTGCCGATACCGACATCATCGTCGCCTCGGCCAAGGCCTACATCAATGCCTTGAACAAGCTGGAAGCGGGACCGGAGCGCGTAAATCCCCAAGTGTGAGGTAAACTGACGACTCCTCCCGCCACCTGGAAGCCGTGACGGGAGGCAGGCGCGCCAGGTCCGCGTGCACGGAGTGCGTACATCAACAGGCGCCAGGAACCCGCGCGCCACGCCGAAACGGCAGGCATTAGTCGTTGGGGACCACGATGGACCATTCCCAAGGAGCGAAGTACGACTCCTTCACGTTTGCCGATCACATGCTCGACGCGGCAGCGATGTTTTCGCTGCGGGATCGGCGTTTCCACTATCTGAACGCTGCGGCCGAGAGGATTTTAGGCATCGACCGCAAGGCGATGCTGGCCGATGCGACCCTGCCCTACAAGTTGGTCGTCGAGGAAGACCGGCCGCTGACGGACAATTTTCTCAAGCAAACCGAA
Organism: Rhodocyclales bacterium; assembly: GCA_016214175.1. Taxonomy (GTDB): domain Bacteria; phylum Pseudomonadota; class Gammaproteobacteria; order Burkholderiales; family Rhodocyclaceae; genus Nitricoxidireducens. The sequence goes on from JACRPB010000204.1 coordinate 14,250, forward strand.
AACGAGGGTACATCGAGCGCAGAGTTCCGCATCCGGCGCAGCGATGGACTCGAGCGCTGGATCGCGGCGCGCTCGTTCCCGGTCGGGGACATCGGCGCCGAGCCGATGCGTGCGCTGATCTGCGAGGACATCACCGAGCGCAAGCGCATCGAGCAGGCGTTGCGCGAGAGCGAAGCGCGCTTTCGCCAGGTGGCGGAAAATATCGACGAAGTGTTCTGGGTGATGGCCCCCGACGGAACCCAGGTGCATTACGTCAGCCCGGCTTACGACAAGATCTGGGGTCAGCCTGCCGCCGACTTGTACGCCGCGCCGTTCAAATGGGTGCAATCCATCCATGCCGAAGACCAGGCGCGCGTACTGGACACGCTGACGCGGCAGCAAGCCTTGCGTCCGTTGGAGATGCAGTTTCGCATCCTGCGCCGCGGCGGCGAACTGCGCCATATCCGCCATCATTCCGCGCCGGTGCGCGAAGCGACGGGGCAAGTGGTGCAAGTCGTCTGCATGAGCGAAGACGTCACCGAGCAGAAACGCCTCGAACGACAGGCCGACGAGTCGGCCCGCGCCCAGCGCGATGCCCTGGTACGCGAAGTCCATCACCGCATCAAGAACAATCTGCAGGGCGTGACCGGCATGCTGCGCAACTATGCCAATCGCCACGCCGAAGTCTCCGGGGTCATCAGCGAAGCCATCGCCCAGGTCCAGGCGGTCGCCATCATCTACGGTCTGCAAAGTCGACCGGGCGCGGTGCGCGTGATGCTGAGCGATCTGCTCAAGGAAGTCGTTTCCGGTATCGGCCAGTTGATGCAGCAGGGCATGGAATTCCGCAATGACGAACACAATGTCGGTTGCAAGGTCGTCGTCAGCGAAAACGAGGCCGTGCCGGTGGCGCTGGTGCTCAACGAGATGGTCTTCAATGCCTTCAAGCATGGATGCTCGAGCAGCGAGCCGAGCATCGACATGAAAATCGATATCGCCAAGGAACGCGTGACCCTGACGGTGGCAAACAACGGCAGCTTGGCCGAACGCGACAAGCGCTCGGCCAAGGGCGGCGGCAGCGGCCTGCAACTGATCCATTCCCTGCTGCCGCGTCGCGGCGCCTATTTCGAACTGATAGACAATGCCTCCGGCGTCGAAGCCAAGCTGACGCTGGAACCCCCGATCGTAACTTTGAAATGCTAAGGAGCCGGAAATGACAAGCGATACCGCCGCGATGAAACGACTGCTGCTGCTGGACGACGACAGGCTGGTGTTGGCGACGCTGGGGGAAGGTTTGCGTCAGGCCGGGTATTACGTCGATACGGCCTCGTCCGTGGAAGAGGCCGAGGACATTCTGGCCGGAGGCAGCATCGACCTCGCCATTTTCGATGTGCGCATGCCGGGGCAGTCAGGCGTCGATCTCGCCTGGCGTTTGCATGAAGCCGACAGTGAGGTTCCTTTCATCTTCCTGACCGCTTACAGCGACGACGAACTGGTGGAGCAGGCCTCGGAAGCCGGAGCGATGGGTTATGTCGTCAAGCCCGCCGATCCCGATCGCCTGGTTCCCGCCATCGAAGCGGCGTTCGCGCGCTCGGAGGACGCCCGCAAGCTGCGCGAAACCAGTCGTCAGTTGCAGACGGCGCTCGATGCCGATCGCGACGTCTCGCTGGCGATCGGCATCATCATGGAACGCCGCCGCCTCGGACGTCAGGAGGCATTCGAACTGCTGCGCGGTCAGGCGCGAACCGAGAGGCGCAAGCTCATCGACCTGGCGCGGGACATCGTGCTGGCTTCCGAGAAGCTCAATTTGATCTCGGCGCCGGCACCGGCGGCGGAGCCGCGGCCGCGGCGCCAGGAAAACCGGGACAGTCGCCGCGAACGGCATTGATCGGCGCGATTCGGCTGTCGGCGGGCTCGGACAAGCCGATTCGGCGCAGGAGAAATAGTGTACAGTCCGCCTGAAATTTTCCCGGCATCGACGAACGCCGGGGAACGGAGACCTTAGGTGACGCTTCAGGTAGCAAACAAGCTGGTCGGCGACGAGTTGCGGGCGGTGGTCACGGGGGAGTTCGGCTTCGAAACCGCGCGCGAACTCCTGCTCCTCTGCAAGGCCCGCGTCCTGGCGGGGGCGACGTCCATCACCGTCGACATGAACGGCGTCACCGGGCTCAGCTCAAGCGGCGTCGGTACCCTGGTCCTGCTGTCCGAACTTGTCGGCGACGGGCGGTTCCACGTCCATCTCGACCACTGCGCCGCCGAGGTCCGGGAGATTTTCTCGTCGGGGATACTCGACAAGTATTTCAAGGAAGGCGTCGTCTCCAACCGCACGGGCAGCGCCTTGGCCAGTCAGCGCGACGAGCTGTCCGACGACAGGCGCGCATAGCCGACTGCGGCACTGAAGAACGCCAGGGCGAGGACGATCTCGGTCGATGCCAGCGCCCGCGAAGCGCCGTATTCCGTGGCCGCCCGGACCGTTCCTTCCATGAAATAGAGCAGGGACAGCATCGAGGCCCACTGGTGGGTATAGCGCCGCCTGCGCAAGATGCCGAACAGCGGGAACAGGAGCGGCACCGTTTTCAGTACCAGCCAGGAGCCGCCGGGACGCAGCGGCGCCAGCCACATCTCCCAGGCGACGCACAGCAGGATCAGGGCAATCAGGCTGGCGGATGCCGCCTGATTGAAGCGTTGCGCCCAGCGTGCTCGTTCCATGTCCGGCTCCGTTAGAATCGCCCGATTATATGCGTTGGCTATTCGCTCCCTTCCGGCTTGCCTATCGTGTTGTCGGTCGTTTCCGCAGCGAACGACTGGCGCAGACCGCGGCCGCACTCTCCTTCGCCACCTTGCTCGGCCTGGTGCCGATGATTGCGGTGGGCCTGGGTCTGCTGTCGCATTTTCCTTTCGCCGAAGGCATGAGCGCGGCGCTGGAGAAATTCCTGCTCGCCAACCTGCTGCCGGAGAAGGCCGGTACGGTGATCGCCAAGTACCTCGGCCAGTTCGCCCACCGCGCCGAGCGCGTGACCCTGATCGGCGTCGCGGTGCTCGCCGCCACGGCTCTGATGCAGATGCTGACCATCGAACATGCCTTCAATGCGATTTGGAACGTCAAGGCCAAGCGGCCCTTCCTGCGCCGCGTCGCCATGCATTCGATCGCGCTCCTGCTCGGCCCGGTCGCCTTCGGCGGCAGCCTGGCATTCATCAGTTTCGTCGCCGGCGTTTCCTTCGGTCTCGTCGCCGAGCCGCGCTGGGTCAGCGACGCCTTCTTCCGCGCCCTGCCAGTCGCCTTCATGGCAGGCTTGTTCGGCCTGCTCTACTGGGGCGTGCCCAATCGCCAGATCTCGCGCTGGCATGCGGTGACCGGCGGGCTGCTGGCCGCACTCGGCTTTCTTGCCATGCAGCGCCTGTTCGGTTTGTACATCGCCAATTTCGCCAGCTATACCCTGATGTACGGGGCTTTCGCCGCGGTGCCGATCTTTCTCGTCTGGCTCCATCTATCCTGGAGCGTCATCCTGATCGGTGCGCTGGTCGTCGCCGAACTGCCGGCCGCCGCGCGCTAAGTGGCGGAAAAGTCCCGCACGAATTCAAACAGCTCGATGCACGCCGTATGCAGGACGAGGCTGCCGCTGCTGCATTCGGCAACACGCACGCGGCCGTTGCCGGCCTCGATCAGCGTAAATCGGCCGGGGCTGAAGCAGCCTTTGGCCAGTAGCAGCGCCTCCCCGCGCTGCAAGGCCGGCAGGGCAGGGAGCAGCAGGGCCGGGAGCTGTGCCGCGGCGGCATCGCGGCGGGCGATGCGTACCGGCTCGGCCTGCGCAGCGAGGAGTTCCAGTCCGAATTCGATATGTTCCGGGTTCTCGCTGTGTGCCCAGCGGACGACGCACAGGCCCCAGGGCTTGTCCGGCGCGGACCGCATGCCGACGGCACTGCCGGCGACGATGCCGGCAAGTTCGCCGGCGACATGCATGACGGCATAGCCGCCGGGACCTTCGTTGACGATCATCCAGTCGCTGACCGTCGCCGCGGCATCGTCGGTGCCGCTCCAAAGCGTTTCGATCCGCGTGCAGAGCTGAACGCGGTGCCCGTGGGCGCGGCGCGGATTCTGCCGGCGGCGCGGCTTCAGCCAGCGCTCGGCCGCCAGCGCAAGGGCGTGGCGATTGTCCATGGCGCTTGCCTCCGGCGGCAAGCCGAGGTCCTCAGGCCGCGCGCCCTGCTCAAGGCGGTAGAGATGCTGGCCGGCAACCCGGCTCAAGGCGGCGCAGGAATAGAACAGCGTCGCGTCCGGCGTCGGCGGCAGGCGCACGCCGGCGGCCGGGTCCTTGCCGTGGAGCGGGTCGAGCCAGAAGTCTCCGGAATAATGCGCAGCGCTCGCCTCGCGTATTTCCACCGCGGCGCCCTGTAAGCGCAGATAGGACGCGAGAAAGGCCAGTTCGCGCGGCGCGAAACCCTCCGGCTGGACGGCGGCGAGCGCCAGCAGGGACTTCATCTGCAATCTTGCCGCGTGGGCGCCGGGTGCGGGATCGGTGCCAGCGCTGCCGAACACCGCGCAAGCCCGCAACCAGAAATCGCTCGTCAGCGGTGCGCTGACGAGATGCACGATCTCGAATTGCTGCGACAAATTGGTCAAGCCCGCCGCCGCCAGGTCGGCCTCGCAGCGCGGCAGATTATGCAGTGAGGCGGGGGGTATCTCGCGCAGGCAAGCGAGGTAGCCGGCGGTAAGCGACTCATGGACGTTGGCGAGACCGATGGCGACGATACGCAGATGCTTGGCTACCGGCAGGGTGGCGTCGAGCAATAGGGATTTCAGCGCCGCAGCGACGAGGTCCGCGCGCTCCTGGAACAGTTCCAGCAGCTTGAGGTGTTGGAGCGGCGGAATGCCCAGCGCGGCGAGGGCGGTCAAATGCTTGCGCAGTGGATTCAGGTCGCGCAGCGGATCGGCTGCGGGCGGTGCTGCCAGCCAGGCGAGTGCAGTGCTCAGCGGAGGTGGAAACTGCGGATGTTTGGGGTGCTTGGCCATGGGCGGTTTCGATTCTAGTAGAATTGCCGGCACTCGGAGGACGTCATGACTTTCCTGCGCATTTCCTTGATGTTGCTGGCGCTGGCCTGTTTTCCGCCGGTCGCGGGGGCCGCCGATGCCGAGAAATTCTTCGATGCCAATCTCGGCGATTTCTCTATCGAACTCAAGGCGGCGCAAAAGGCGAGCAAGCAGGGTGTACTGCTGATGTTCGAAGCCGAAGGCTGCCCCTACTGCCGGCGGATGCGGCAGCAGGTCTTGAATCGCGACGACGTGCAGGCCTATTTTCGCAAGCACTTCGCGATATTCTCGGTCGATACTTTTGGCAACCAGCCGCTCGTCGATTTTGCCGGTCGGGAAACCATCGAAAAGGACTACGCCCGCAGCCTCAACATACGCGGCACGCCGACCTTTCTCGTCGTCGGAATCGACGGCCGCGAGCTGGCGCGGTTTACCGGCGCCACCAAAGACGCCGAGGAGTTCATGCAATTGGGGCGCTACGTCGTGGCCGGTCAATATAAATCGATGTCGCTCGAACAGTATCTCGCGGCGGCCAAATCCGCGAAGTAGGCCGGCTAAAACGCTTCCAATTCGGTCGTTTACCCCTTATAATCCGCGGCCTTTCAGTTTCGTCATGGTGTCCGCTACCGCGGATGCCGGCCTCCTGAACTTTCCGTTTTCCGTCTTCAAGGACACGACACATGGTTGTCATTCGACTTGCCCGTAGCGGCGCCAAGAAGCGCCCGTTCTTCAACATGGTGGTTGCCGATTCGCGCAACCGTCGCGACGGCCGTTTCGTCGAGCGCATCGGTTTCTACAATCCGGTGGCCGCTGCCAACGAAGCCGGCCTCGTCGTCAACGCCGAGCGCCTCGCCTACTGGCAAAGCCAAGGCGCCCAACTGTCGCCGACCGCAGCGCGCCTGGTCAAAGGCCTGGCCAAGAAGGCGGCCTGAGCGGCATGATTGTGTTGGGGCGCATCGTCGCCCCATATGGCGTCAAGGGCTGGGTCAAGATACATCCCTTCGGGGACGATCCGGAATCCTGGCGTGAAATGCCCTCTTGGTGGCTCGGCGCAACACCCGACGCCGCCGACTGGCAGCAGCATACGCTCAAGGACCTGCGTTTTCACGGCAAGGGTCTGGTGGCGAGATTCGAAGGCGTGGATGACCGCAGCGGCGCCGAAAAGCTCGATGGCTTGTACGTCGGTGCTCCGCGCGAGACGTTGCCGCAGAACGCCGAGGATGAGTTTTATTGGGCCGACCTGATCGGCCTGAGCGTAGTGAATGAAGCTGGCGAAACGCTCGGGAAAGTGGCGACGCTGATCGAAGCCGGTGCCAACCCGGTGCTGGTAGTGAAGGACGAAGCAGAGCAATGTGAGCGCCTGCTCCCCTTCGTCGCCGCAGTGGTGAAGAACGTGGCGGTGGCCGATGGCTGCATTCGCGTGGCGTGGGGGAAAGATTGGTGAGCTTGCGATTCGATATCGTCACGCTTTTCCCCGAGATGTTCGCCGCAGTGACGCAAGCAGGCATTACGCGGCGCGCGCTGGAGCGTGGGCTGTGGCAGTGCGAATGCTGGAGTCCGCGCCAGTGGGCCGAGAACAGCTATGGCACGGTCGACGACCGGCCCTTCGGCGGCGGCCCCGGCATGGTGATGCAGGTGGTGCCGCTGGAGAAAGCCATCGCGGCGGCGAAAGCGGCGCGCGGCGGTGGCGGCAAGGTGATTTACCTCTCGCCGCAGGGCGAGCCGCTGACGCACGGCAAGGTGTGCGAGCTGGCGGCGGGCGAGGGCGCGGTGCTGTTGTGCGGGCGCTACGAAGGCGTCGATGAGCGGCTGATCGAACGCTGCGTCGACGCGGAAATATCGCTCGGCGATTTCGTCCTGTCGGGCGGCGAGATCGCGGCGCTGGCGTTGATCGACGCCTGCGTGCGGCAGTTGCCGGGGGCCTTGAACGACGAGGCCTCGGCGCAGGAAGAGTCGTTTGCGGACGGGCTGCTGGATTGCCCGCACTACACGCGGCCCGAGGAGTACGATGGAATGCGGGTGCCGGAGGTATTGCTTTCCGGCCACCACGAGAACATCCGGCGCTGGCGCCTGAAACAGGCACTGGGACGGACCTGGTTGCGGCGGCCGGAATTGCTCGAACGCCGTAGCCTCAGTAGCGAAGAGACGCGACTGCTGGAGGAATTCCGGCGCGAACGCCAGAACTAGAAACCGCGCGCATCAGCCCATTTGCATCGAGCTGCTCTGCGCGAAAGGCCAAGAGCCATTTTTTGGAGTCAATACAATGAACCTGATTCAGCAGATCGAACAAGAGGAAATCGCCCGCCTCGGCAAGACCATTCCCGACTTCGCCCCCGGCGACACCGTCATCGTCCAGGTGAAGGTGAAGGAAGGCACGCGCGAGCGCTTGCAGGCCTACGAAGGCGTCGTCATCGCCAAGAAGAACCGCGGCCTCAACTCCAGCTTCATCGTGCGCAAGATCTCCGCAGGCGAAGGCGTCGAGCGTACCTTCCAGACCTACTCGCCGCTCTTGGCCGCCATCGAAGTCAAGCGCCGCGGTGACGTGCGCCGCGCCAAGCTCTATTACCTGCGCAGCCGCTCCGGCAAGTCGGCCCGCATCAAGGAAAAGCTCACGGCCAAGTGAGTTTCCGGTGCAGGCAAATGCCTGCGCGAGCAGACGTGATGCCGGAAACAAGAACTGGCGGCGCGAAAGGTCGGAAAGGAATGGCTTTCGCGTAACACGGACAACAAGGGGGGCTGCGGCGCCCCTTGTTGTTGGAGCGCCCTGCCTGCGCCCGATCCTGCCAGATTACCCAATAGAGCAATAAATACTTCGACCTCTCTACCCAGGCCTAGTCAAGTCGCTGGACGACCATGAAGACTTGCGGAATATCCTTCGCGAGTGCTTGGCGCAATAGCGGCTCAGCATCGGGAACTCCGGGGTTGTCGTACGTGGGAATGTCGAATGCAATGGTCGACCGTCTATAGAACGAGCCACTCCTGCGCCGCCAGATCTGGGAACGCCTTGGCTAGGTGCGAATCGCTTCATTGTCCGGCCCGACGTAGGCTTGGCGCAACTTTCCCGACG
>JACRPB010000205.1 GCA_016214175.1 Rhodocyclales bacterium
GAATCGCTGTATGGATTCTTCGTCTCGTGATTGCTCTAGTACGGATGTTTGACTGGCTGCACTAGCCCACCTCACCTCTTCAAACTTAGGAAAGAAATGATTCATCGCGCACTTAAGTCGCTACGTAATTTCCACCAGCTAAAACAGACTGAACTAGCTCGGCGGCTTGAAATCTCAAATTCGTATCTCAGCGAAATTGAGTCTGGAGATAAGAAGCCCGGAATGGAATTGCTCGAAAAATATTCCACGCTTTTTAAGATGCCAGTCTCTTCGATCTTGCTGTTTTCCGAGCGGTTGGAAAGTGATTTGAGGCCAAGCGAGAAAATACGTGTGGCCGCCGCCGACAAGATATTGCGAATGCTTGAGTGGATCGCCGACAAAGACGGGCTCGCTGCCGATGGCTAATCGAGACCGCTATCTTGTTGATCAATCCCCGTTCTTCCGCCTCGGTTCGAAGCGCAAGTTGGGTGAGTTATTGGGTCTAACTATAATACAGCTCAATGATCTAGCTGCCGGAACACAATATAACGTTTTCAAGAATGATCGGGGTCGCTGGATTCAGCACCCAATTGGCTTTCTTGGGGCTGTGCACAGGCGTATCGCAAAGCTTTTAACCAGGATCGCTTTGCCCGATTACGCGCATGCTCAAAAGGGGCGGTCTTATGTCAGCAATGCGAAGGCACACACTGGGAGCGTGCCCGTCATTAAAACTGACTTGACGGCATATTATCCAAGCGTTGAATTGACCCAAGTAATTCGCCTATTCAGCGATGACTTCAAATGTCCGCCAGATGTCGCTTGGCTGATCGCAAGAATATGCACATACCAAGGACGACATATCCCAACTGGCAGTGAAATTAGCGGGATTGTTGCGTTTCTGGCGACACGCAGAATGTTTGATGAAATCCATTCGCTAGCGCTCAAAAACGGCTGCACGATGACCTGCTACGTTGACGACATAGTTTTGTCGGGCCAGGGCGCAACGAAAAGACTTCTTGTCCAGGTGCGTCAGATTGCGAAGAAGCACGGTATGAAGACTAAGGACAGCAAATCGAAGACGTTTGCCGCCCATGCCCCTAAGACAATTACGGGTTGCGTCGTTAGGGGTGATAGGCTTCTGCTACCGAATGTCCGTCACGAAAAGATAAACCGTTTGACCCGCGAGTTGAAGGGTATTACCGACAAGAGCGTGCGCACGGCTCTTGAAGCATCACTTCGTGGTCGGCGTCTAGAGGCCGCGCAAATATTGTCGTGATTAGATTGCCCTCTGTCTGAACCAATGACCGCTCCTGGCCGAAAGTGTGAGCTCCGCGGAGCTCCAGGTTGTGGTGATTGGGCTAGTTATTGAAGACGATTACGTGCGTCGGCTCCGGTCGACCACCAGCCATAACCGATCCATTACGTTGAGCCACCTCCCAACGTCCAAACGCCCAAGCCCGCACCGATTTCCCTCCCCTCTGTCCCGCCGAGCGGAGGACTGCCAGACCGGGGCAGTCCGGACGCGATGTTTGAGCGAAGCGAGTTGAGCGGCCGGCCGGGCTGGCGGTCCGGAGCGAGGGGAGCCCGTAGGGCCGGGGCGGCGGGGAGGGAAAGCGGTGCGGGGTTGGGCGTAAACGCCCACCGCAGAGCATCCCGGCACGCCAATGCCGTTGCACAATTTTTAGGCGCTTTGCGCTAGAATCCGCGCCTTCCCTCGTCGTCGTCCCCCCGCTCATGAACTATCTCGGCTTCGCGCTGCGCAATAATCTATTCGTCGCGCCCATGGCCGGGGTCACCGATCGTCCGTTCCGCCAGCTCTGCAAGACGCTCGGCGCCGGCTTGGCGGTGTCGGAAATGGTGACGTCGAATTCCCTGCTCTACAAAAGCGCGAAGACCTTGCGCCGCGCCAATCACGACGGCGAAGTCGCACCCATCGCGGTCCAGATCGCCGGCGCCGACCCGCGCATGATGGCCGAGGCGGCGCAGTTCAACGTCGACCAGGGTGCGCAGATCATCGACATCAACATGGTCTGCCCGGCGAAGAAAGTCTGCAACGTCATGGCCGGCTCGGCGCTGATGAAGGACGAGGCGCAGGTGGCGCGCATCCTCGAAGCGGTCGTGAAGGCGGTACCGCATACGCCGGTGACGCTGAAGTTCCGCACCGGCTGGGACCGCAACCACCGCAACGCGCCCGCCATCGCCAGGATCGCCGAGGACTGCGGCATCCGCGCCGTCGCCATCCACGGCCGCACGCGCTCCGACCAGTACATGGGGGAGGCCGAGTACGACACCATCGCGCTGGTGAAGACGCAGATCAGGATTCCGCTGATCGCCAACGGCGACATCGCGACGCCGCAGAAAGCGAAGCACGTGCTCGACTACACCCAGGCCGACGGTCTCATGATCGGCCGCGCCGCTCAGGGGCGGCCCTGGCTGTTCCGCGAAATCGAACATTTTCTGGCAACCGGCACGCTGCTGCCCGCGCCGGAAGTAGGCGAGATCCACCGCATCCTGAAAGGCCACCTCGCCGAGCTCTACGCCTTCTACGGCGAAGACACCGGCGTCAAGGTCGCACGCAAGCACATCAGTTGGTACACCCGGGGCATCGTCGGCGCCGCCCGCTTCCGCCATGCCATGAATCAATTACCGACAGTCGCCGAACAACTCGCCGCCACCGACGAGTTCTTCCACGCCCAGGCCGCGGCCAACGACCGTCTCACTTACGAAGAAGAGGCACTCGCCGCATGAGCGCAGAACTATCCGATTGCGTCCGCCGTTCGTTGAATCGCTATTTCCGCGATCTCGACGGCGAGAACCCGCATGCCATTTACGACATGGTGCTCGGCTGCGTCGAGAAACCAATGCTCGAAGTCGTCATGAAGCACGCCGCCGGCAACCAGACCGTGGCGGCGGAGATGCTCGGCATCAACCGCAATACCCTGCGCAAGAAACTCACCGATCACAAACTGCTCTGAGGCACACTCCATGAAGGTTAACCAGGCTCTTATCAGCGTTTCCGACAAGCGCGGCGTCGTCGACTTCGCGCGCGAGCTCGCCGCCCTCGGCGTGAACATTCTTTCCACCGGCGGCACCGCCAAGATGCTGCGCGAGGCCGGCATTCCGGTCACCGACGTCTCCGACTACACCGGTTTTCCCGAGATGCTCGACGGCCGCGTCAAGACGCTGCACCCGAAGGTGCACGGCGGCATCCTCGGCATCCGCGGCAACGCCGCCCATGCCGCAACCATGAAGCAGCACGACATCCCGACCATCGACCTCGTCGTCATGAACCTCTACCCGTTCGCGCAGACCGTGGCGAAGAAGGACTGCACGCTGGAAGACGCCATCGAGAACATCGACATCGGCGGCCCGACCATGGTGCGCGCGGCGGCCAAGAACCACGGCAATGAGGCCGGCGGCGTCGGCATCGTCACCGACCCCGAGGACTACGCCCCCGTGCTGGCCGAACTCAAGGCCAACGCCGGCGCGCTGTCCGCCAAGACGCGCTTCGACCTGGCGAAAAAGGCCTTCACGCACACCGCGCGCTACGACGGCCAGATCGCCAACTGGCTCACCAGCCTCGACGCAGAGAACAAGCCCGGCACCTTCCCGAACTGCCTGCAACTGGCCTTCGACAAGGTCGACACCATGCGCTACGGCGAGAACCCGCACCAGTCGGCGGCGTTCTACCGTGAACCGAACCCGCTGCTCGGCAGCATCGCCGCCTACACGCAGTTGCAGGGCAAGGAACTCTCCTACAACAACATCGGCGACTCCGATGCGGCCTGGGAATGCGTCAAGGCTTTCTCGGATGCCTCAGGCGCCGCCAGTGCCGCCTGCGTCATCGTCAAGCACGCCAACCCCTGCGGCATGGCCATCGGCGCCAACGCCGAGGAAGCCTACCGCAGAAGTCATCATCGCGCCCGGAATCACGGCCGACGCGCGCGCCGTGTTCGCCGCCAAGCAGAACCTGCGCGTGCTGGTGGTGCCTCTGGGCAAGGGCGACGCGAGCCAGATGGACTACAAGCGCGTCGGTGGCGGCCTGCTGGTGCAGACGGCGGATGCCGCGCGCATCACCCAAGCCGACGTCAAGGTGGTGACCAAGCGTGCGCCGACGCCGCAGGAAATGGCCGACTTGCTGTTCGCCTGGCGCGTCGCCAAGTACGTGAAGTCGAACGCCATCGTCTATTGCAAGGACAACATGACCGTCGGCGTCGGCGCCGGCCAGATGAGCCGCGTCGATTCGGCGCGCATCGCCGCCATCAAGGCCGAGAACAACGGCCTCACCGTCGTCGGCTCAGTGGTTGCCTCGGACGCCTTCTTCCCGTTCCGCGACGGTCTCGACGTGCTGGCGAAAGCCGGCGCCACGGCCGTGATCCAGCCCGGCGGCTCGGTGCGCGACGCCGAAGTCATCGCCGCGGCCGACGAACAGAACATCGCCATGGTCTTCACCGGGTTCCGTCACTTCAGGCATTAATTCGCTAGGACATCTCAGATGAAACTTCTCGTCGTCGGTTCCGGTGGTCGCGAACACGCACTGGCCTGGCGCCTGTCCGAAGCGCCCGGCCTGCAAGTCGTCTATGTCGCGCCCGGCAATGCCGGCACGGCACGCGAACCCGAGCTGAAGAACGTCCCCATCACCGACGTCCATGCGCTGGCCGACTTCGCCGCCAAGGAAGACATCTACCTGACCCTGGTCGGCCCCGAGGCGCCGCTCGCCGCCGGCATCGTCGACGTCTTCCGCGAGCGCAATCTGCGCGTCTTCGGCCCGACCCAGGCGGCTGCCCAGCTCGAAAGCTCCAAGGACTGCGCCAAGCGCTTCATGGCGCGCCACAACATTCCGACGGCGAAGTTCGAAACCTTCGCCGACGCCGCCCAGGCCCACGCCTACATCGACAACGAGGGTGCGCCCATCGTCATCAAGGCCGACTGGCTCGCCGCCGGCAAGGGCGTCGTCGTCGCCATGTCGCTGGCCGAAGCGCACGCCGCCATCGACATGATGCTGCTCGACAACAAGATGGGCGACGCCGGCGCGCGCGTCGTCATCGAGGAATTTCTCGAAGGCGAGGAAGCCAGCTTCATCGTCATGGCCGACGGCGTGCATGCGCTGGCGCTCGCCACCAGCCAGGACCACAAGCGCCTCAATGACGGCGACAACGGCCCCAACACCGGCGGCATGGGCGCCTACTCGCCGGCCCCGGTCGTCACGCCGCAGATCCACGCCAAGGCCATGCGCGAAGTCATCATGCCGACCATCAACGGCATGGCGAAGGACGGCATTCCCTACACCGGCTTCCTCTACGCCGGCCTCATGATCAAGCCCGACGGCTCGTTGAAGGTGCTCGAATTCAACTGCCGCATGGGCGACCCGGAAACGCAGCCGATCATGCTGCGGCTGAAGAGCAATTTCGTGACCCTGCTCGACGCCGCCATCGACGGGCGGCTGCACAAGGTCGAAGCCGAGTGGGACCGCCGCGTCGCGCTCGGCGTCGTGCTCGCCGCCGCGGGCTATCCGGACAGCCCGCGCAAGGGCGACGCCATCGGCGGCCTGCCCGAGCGCGCCGCCGACGACAGCCACGTCTTCCACGCCGGCACTGCCGACGACAACGGCCGCGTCGTCACCGCCGGCGGCCGCGTGCTCTGCGTCACCGCGCTCGGCGACACCGCCAAGCTGGCGCAGAACCGCGCCTACGAACTCGTCGAGCACATCCGTTTCGACGGCATGCAATTCCGTCGCGACATCGGGTACCGCGCCATTCGGCGTTAAGAGCCGCGCCATGGACACCGCTCCGGTTCGCGCCTGCTTCACCGGACTGCAAGACAGCATCGTCGCGGCCCTCGAAGCTTTCGACGGTCAGCCCTTCCGCAGCGACTCCTGGGTGCGCCCCGAGGGCGGCGGCGGAACTTCCAGGCTGATCGAAGACGGCAATTTCTTCGAGCGCGGCGGCGTCAATTTCTCCCACGTCACCGGCACCGCCCTGCCCGGCTCGGCCACCGCCCACCGGCCGGAACTCGCCGGCCGCAGTTGGGAGGCGCTCGGCGTTTCGCTGGTGCTGCATCCGCGCAATCCCTACTGCCCCACCAGCCACATGAACGTGCGCTTCTTCGTCGCCGAGAAGGAAGGTGCCGATCCGGTCTGGTGGTTCGGCGGCGGCATGGACCTGACGCCGTACTACGGCTTCGCCGAGGACTCGATCCACTTCCACCGCAGTTGCAAGAACGCCCTCGATGCTTTCGGCGCAGACATCCACGCGCGCTACCAGAAGTGGTGCGACGAGTATTTCTTCCTCAAGCACCGCGACGAGCCGCGCGGCATCGGCGGCGTCTTCTTCGACGACTTGAACGAGGGCGGTTTCGAGCGCTGCTTCGCGCTGACCCAGAGCGTCGCCGCCAGTTTCAGCGGCGCCTACCTGCCGATATGCGCGCGCCGCCGCGATCTGCCCTACGGCGAGCGGGAACGCGACTTCCAGGCCTACCGGCGCGGCCGCTACGTCGAATTCAATCTCGTCTGGGACCGCGGCACGCTGTTCGGCTTGCAGTCGGGCGGGCGCACCGAGTCCATCCTGATGTCGCTGCCGCCCATCGTCAAATGGCGCTACGACTGGCGCCCGACGCCGGGCAGCGCCGAAGAGAAGCTCTACACCGACTTCCTGCCGCCGCGGAATTGGGTTTGATTCGATGGCCGCGCCAGGACGGATTTGCTCAGGCATAATGCCCCACTAAAGGCAGTGCCTATCTCATTGTCCATGCCATTGATGCAAAAGAAAATAGCCGGCCTGATCCTGGCCCTATCGACCGGAAACGCGCTCGCCCTGGGCCTCGGCGAAGCATCGGGTCAGGCCGTGTTCGGGCAGCCGCTGCGCGTCGAAATCCCGTTGCTCGGCGCAGGCGGCAATATGCCCGCCGCCAGTTGCTTTCGCGTGCGCGCGCCGGTGGCGGAGATCGGCAACGAGTACGTGCTGCGCAACAGCCGCATCCAGGTCGTCGCCGAACAGGGCGTGTCCAAACTCATCGTCACCTCGGCCGCCCTGGTACGCGAACCCTTCGTCGCCTTCGCCGTGACCGCGGCTTGCGGTTTCGAACTGACCAAGGACTACGTCCTCTTGGCGGCCTTCCCGACCGACGCCGCGCCCGAAGTCGCCCTGCCGCGACCGGCCGCGCCGCAAGCGCCGGTCGTGGCGGCCGCCCAGGTCGCCGTGGCGCCGGCGACCGCGCCGTCCGCCGTGCCGGCCGTGGCGACGGCAGGCGTCAAGCCCGTCGCCGCATCGGCAAGCGGCAATGCCGCCGCAGCGCCGGACGACAAGCGGCTGCGCATCGCTGCCGACACCACGCTCGAAGCGCTGGCACAGCAGAAATATCCCTTGCAGCCGAAGGCGCGCGAGAAGTTCATGCGCATGATGGCCCAGGCCAATCCGGAGCTGACGTCGCACAGCGGCGCCATCGCTGCCGGCACCGAACTGCAAGTCCCGCCGGGCCTGCCGCAGCGCCGCACCGGACCGTATCTGGGCGAAGGCAAGCCGGCTGCGGCGGCGCGTCCTGCCGCGCCTGAGGCAACGGCCCCGGCGGCGGACGCCGCGCCCACCGTGCGCACGGCGAAAGTGCAAAGTCCGGGCAAGGACCGGCTGGTGCTGGGCCGCGGCGTCGAATTGAGCGAGGCCAAACTGATGGCGGAAGCGGAACGCCTGGCCGCCGTCCTTCAGGAGCAGACCAGCACCCAGCAAGCGGTGGCGGACAACCTCGCCAAGCTCGAAGCCAGCTACGGCGAATTGCAGAAGCGCTACGGCCAGCTCGAAAACCGCCTCAACCGCGTCGAATCCGAGCGCCTCGCCGAGAAGCAAGCGCCGCAGCCGGCCTCGTTCGACTTCGTCGAACTGATCCTCGCCATCGCCGCCGGCGGCGCCCTCGGCGGCCTGCTGCTGCACGGCTACCAGCGCCTGCGCCAAGGCCGCGGCCAGGAGCCGCGGCCGACGCCGGCGACCCCGAAGGCCCGCTTCACGCTGCCCTGGCGCCGCGCCAAGGCGCCCGCAGCGCCGGCGGGCGAGCCGCCGGCAGCGGCCAAATCCCGCTTCAAGTTCCCCTGGGCCAAACCCAAGACGCCGGAAGCCGCCGTCGTGGCAACGGCTGCCCTGGCCGCAGCAGCCGTCGCCGAAGCGGCGCCGACGGACGCGGAGCAGGTTCCCGCTGCGGAGCCGCCCATCCCCGCCTTTCTGCGCAAGGAAACGGCGGTCGAAGTGGCGCCTGCCGCACCCGAGCCGGAACCCGAGGCAGAGGAAAGACCGTCCCTCGAATTCTCGTTGATTCCAGAACCGCAAGCTGCGGCGGAGCCGGTCGCGGCCGAGGCAGAAGTCGCCGCAGACGAAGAGCCCGCCGAAATTGCCGCTGCGGCCGAACCCGAACCGGACGCGCTGGAATCCCTGTCACTGGACTTTCCCCTCGCCGCGCCGGCAGTTGCCGCCGCGTCCGAAGAGCCCGCCCTCGCCCTGCCCACGGTCGACATACCGCAGGAGCCCACGGCAACCCTGGAACCGCTGACGCTCGATTTCCCGCCCATCCTTGCGGCCGGCGGCGATGCGCCGGCACCGGCCTTGCCGGCGGAGAACTCCGTCCCGGCTTCGGCGTCGGCGTCGGCGCTGGATAGCATCGCCCTCGACTTCCCGGAAATTCCCGCCGCAGAAACGCCGCAACCGGAGACGCCGGCGCCGGCCGGCGATCCTCACGTCATCGAGTTCGAAGTGACCGCCAAAGACGCGGCGCAGAACACGCTCGACTTCCGCAAGAGCTAAAACCGAAAAACCTACTTGCTATATCACGGTCGGCGCGCGCTCGTGCGGGCGGGGTGCCCTGCGGTTTTTCGGCTCCAAAGCGCGGACGTATGCCGCCGCGGGTGGCGGGTGGCCGACGTAGCGAAGTAAAGGAGGAATGGCCGGGCGCAGCCCGGCCAGGGGGACATGAGCGGAGTCGGCCACCCGCTACCCGCGGCGCGCGCAGGCCTCAACCCCGCATTTCCACAACGATCCGTTTCAAGCGTCGCGGAAGACGCGTAGCGTCATGGAGCACTGATCCGACTCAAAGCGCCGCCGCCGCGCGGTAATGGCGGTCGGCTTCGGCGCCGCGTTCGAGCTGGTCGAGCAGTTGCGCCAGTTCGATGTGGGCGCCGCGCGTTGCGCGTATCGCCAGCGATGCCTCGAAATAACTTTGCGCCTTGCCCCAGAGTTTCTGCTGGCGGCACAGACGGCCCAGGGCCAGCAGCAGTTGCTCGTCGCGCGGATGGCTGACGAGCCATTTCTCGGCGTGGGCGATGCGCGCCAGGATGTCGCCGCCTTCGCAGTCGGCATAGACGGCGATCACCGACGAGTCCCAGCGTTCGTCGAGAAAATCGTCGACGAGGTTCGCCGCCGCGGCGCAGCCGCCGGTCGCCGCCAGCGTGCGCGCGGCCTGGGCGGCGAGACGCGGATCGAGGCGGTCGGCCTCGGGCATGTCGTTCCAGTAGCGCACCAGTTGCCCCGGATCGCCCATCTGGGAAATGGTCTCGCGATAGGCGCGGCTGCGCAGCGGCGCCGCCTGCTCGGGCGTGAGCGCCCGCGATTTTTCCAGTTGCCGCGTCAGGCGCAGCACTTCCGGCCAGTTGCCCAGGCCCTGGGCCGCGCGCAGCGACAAGCGCAGGGCCGCGATGTGGCGGCCCTCGGTGGCGGCGAGCAGATCGAGCGAACGCTGCGCGGCCTGGAAATCGCGCGCCTCCAGCGCCAGCTCGGCCTCGGTCATCAGGCGCGCGACGCGCACCTCGGCGTCGTGTTGGCGGGCGCGCTCGCGCCAAGTCGTCTCGCGCTCGGCGTCGTGCAGCGCATGGGCGGCGCGCTGCGCCAGCAATGCGGCAAAGCCCGGCTGGTGGCCCGATGCGTAGGCCTGTTCGGCGCTCTTCAGCGCGTGGCCGTAGCGGCCCTCCTGCATCAGACGCATGGCCTCGACCAACGCCTTCTCGGCCTGTTCGCGGGCGCGGCGGGCGCGAAACAGCCGCACCTTGTCCGGCAGGCTCAGGGTATTGGCCAGGGTGCGCAGCAGCAGATAGAGCAGCAGGAAGCCGAGCACTTGCAGCACCAGCAGCAGATTGAGCGAAATCTCGACGCGCCAGGGCGGCAGCACGAACAGCACGTAGCCGTCGTTGTAGCGCGCGGCCAGCGAGAGGCCGACGGCGAGCGCGGCCAGGGTCAGGAGCCAGAGCAGGCCGCGCACGTCCGGGCTAGCCCTTCTTGTCCTGCTGTTGCGCGACCTTGAAGTTGCGCAGGGTGTTGAGCGTCTCGTCGAGGCTCGGCGGCTCGCCGGCCATGTCGGTGGCGGCCAGAGACTTCAACGCGGCCAGCGCGGCTTGTACCGGCTTGGCGCGCGTATCGAAATAGCGCTCCAGCCAGACGCGCGCTTGCTGCACGTCTTCGCGGAAACTCTTGCCGTCGCGCGACAGCAGGGCCAGGCGCGCATTCACCAGCCGCAGCTTGAGGTTCTCGCGCAGGAAGAAATTCTGGCTCGGCGAAAGCAGGCCGGGATCGGGGCGGTCGATGCGCTCGATGCGCACCAGTTGCCGCGTGTCGTTCCAGACGTCCTGCGCCAGCGCCTGCCAGAAGCTCAAGGACGCCGGCGAGCGCGACGGCGCGACCGGCGGCTCCGCCTTCGGCCGCTGCTCGTAGGCGAGCGGCATGGCATCGACGGTGGCGATGACGCCTTCGAGCTTCATGGCGATGCCCGGCACGTCGGCCGCCGGCAGCGCCTTGAGGCGCGCGATGTCGCGCGCCAGGAGCTTCCTCAGGCCGAGCAGGCGCGGATTGGCGGCACGGGCGAGGCGCGCGTCGGCGCCGCCGAGCGCGATCAGCGCCGCCTCGACGTTGCCGGCGAGCTGCAACTGCTGCGCGGCGATGCTCACGGCCTGGTCGATCTCGGCCAGCAGGCGTTCGTCGCGGCTGCGCGAGAGTTCCTGGTACATCGCGTCGAGCGCCAGTTGCTGGCCCTGCGTCTCGGCCAGCTTCGCTTCCAGCGCGCCGAGCTTGGCATGCAGGGCCTGCACCTCTTCCTGGCTCTGGCGCGACAGGCTGCGCGCGTCCTTGCTCACCGCCTCGTTTTCCGAGAGGCGCTGGGCCAGTTCCTCGCGCACCTCGATGAGGCGGCTGCGCGTCTCGATCCACTGCCAGCCGAGCAGCAACAGGGCGATGACGGCGATCAGCACCGGCGGCCGGCGCAAGGTCGCCCTCAGCGTAGCGGCCGGTCTGGCCGGCGCGGGCGTCAGCAAGGCGCCCTGATCGGGGGTCTCGGGAGTGGCGGCTTCAGGCGGCATGGACGGCGGCACCAAAATAAGCGACAAGCCCGGCGACGAGGCCGTCGTCGCCGGGCGCGGTGAGGACGACGTCGCGCAGGCCGAGGCTGCGCGCCTGCTCGGCGATGCGCGCGTGCGGCACGAAGGTCGGCGTCTTGCGCAGCCAGGCCTGGCCGATCTTGCCGACCATGTCGTAGAGATTGCGCAGGCCTTCGCTGCTGGTGGCGGTGACGGCGTCGAGCCGGCCGTCGTTCCAGAGTTTCAGCAGCGGCGCCGGATCGAGCGCAGGCTTGCCGCGGCGATAGCAGGTCACGTATTCGACGCCGGCGCCGCGCGCGGCGAGCGTGTCGCCGAGCAGTTCGCGGCCGCCGTCGCCGCGGAAGATCAGCACGCGCTTGCCGCGCATGTCTTGCAGTTCGGGCAGGGCGAGCAGGGCCTCGGAGTCGAAACGCTCGGACGGCGCAAGCACGTCGTGGATGCCGAACGCCGCCAGCGCCAGTTCGCTGCTGCGGCCGATGGTCGCCACGCGCAGCCGCAGCGGCCACTTGCGGCGGGCGAGGATGCAGGAGAGCGCCTTCTCGACCGCGTTGGGGCTGACGAAGGCCGCCCAGTCGAAGTCGTCGAGACGGACGGCGACGTCGAGCAAGGGATTGATGTCCTCGACGTCGAAAATCGCCAGCACGGGAAACAGCACCGGCTTGGCGCCGCGCGCGACCAGGGCTTCGGCCAGATGCGCCGCCTGTCCGGCCGGACGGGTGATCACGATGTGACGCCCCTGCAGCGGCTCCGTATCCACTCAGCCTCCGAGCGAGGAGAGAATCTCGTCCGCCCCCTGGGCGCGCAACTCGGCCGCCAATGCCAAGCCCAAGGCTTCGGGATCGGCGGGCGCGCCCGTCAATTCGGCGCGCGCGATGCGCGTGCCGTCGGGCAGGGCGACGAAGCCGCGCAGCCAGAGCTGGCCGGCGCGCATCTCGGCATAGGCGCCGAGCGGCACTTCGCAACTGCCGGCGAGCGCGCGCGACACGGCGCGCTCGGCGCGCACGCAGGCGGAGGTCGTCGCATCGTTCAAGGCCGCCACCCAGGCCGCGACTTCGGACCGCGCCGACAGCGCCTCTATCCCTAGCGCACCCTGGCCGGCCGCCGGCAGCGAGGCTTCAGTCGGCAACACCGAGCGGATGCGCTCGCCAAGACCCATGCGCGTGAGCCTGGCCGCGGCGAGAATGATAGCGTCGTACTGGCCCTCGTCGAGCTTGCGCAGGCGCGTATCGAGATTGCCGCGC
>JACRPB010000206.1 GCA_016214175.1 Rhodocyclales bacterium
GACGGCGGCGACGACGGTGATCGTGGCCACGCCGAAGGGCTGCCAATGGCCGCCGGCGACCAGGGCCAGCGGCAGCAGAATGCCGAAGTGCGGCTTGAAGGCAGCCAGGCCGATGCAGATGCCGGCCAGTGTCGGCCGCCGCGCGAGATTGGCGAGGCCGAGCGCCACCAGACCGGCGGTAAGGAAGCCAGTCTGGCCGTACATGGCGTTGTAGAACGTCGGCGGCGCCGCCAGCGCGTAAGCCCAGGCCTCGCGCCGGCACAGCACCTGGTGCATTGCCGCCAGGTACACGGCCGACGTCGCCGCCAGCCAGGCGAGGTAGGCCGCCAGGTAGCCGAGGAAGCCGAAGGGCGCGGCGAGCAGCATCGTGAGCGGCGGATACATCCAGGCCGCATAGCCGATGACGCGCGCCTGATCCTCGGTCAGCGGTGACGCGCTCGCCGCGCGCGCCGCCGCCAGTTCGGCCTGGTACATGCGCTCGGGCACGTAGAGATTCTCGGCCGGTTCGCTGCGCAGTTGCAGCGCCGCGGCGTAGAAGGTGGTGAAGTCGGTATAGAGCGGCGTGCCGCCGCGCGCCGCCGCGCGCTGACCGTCGATGTGGATGACCGCGATCACCGTGCCGTACAGCACGGCGACGGCGACGGCGAACCAGAACGCATAGCGCGACAAGGGTGCCGTCATGGTCCGCATAATCGAGCCTGGCCCCTTTTCCCTTCTTTTCCCTTTTTCCGGCCCGCTTTCCTAGTCGCCGGCCGCGGGTTTCGGTACGGCGTTGGAAATGGTGATGACGAGATCGTTGCTGGCGTCGCGCTGGGACACGACCTGGACGTTGCGCGCCTCGGCGACGATGGGCGCGACGATGCCGCGCATGTAGCTGCGATCGGATTCGTCGCCGGCGTTCAATTCGATGCGGACGGCGATCTTGGCGAACTCGGGGCGCGCGCAGAGGCGCGCGACGTTGAACAGCATGTGATGCAGCGTGATGTGCTGGCGCTTGAGGCTGTCGAGCGGAATGGCGACGAAAATCGTGTCGATCTCGCGCTCGTCTTCGCGCACGCTGCGTATGCCGTGGCTGAAGCCGAAGGAGCGAATCGACTGCGAGAGTTGCTCGTGGAGACCTTCTGCGCGGGGGTGGCGGGCCGCCTTCAACTCCGCCACCACGGGCGTGCAGGCGGTCGGCAGCAAGACCAGACCGAGCAATGACAGAACGACGAGTCCGCGCATCTGTGACACCCCTGACCTCCCTCAGCGCCAAATTCAGCAGGAACCATGCCCGACGCCGGCAGGCGGTTCCCGTCGTCCCCTCGGCCGCCGGATTCTACTCACTTTACGTCGCGGCAAGCCGCTTGGTTAGAATGGCGGCAGACATTCGCCACCACTTGCACAGGGCGCACCATGTATCGCTGCTGGGGATTGATCGCTTGCATCAGCCTGGCCTTGGCCGCGGCGGGTCCCGCGGCGGCGCAGAAGAACAAGGCCAAGGCCGTCGAACTCGGCGAAATGCTGGCGCAGCCCTGCATGGCCTGCCATGGCACGCGCGGCGCCAGCACCGAGCAGGCGATGCCGACCATCGGCGGCCAGATCGAGTCCTACCTTGCTGGCAGCATGAAGGCCTACCGCGACGGTACGCGGCCGTCGACGGTGATGGAGCGCATCGCCAAGGCCTATTCCAGCCGCGAACTCGAAGCCCTCGCCGCCTACTTCGCGGTCCAGCCCTTCGTGCGGCCGCCGCAGGCCACCGACCCGGACAAGGTCGCGCGCGGCGAAGCCATCCACATGCGCAAGTGCAATCGCTGCCATCTCCACAACGGCCGCGACACCAGCGTCGCCGAAAGCCCGTTGCTGGCCGGGCAGAAGCTCGAATACATGCAGCGCAACATGGTCGAGATACTCGCCGGCCGGCGCAACATCGAAATCAGGATGAAGGGGGCGCTGCTGGAAATCACGCCCGAGGACATCGAGGCGACGCTGCACTTCTATGCGGCGCAGCAGGGGGAACTGCCATGAACGGCGCCGGCCGCAGACGCTTCCTCAAGGCAGCCGGCGCGCTCGCCGGCCTGCCGCTGATCACGCCTCTGCTGCGGGCGGCCGAGCTGCTGCCGCCGAAAGGGCCCCGCGTCGTCGTCGTCGGCGGCGGCTTCGCCGGTGCTGTGGCGGCAAAGACGCTGCGCATGGCCAGCCGGGACCTCGACGTCGTGCTCGTCGAGCGCAACCGCAGCTACACGGCGCTGCCGGGCGCGAACTGGGTCATCGGCGGCAGCCGCCGCATCGGCGAGAACCGCCTCAACTACGACCGCCTGGAAAGCAACTACGGCATCACGATGGTCTACGGCGAAGCGCTGGCGGTCGACGTCGCCGCCAAAAACGTCGTCCTCGAGGCGGGAACGCTGGCGTACGACCACGTCGTCGTCGCGCCGGGCATCGGCTTTCGCAGCGACGCGATCGAAGGCTACGTGCCGGCCGAAACGCCGGAACTGTTTCCCCACGCCTGGACCTCGGGCGAGGAGATCGTGGCCCTGAAGCGGCGGCTCGAAGACATGAAGGATGGCGGCCTCGTCGCCGTCTCGCTGCCGCTGCCGCCCTACCGCTGCCCGCAAGCCGCCTACGAGCGCATCAGCCAGATCGCCTGGTATCTCAAGCAGGCCAAGCCGCGTTCGAAGATCGTCGTCCTCGACGCCAACCCCGGCATCGCCGTCCTCGCCGAACTGTTCGGCCGCGGCTGGGAGCGCGACTACAAGGGCCTGATCGAATACCGCGGCGGCCAGGCGGTGACGAAAATCGATGCTGCGCGCTCGCGCCTCGTCACCGCCGCCGAGACCTTGCGCGCCGACGTCGTCAATCTGATTCCGCCGCAGATCGCCGGCGCCCTGGCGCAGCGCTCCGGCCTCGTCGGCGCCGACCAGCGCTGGTGCGCCGTCGATCACACGACCTACGAGTCGGCGGTCGCGTCCGGCGTCCACGTCATCGGCGACGCCGTTCTCACCGCGGGCATGCAAAAGTCGGCCTCCACGGCCAATGCCCAGGGCAAGGCCTGCGCCCTCGCCATCGCCGGCTTGCTGGGCGGGCGCAAACCGCGGCCGAACATCTATTCCGACGTCGGCTACAGCCTGCTCAACGACCGCGAAGGTGCATCGGCGATCGCCTTCTACCGCGGCGAGGGGCGCCAGACCGTGCCGCTGGAAAGAGGCGGCGGCGCCTCGCCCGACTGGTCCGAACTCGAAGGCGTCTATGCGCGCGCCTGGCTCGGCAGCATGATCGCCGAGATGTCGACGTAGCACCGATTTCGGGCCGCCGACGCTTCCGCGCGGCGGCCTTGCAAAGAAGAAGCCGGGATAGCCCAATCTCGGGTATGGGAATTGCTGTGGTTTCCCATTCGCCGAGTGTTCGACCGATTACCGAGGGGAGTTACGCATGAACTCATCACGCCGCGTCGCGTCGGCTTGCGCCGCCGTCCTGGCCGTCACGCTGGCCGGCCCGCTGCACGCCGAATCCACGGAAGCCGCGAAAATCCGGGAACTGGAAAAGAAGCTGGAGCGCAGCCTCGAACTGATCGAACAGCTCGCGGCGAAAATCAAGCACATCGAGCAGGCCAGCGCAGGGCTCGGCGACGCTCAGACCAAGACGGCCGCTCAGGCGGCGAAGATCGAGGCCATCGAGAAACACGTCTCCGAGATCGGCGGCAACCTGTCGCGGCGCGCCAGCGAGGACGGCCTGCCGATGCACGGCTTCGCCGACGTCGGCATTCTCAAGAGCGGCGAGAGCAACCGCGCCGCCAAGGGGCGCAAGGGCGCCGTTCTCGGCATGTTCGACCTCTATCTGACGCCGCGCTTCGGCGATCGCGTCAAGACCCTGATCGAACTCGCCTTCGAGGCCGAACAGGATGGTTCCACCGCCGCCGACCTCGAACGCATGCAGATCGGCTACACCTTCGGCGACGCCGCCACCGCCTGGCTCGGCCGCTTTCACACGCCTTACGGCTACTGGAATACCGCCTTCCATCACGGCGCCCAGATCCAGACCGCGATCCAGCGGCCGCGCTTTCTCGATTTCGAGCACGACGGCGGCATCCTGCCGGCCCACACGACCGGCATCTGGCTGAGCGGAAGCTGGGGGCTGGAACGCGGCCGCCTCGGCTATGACGTCTTCGCCGGCAATGCGCCCCAGATCAACGGCGTCGCGGCCGGTTCGGCCCTCGGCACCGCGGGGATCTTCAGCCCCGCCGTCAATGCCGGCACCTACGGCGGCTCCGGCAACCTCAACCTGCGCCACGTCGGCAGCACTTCGCACCGGACCTCGACGGGCTTCAACGCCTGGTTCGAACCCGACGCCTGGTACGGGCTGCGCCTCGGCGTGCACGGCCTGCGCGCGGAAGTCGTCGACGATGCGGCGGCGGTCAATCGCACCCTGCTCGGGATGACCGGCGCCTATGCCACCTATCATCCGGCCGACTCCTGGGAAGTCCTCGGCGAGTACTACCGCTTCCGCAACCAGGATCGCAGCGGCGGCACCGGCAACCACGGCAGTTGGGCCGGCTTTGCCCAGGTCGGCTACACCGCCGGCAAGTGGACGCCCTTCGCGCGCGCCGAACGCGCCAGGCTCGACCAGACCGACAACTACTTCGGCGTCCAGGCCAACGGCCGCTCCTACGCGCGCCTGGCCGCCGGCCTGCGCTACGACGTCGATCCGAAGGCGGCGCTCAAGATCGAGCTTCACAGCACGCGCCAGGAGGACCTCGGTCCCGGCGTCAGCGACACGTATCCGGAGATACGCTTGCAGTATGCCATCCGCTTCTGACCGCCGCCGGAGATCCGCCATGACGCTGCGCTCCGCACTCAGAACCCTGACGGCCGCCTGCGGCTTCGCCGTCAGCGCCGCGGCCTACGCCGAACTCTACGTCGTCGCCAACCCCGCGGTGCATCTCGACGACAGCGACATCAAGGACGTTTTCAAGGGCGAAAAGCAGTTCGCCGGCGCGGTCAAACTGGTGCCCATCGACAACGGTGCGGCGCAGGAGATCTTCCTGGCCGACGTCATGCGCATGGACGCGGCGCGCTACAACACGATCTGGACCAAGAAATCCTTCCGTGAGGGCCTGATCCCGCCGCCGGTCAAGTCGGGCGATATCGAGGTGATCAGTTACGTGCGACGGACACCGGGCGCCGTGGGCTACGTCGTCAGCCCACCGCCTAACGGCGTCATTCTCATCCGCAAATACTGAAATTCGGGCTCGCTGGCGCGTTTCTTGTATCCGGTAGGGCAAGTCCTCAATTTTCCCGGAGATGGGAATGATTCCTGAAATTGGGCATTTTGCCCTCATCCTGGCGCTCGCCCTCGCCCTCGTCCAGGCCTGCGCGCCGCTCGCCGGCGTCGTCCGCGACGACCGCCGGCTGCTCGCCCTGGCGCGGCCGACCGCGGCGGCCGGCGCCTTCCTGGTCGTCGTCGGCTACGGCTGCCTGACCCAGGCCTTCGTCGCCGACGACTTCTCGGTGCGCTACGTCGCCGCGCATTCGAACACACTGCTGCCGACCTTCTACAAGGTGACCGCGGTCTGGGGCGGCCACGAGGGATCGATGCTGCTCTGGGTGCTGATTCTGGCGCTGTGGTCGCTGGCCGTGGCCACGTTCAGCCGCCGCCTGCCGCAGGCCATGATCGCGTCGGTGCTCGGCGTCATGGGCCTCGTCAGCGTGGGCTTCCTGCTGTTCCTGCTGCTGACCTCCAATCCCTTCGCGCGCCTGTTGCCGGCGGCGGTGGACGGACGCGACCTCAACCCGCTGCTGCAAGACCCCGGCATGGCGATCCATCCACCGATGCTCTACATGGGCTACGTCGGCTTCTCGGTGGCCTTCGCTTTCGCCATCGCGGCGCTGATCCAGGGCCGCCTCGACGCTGCCTGGGCGCGCTGGTCGCGGCCGTGGACCCAGGTCGCCTGGACCTTCCTGACCTTGGGCATCGCGCTCGGCTCCTGGTGGGCCTACTACGAACTCGGCTGGGGCGGCTGGTGGTTCTGGGATCCGGTCGAGAACGCCTCCTTCATGCCCTGGCTGGTCGGCACGGCGCTGATGCACTCGTTGGCGGTCACCGAGAAACGCGGCTGCTTCAAGAACTGGACGGTACTGCTGGCCATCCTCGCCTTCTCGCTTTCGCTGATGGGCACGTTTCTCGTCCGCTCCGGCGTGCTGACCTCGGTGCATGCCTTCGCCACCGACCCCAAGCGCGGCATCTTCGTGCTCGCCTTCCTGGCGCTGACCATCGGCGCCTCGCTCGCGCTGTTCGCCTGGCGCGCGCCCAAGGTCGGCCGCGGCGGCAGTTTCGCGCTGTTGTCGCGCGAATCCCTGCTGCTGATGAACAACATCCTGCTGGTCGTCGCCGCCGGCGCCGTGCTGCTCGGCACCTTGTATCCACTCTTCCTCGACGCCCTGGGTCTGGGCAAGATATCCGTCGGTCCGCCCTACTTCGAGGCCGTGTTCGTGCCGCTGATGGTGCCGGTGATCCTGCTGCTGGGCGCCGGGCCCTACGCGCGCTGGAAGCGCGCGCGGCCGGCCGACCTGGCGGCGCGGCTCAAATGGACGGCGCTGGCCGTGCTCGCGCCGGCGACCGCCGCTCCTTTCGTGTTCGGCCGCTGGTCGCCGTTCGTCGTCCTCGGATTGCTGCTCGGCGGCTGGGCCATCGCCGCCAGCGCCGCCCATCTCGCCGCGCGCCTGCGCGGCGGCGGCAGCCTGGGGGCAAGGCTGGCCGCCGTGCCGCGCGCCCACTGGGGCATGGCGCTGGCCCATGTCGGCATCGGCGTTTTCATCCTCGGCGTGACCCTGGTCAAGGGCTACGAAAGCGCGAACGAAGTGCGCATGGCGGCCGGCGACACGACGGCCGTCGCCGGCTACAGCTTCAGAATGCTCGACATCGAGGAAGTCCGCGGACCGAACTACGTCGCCGCCCGCGCCCACCTCGAAGTCAGCCGCGACGGCCACGTGCTGACGACCATGGCGCCGGAAAAGCGCGTCTATCGCGTCCAGCGCATGCCGATGACCGAAGCGGCCATCGACGCCGGGCTGTTCCGCGACCTCTACGTCTCGCTCGGCGAGCCGCTGGACGCGCAGACCTGGATCGTCCGCGTCCAGCACAAGCCGCTCATCGCCTGGGTCTGGATCGGCTGCCTGCTGATGGCGCTGGGCGGCCTCGTCGCCGCCAGCGACCGCCGCTACCGCCTGGCCGAACGCCAGGCCGCCACCGCCACCGTGGCGCTGGGCCAGGGGAGCCGGCCATGACCGCCTTCCTGATCGCCGCCGCCCTGCTCGTCCTCGTCGCCCTCGCGGCCGTGCTGGTGCCGTTGCTGAAAACCTCCGTCCCTGCCGGCGACGCCGAGTCCGCGGCCCTCAGCCTGCACGTGCTGCGCGAGCAGCTCGGCGAGCTAGAGGCCGAGGCGCGCGCCGGGACGCTCGATCCGGGACAGTACGCGACCGAGCGCGCCGAAATCGAACGCCGCGTCCTCGAAGACGGCCGCCCGGCGACGGCCGTCGCCGCGACCGCGAAGCGCCCGCTGTGGCTCGCCGCCGCGCTCGGCAGCGCCGTCGTCGCCCTCGCCGCCGGGCTCTACCTGCTCCTCGGCACGCCGGCGGTGATGCAGCCGCCCGCGCGCCCCGGTGGCTCGCAGCAGAACGCCCACGCGGTGTCGCCGCAGCAGATCCAGGCCATGGTCGAACGCCTCGCCGAACGCCTGCAAAACAATCCGGCCGACGGCGAAGGCTGGCTGATGCTCGCGCGCTCCTACGGCACGCTCGGCCGTTTCCCGGAGGCCGCCGCCGCCTATGGCCGCGCAACCAGCCTGCTGCCCGAGGACGCGGCCTTGCTCGCGGACTACGCCGACACGCTGGCGATGGCCCAGGGGCGCCGCTTGCAGGGCGAGCCGGAGAAGGTCATCCAGCGCGCCCTGGCGGCCGATCCGCGCAACGTCAAGGCGCTGGCGCTGGCGGGCTCGGCGGCCTTCGAGCGCCAGGACTACGCCGGCGCCGTGCGCGCCTGGCGCCAGGTGCTGGCGGTGGTCCCGGCCGAGTCCGCCGTCGCGGCCCGCATCCGCAACAGCATTGCCGACGCCGAGTCGCGATCGGCACAGAAATGAACCCGATGTCTCCAAACAGGCTATCGTTCTCGATTTAGAGAATCGGTATCGCCAAGCGTGGGAAAAATTCCAACCGGATGTGCATTGCGGTCGCCGGCGCGCCGACGCGCCATCGGCGGCGGCTTCGCGGCGCTCGCGCTGCTCGCCTGCGGCCGCGCGCCGGAGCCGCCCGGCCAAGGCGCGCCCTTTCCCGCCTTCGCCCTGCCGGCGCCCGACGGCACCCTGCACGAGTCTCGCGAATACGCCGGTCGGCCGCTGCTGATCAACTTCTGGGCGACCTGGTGTCCGCCCTGCCGCGCGGAAATGGCCGATCTCGATGCGCTGCGGCGCAGCCTCGCCCCCAAGGGCCTGCAAGTGCTGGCGATCAGCGTCGATGCCGATCGCAACCTGGTCAGGGAATATCTGCGGCGCACGACGCCTGGCTTCACGGTGCTGATCGACACCGACCGGCAGTGGTCGGCGGCGGCCTTGGGCCTGCCGGGATTGCCGACGACCTACCTCGTCGATCGTGCCGGCCTCATTCGCGCCGCCTGGGTCGGTGCCCGCCCCTGGGCAGAACCGACAGTACAGGCCGACATCGCCGCCCGCGTCGGGCTCGATTGATTGACGCCGAGATGCGCGCTACTTGCCCGCGGCGACGCGGCCGATGGCCCGCTTCGCCTCGCCGTGGTCTTGGGCGGCGGCCTTGCGGAACCAGCTCAGCGCCTCTTTACGGCTCTCGATGACGCCCTTGCCGGCGAGAAAGAGCAGGCCCAGATGGTATTGCGCTTCGGCGTGGCCGGCGCTCGCCGCCTGGAAGTACCAGAGCGCCGCCTCGCGGTCGGGATCGGGCACCAGTTTGGCCGCCTCGTGTCCGAGCAGAAAGGCGTTGCCCAGTTCGAACATCGCCTCGGTGTGTCCCTGCGCGGCGGCCTTGCGCAGCCAGTAGACCGCCAGTTTCTCGTCTTCGGGAACGCCCTGGCCGTGATAATGCATCATGCCGAGACGAAATTGGGCTTGGGAATTGCTTTGGTTCGCGAGTGGAGTCAGCAACTGGATTGCCTGCCCGTAACGGCCTGCCTCATAAGCCTGCAGTCCGTCGCCCAGGGAATCGGCAGCGGCTGGTAACGCAAACGCCAACAGACCGGTGAAGAAGAGAAACTGAAACATCGATGAGGATCCTTCCTATCGTCTCCGTAGCGATTCAGGCACTATGATGGCCCCAACCCAGGAATTAGCAACTATGCCGGACGACATAGAGCAAAAAGCAGGCCTCGAAAGTGGGCCCGCCGTGCCGTCGTCCGTCCCGCGGCGCTCCAAAGCTTCCCTTTCCTTCAAGGGATTGCTGACGCTGGCCGCGATGGGCGTCTATTTTGTCCTGGTTTCGGTCGTCGTCACCTATGAACGCGCCTCGCTGATCGATTCGGTGCAACTGCTCAACGAAATCCACCAGCGCGAAGAGCGTCTGGTCGCCCTCAATATCCTGGTCGCGCGCGCCATCCTGACCGTCAACGAGAACTACTTTTCGCCCAACGTCGACGTCTCCTCGAAAATCCTGGTGCTGGAGATCGAGGCCGTGCTCACCGGCCTGAGCAAACTCGAACAGCACTATTCGACCATCGCCGACGACGCGGCGCTGCTGAGCAAGAGCACGGGGCAACTGCTGGAGCGGCCGAACCGGGCGATCGTCGCCGACATCCGCGGCAGACATCCGCGCCCGCAAACAGTGGCTGCTCGAGGATTATCAGAACACGCACAACCGCCTCACCGTCGAATGGATCGTGTTCGTCGTCGTCGGCCTCGGTTCGCTATCCGCCCTGATGATGATCTTCTTCCGCCGCCTCACCGCCGACATCCTGCGCGCCCAGGAGCGCGCGACGCAGATCGTGCGCGGCTACCGCGGCGCGCCGCTGCCGGTGACCCGTCACGACGAGCTGGGCGACCTCATCGTCGCCGTCAACAACATGCAGGACGCGTTGCGCAAGCGCGAAACCCAGATCGAACTCGGCCGCCAGCAGCAGTTCCACAAGGAGAAAATGGCCGCCATCGGTTCGCTGTCGGCGGCGGTGGCGCACGAAATCAACAATCCGCTCTCGGCCATCGTCGGCATCGCCCAGGCCATGGTCGCCGAGGAAGGCGCGCGCGGCTGCGCCAGGGAGGGCGCCGTCTGCCACCCCGAACTGGTGATGGAGCAGGCCCAGCGCGTCATGCAGATCACGCGCCAGATCGGCGAGTTCTCGGTGCCGCAGTCGCAGGAGCCGGAGCTCATCGACATCAACGGTCTGGTGCGCAGCACCTGCAATTTCGTCTCTTTCGACCGCCGCTTCCGGCGTCTGGAACTGGTGCAGCACCTCGACCACAAGCTGCCCGCCGTGCATGCGGTCGCCGATCACCTGGTGCAGGTGCTGATGAACCTGCTGATCAATGCTGCCGACGCCCTCGAACACTGCACGGACACGCCGCCGCGCATCGTCATCAGCACCGCACTGCACGCCGACACGGTCAGGCTCGTGGTCAGCGACAACGGCTGCGGCATTGCACCGGAGCACATCGATCAGGTCTTCGTCGAGCACTTCACGACCAAGTCGCCGGGGCGGGGCTCCGGACTCGGCCTGGCGCTGTGCCGTTCGCTGATTTGCGCTGCCGGCGGCGACATCGCCATCGCGTCGCGCAGCGGCGAGGGCACGACGGTGACCATCACGCTACCGCTGCCCTTGCTCGGCGGCGCGCCACAAGAAAGAACCGGAGGGGGAGATTCATGCACGTCCTGATCATCGACGACGAGGCGGCGCTGCGCCAGATACTGCTGAGCGCCGTGACGCGCGCCGGCTACACCGCGGATACCGCCGAATGCGTGCGCGACGCCGCCGCGAAACTGGTGCGCGGCGACGTGGATGTCGCGCTGTGCGACATCCGCATGCCCGACGGCGACGGCGTCGAACTGGTGCGCAGCATGCGCGCGGCCGGCATCGACACGCAGTTCATCATGGTCACCGCCTTCGCTTCGATGGAAACCGCGGTCGAAGCCTTGCGCGCGGGCGCCACCGACTACATGGTGAAGCCGGTCAACAACGAGGACTTGCTGCACCGCCTCGGCAACATCGACGCGTTGCGCGGGCTGAAGGCCGAGAACCGCGCCCTGCGCCGGCTGGTCGGCGGCGAGCAAGGCGTCTTCCGCTTCGACGCGCCGAAAATGGCCGAGGTCGAGCGCCTCGTCGCCCGCGTCGCCGTCACCGACAGCACGGTGCTGATCACCGGCGAGAGCGGCACCGGCAAGGGCGTCGTCGCCCGCTCGATTCACGAGCAAAGCCCGCGTTCGGAAGCGCCCTTCATCCCGATCAATTGCAGCGCCATCCCGGAGAACCTGCTCGAAAGCGAACTCTTCGGCCACACCAAGGGCGCATTTTCGGGCGCCGACCGCGCGCGCAAGGGCCTGTTCACCCAGGCCGACCGCGGCACCCTGTTTCTCGACGAGATCGGCGAGATGCCGCTGCACATGCAGGCGAAGATCCTCCACGTCATCGAGGACAAGGCGGTGCGCCCGGTCGGCGGCGAACTGGCGCGGCGCATCGACACGCGCATCGTCGCCGCCACCAACCGCGACCTGCTCGACATGGTCAAACAGGGCACCTTCCGCGAGGATCTCTACTTTCGCCTTTCCAAGTTCTGCATCGCCATCCCGCCGCTGCGCGAACGCCAGGAGGACATTCCGCGCCTGATCCGCTACGTCATGCAGAACATCGCCGGTGCCGGCAAAGTGCCGCTGGGCCTCGATCCGGTGGCCGAGGAAATCCTCGCCGAATACCCGTGGCCGGGCAACGTGCGCGAACTCGAAAACGTCATCAACCGCGCCTACATCCTCGCCGACGGCGGGCGCATCACGCTCTCCGACCTGCCGCCCGACATCGCGCGCCAGACGCCGGCCGCCGGCGACGGCAACGGCAGCGTGCGCATTCCCGGCGGCAGCCTGCGCGACCAGATGCGCCGCATCGAGGCCGAAGTGATCTTCCGCGCCATCGAGGAATGCAACGGCGACCGCCGCCAGGCGGCGCAACGACTGGAAATCGGGCTGTCCAGCCTGTACCGGAAACTCGAAGAATTCAGCACGCTGGGAATCACCCCAGGGCGCGCTCAATAGAAAGTAGAAAGGGGACCCCCAACGATGAAGTCGCTTCGCCAGATTTTCGCCGCTACCGCAGTCCTTGCCGCTCTCGGCCCGCTCGCTGCCGGGCTCGCCCGCGCCGGCGCCGCCGAGGATTACGCCGCCGGCGCCAAACGCTATGCCGTCGGCGACCTGATTGCCGCGATGCCGCTGTTGCGGCGGGCCGCCGATGCCGGCCATGCCCAGGCGCAGGCCGCCATCGCCGAAATTCTCGACCAGTCCGATTCGAGCGAGGAAGCCGTCGAGTACTTCCGCAAGTCGGCGGCGCAGGGCAATGCCGACGGCCAGTTCGGCCTCGGCACCCTGCTCGCCGCCGGCCAAGGCGTGCCGAAAAACCCGGCGGAGGCGCGCAAGTGGATTCTTCTCGCCGCCGAGCAGGGGCACAAGCTCGCGATCAACGAACTCGCCCTCGCCTACATCGCCGGCGGGCTCGACCTCGCCGACAGCGAGCGCAAGGGCGTCGAGGCCGCGCGCTGGATCCGCAGTTCCGCCGACAACGGCTATCTGGCGGCCATGGAGAAACTTGTCGTCGCCTACCGCAACGGCGAACTGGGCTTCGCCAAGGACGTCAAGGCGTCCGAGCAATGGGCCGAAAAAATCCGCACCGCGCGTGGCATCCGCCAGGGGCGCCGCAACAGAAGGAGTACCGAACCATGAACCTCGCCATCCGTAGCGCATCCGCCCTGCTGCTGTTCGCCGCCGCAACGGCGGCCTTTGCCGTCGACCTCGGGCGCGGCCAGCGCCTCTACAACCTGCACTGCGCCTCCTGTCACGGCATTACCGGCATCCCGCTCATGCCCGACACGCCGAATCTGGCGATGCGCGAGGGCATGAACCAGCCCGACGTCGTCATCATGCAGTCGCTGAAGATGGGCAAGCGCACCAAGCCGCCCTTCTTCGGCCGCCTCAACGACCAGGAACTCCTGGACGTGATCCAATACACCCGCACCTTGCGCTGACGCCCATGAGATCGAAACTCCTCACCGCCCTGCTGTTCCTCCTGCCGGCCCTGGCCGCCGCCGCGCCCGGCGGCGGCGAAAAGGTCCTCGACTCCTTCGAGGTCGGCAACAACGTCTACGCGCGCGCGCTCACCGTCGATGCCGCGGCCAACGCCCTCTGGGTCGGCACCTCGGTCGGCGTCATGGAAATCGACCTCAAGACGCGCAAGCCGCGCAACACCTATACGCGCGAGCACGGGCTGGCCAACGAGTACGTCTTCGCCGTCGGCATCGACAGCCAGGGCTACAAGTGGTTCGGCACCAACGCCGGCGGCGCCTCGCGCCTCAAGGACGGCAAGTGGAAGACCTACTTCCCGATGCACGGGCTGGCCGACTACTGGATCTACGCCTTCGTGAACGACCGCGACGGCAACCTCTGGATCGGCACCTGGGCCGGCGCCAACCAGTTCAACGTCAAGACCGGCAAGTTCAAGACCTACGTCAAGGAACTCATCAACGAGTGGGTCTATGGCCTCGCGGTGGACGCCGACGGCCGCGTCTGGTTCGGCACCGAAGGCGGCGTCTCGGTCTACGACGGCAAGCGCTGGCAGTCGTGGAGCCACAAGGACGGCCTCGGCGCCGCCAACGTCGCCGGGCTGCCGGCGAGCGCCAACACCGGCCTCGGCACGCGCTCGCGCCACGACCTGACGACCGAGGTCGCCGGCATGGAGTCCTACAACCCGAACTACGTATTCTCGATCCTGGCGGCGCCCGACAAGAGCATCTGGGCCGGCACCTGGGGCGGCGGCGTCGGCCGCTGGGACGGCAAGGCCTGGCGCAACCTGACGACCCAGGACGGTCTCGCCGGCAACATCGTCTATGCCATCGCCCGCGATGCCAACGGCGTGTTCTGGTTCGGCACCGACAACGGCGTCTCGCGCTACGACGGCAAGACCTGGAAGAACTTCGGCCGTCAGGACGGTCTACTCGACAACCACGTCTATGCCGTGGCTGTCGCCCCCAACGGCGATGTCTGGGCCGGCACCAAGAAGGGTGTGGTCCGCATCGGCGTCGAACCGCAAACGAGGTAAGCGCAGTGACCATCGATCCCCGCAGTCTCTCCCGCAAGCTGGCGGCCGTTGCCGGCGCGCTGTGTTCCGCCCTCGTTCTGGCTCAGGCGCCGCACGCCCTGCCGCCGGGCGTGACGCCGCCGCCACCGCAGCGCGAAGGCAAGGTCACGGTGGACCCGGCGGCGAAGTTCACCCATTTCCGCGTCGGCAACAAGAACGTCAAGTCGATTTTCGTCGACGGCAAGCTGGTCTGGGTCGGCACCTCGGGCGGTGTCGTCCGCTACGACACGCGCGACGACAGCTACAAGCTGTTCGACGTCAAGAGCGGCCTGCTCTCGAACGGCGTCTTCTACGCCGGCCGCATCAACGGCAAGCTTGCCGTCGGCACCTACGGCGGCGGCCTCTCGCTGCTCGACGAGGCCAGCGGCAAGTGGAAGACCTACAACATCCCCGAAGGCCTCGGCGACGCCTTCGTCTATGGCGTGCTCACCGCCGCCAACGGCGACGTCTGGATCGCCACCTGGTCGGGCGCCAACCGCATCCGCGGCGGCAAGCTAGACGACCGCAGCAAGTGGGAGCTGTACACCGTCGAGAACACCAAGGGCGGCCTGCCCAACGACTGGGTCTATGGCCTCGCCGAAGGCAAGAACGGCGACATCTGGCTCGCCACCGAAGGCGGCATGGCGCGCTTTGCCCGCGGCAAGTGGGAGAACTGGAATCACGCCCGCGGCCTCGGCGCGCCCTACGAGAAGGTCAAGCACGCCATCGCCTTCAAGAACGATCCGAGCCGCGCCTCCATGCACCATGCCAAGCAGAAGGAGGAAATGGGCCTGTCCGGCGTCGAAGTCGCCTACAACCCGAACTACGTTATTTCGCTCCAGGTCGACCGCGAAGGCCACGTCTGGGCCGGCACCTGGGGCGGCGGCCTGTCGCGCTACGACGGCAAGCAGTGGACCAGCTACACGACGGCGGAAGGACTGCCGGGCAACCACGTGTTCATGCTGCACCACGACGACAAGGGGAAACTCTGGGTCGGCACCAACAACGGCCTCGTCACCTGGCAGAACGGCAGATTCTCGAAGCCGATGACGGTGGCCGACGGGCTCTACGCCAACAACGTGTTCGCCATGGCGACCAGCCCGGCCGGCGACCTCTGGATCGGCAGCTTCGGCGGCGTCGCCCACTTGCGGCCCAAGTGATGGCTGCGCTGCGCCGCTGGGCCTGTCTGGCCCTGCTGGCCCTGCCCTGCCTCGGCGCCGGCGCCGCCGAACCCTCACTCGCCTTCCTGCGCGCCTATCCGCAGCCCGCGCCCGCAGCACCGGCGGCCCAGCCGCAGCCGAACAGCGTCAGTCCGGCGCGGGCGGCGCTGGGCGAGGACAGTTTCTACGATCCGAGCAACCCCGACCTGGTGCACCTGCAACGCCACGACGCGGCCGTGGCGGGCTTGCCGCGCGACGCGAACGGCTTCCCCGACTGGATGCGCGCGCTGAGGGAACGCCTGATCCAGCCGCGCGCCGGTCTGGCGCCGGAGGCCGCGATGGGGGCGCTCGACCTGGACATCGTCATGAAGAACACCAAGGAGATGCCCTACGTCCGCTTTCCCCACAACGCCCACACGCAGTGGCTCGATTGCAGCAACTGCCACCCCCAGCCCTTCGAGGCGCGCGCTGGCGCCGCGCGCATCGCCATGGCCGACATCTTCCGCGGTCAGTATTGCGGCATGTGCCACGACCGCGTCGCCTTCGTCACCTTCCTTTCCTGCGCGCGCTGCCATAGCGTGCCGCAGGCGGGCGCGCCGGCGCCGCAACGCTAGCCTATCGGCGCCGCTTCTTTTTCCCGGCCGGCGCGAACTGCTCCTGGGCCGCGAAGTATTCGGCGACGGCCGTCAGATCGTCGTCGGCGAGGCCGCGATAGGCGTCGTCCATCAGGAACGGGAACTTGCGCACGCCCGACTTGAACAGCAACGTCTGCGCCGCCAGGAATTCCTTGTCCTGCGCCGCCACCAGCGGCGCGTCCTTGTCGGATTCGCGGCCGCTGTCGCCATGGCAATCGACGCAGCGGTTGCCGTAGATCTTTTCACCGCGGCCAACGCGGGCCGCATCGGTGTGCTGGCGGGGTCGCTGCGCGTTGGTCTGGGCGCCGTAGAACTGCGCCATGGCCGCCACGGCGTCGGCAGGGAACGTTTTGTGCTGCGCCACGGACGTGGGGCGGCTGCCGTCGGCATAAGCGCGCATCGCCTCGCCGAGGAAGGCCGGCAGTTGGCCGTTGAGGTGCGGCGTCCCCGCCTGGCCGGCGACGCCGTTGGCGCCGTGGCAGGCATCGCAGGGCTGCCAGGCCTCGGCGGCGGCGACGCCGGCGGTGCCACACGCCAGCAGCGCCGCCAGCAGGCAGCCGCGTGCGCGGCGCAGGACGGGGGCCGGGCAAACGCCCGGCGAACGCGGTTCTTGAATGCGGGAATTGTCTGAGATGAATGTCGCAAAAGTCATTGCCGTCGCTTTCCTGGTGTGGTGTCACGCGCTTGCGGCCACGGCCCAGACCGTGCGGGCCGAAGACGCGATCCGCTACCGCAAGGCCGTGATGGTGATGATCAAGTGGCACTACGACCGCCTGTCGCAAGCGGCAAAGGGCAGCCTGCCCCTTGCCCGCGACGAGATCGAACGCAACGCCGCCTGGCTCGATGCATTAAGCAAGAATGCCGCCGAAGGCTTCGGCGTCGGTTCCCTAGAGGGCGACACCAAGGCGCTGGCGGCGATCTGGCGCGACGAAGCGAAATTCCGCGGCCTCGTCGAAAAGTTCCAGGCCGACGCCGCGCGCCTGCGCCAATTCGCTCGCGGCGGCGAGGCCGCGGCGCTCAAGGCCCCGCTCGACGCGATGACGCGCACCTGCAAGTCCTGCCACGACGATTTCAAGAAGTCCTGATTCCCATTGCCGGAAAATTCCGGCCGCCGCACTCCAGGATTCGGGAATCGCGTTCGCTTGCGCCGAGCGGCGAACGCCGTAGCGGCGGGCGCGCCTGCTTGGCGACGCGCTCGCCGCTACGCCGTGGTATGCAACTTGCAAGTCGACGCCCAGGAGGGCGTATGCCGCTAGCACCGGACGAAATAGAACACGAAGATCTCAAATGGGCAGTCGCCCTCACCGTATCCTGTGGTTCAGACCGTTCCTGCATCAAGTCCGGCACCTGCCTGGGACGGCCCGTCTGCGCGGTGGTCCGGCAGGTCGGCAACACCGCCGGATTCGTCGAGCCGACGGCCAGTGCCGAGCACTGCGGCTATTGCACGCCGTCGTTCCGCGGTTTCCTCTGCTTCTGTCCGACGCGCTGGGCGTTGTTTCGCGCCCGCGACGCGGCAAAGTAGCCGGGCGCTTGGTATGGCTATTGCAATAGAAAAGCGACACATCACTGGGGATCACCATGAACGCTGCCGATCACGACGTCAATTCGAACACCGACGCCCTGCAAGACTTCGTCGGCCGCGTCACCGGCCTGCACGAGAAAGTGGCGCAGATCGCCTCCAAGCAGCGGGCGATGTGCCCAGTGCTGCAACGCACCGCCGACGCCTTGCGCGAGTTGGCACAGGCGACGCGGCAGTAGCGCATGCGCGACACGCCATGTGCGCGGCAGGCAAGACCTTACTGAGGCGCGTCGCCGCGGCCCCGAACGGCGGTGCGGCATGACGCATAGCCGGTCGCCGCTGATCGACTGGAACGCCTCGTTCGATATCGGGCATGCCGAGATCGACGCGCAGCACCGCAAGCTCGTCGAGTTGCTGAACGGATTCGCCGCCGACGTGGAGCACTTCGGCAGCGGACGCACGCCCCTGTTCGACCGCTTCCAGGACGCCCTGCGCGAGCACTTCGTCTTCGAGGAGGAGTTGCTGCGCCGCCTCGGCGTGTCGGTGGCCTTGCTCGACACCCACATCCGGCATCACGAGGAATCGATGCATGCGCTCGACGGCCTCCGGCGGCAAATGGCCGCCGACCCGCGCGAACATTCGTCGGCCGCGCTCGCCGAGATCGCCCATTGCATGCTGGCCGACCTGCTCGACGAGGACCGCTGCTGCTTCGTCAGCGTCGCCTCCGCGGTGCCGCCGCCGGCGGTCGCTCCCGTGCTGAAAGCCTTTCGCCGCCTCGTCGATCTGCTGACCGAACACCACGAACGCATCGCCGAGGTCCGCGATTACTACCTGACGCTGCTCGACGATTTTCCGACGCCGATCTGCCGCGCCGACCGCCACGGCCGCTTCGACTGGTTCAACCGCACCTGGCTGTCGCTGACCGGCATGCAGCAGCAGACGGCCGTCGGCGACGGCTGGCTGGCGGCCATGCACGCGGACGACCGCCCGGCCTTCCTGCGCGCCTGGCAGCACAACTTCGCCGCCCGCTTGCCGTTCGCCGCCGAATACCGCGTCGCCGATGCCTCGGGCGCCTGGTGCTGGATCCATCACATCGGCCACCCGTTCTTCGACGGCGGCCACGGTTTCCTCGGCTACATCGGCGCCTTGTTCGACATTACTGAACGCCGTCGTGCCGAAGAAAGCCTGCGCGTCTCGGCCGTCGTGTTCGAGCACGCGGCGGAAGCGATCATGATCACCGACGCCCTCGGCCGCATCGAAGCGATCAACCCGGCGTTCTCGCGCATCAGCGGCTATTCCGCGGCGGAAGCCGTCGGCGCGGCCTCGAACCTGCTGCGCTCGGGCTTCCACGACGACGCGTTCTACGCCGCGATCTGGCGGGCGGTACAAAGCCAGGGCAATTGGCAGGGCGAGATCGTCAACCGCCGCAAGAACGGGGAGATTTTTCCGGTGTGGCTGTCGATCACCACCATCCGCGACGCCGCCGGCGCAATCGTGCGCATGGTCGGCG
The DNA here is from genome assembly GCA_016214175.1 of Rhodocyclales bacterium. GTDB lineage: Bacteria > Pseudomonadota > Gammaproteobacteria > Burkholderiales > Rhodocyclaceae > Nitricoxidireducens. Next base: position 19,126 of record JACRPB010000206.1, read on the forward strand.
TCTTCGACGACGTCGTCAGCGCGCGCACCTCGCAGGCCCACCTGATGCACCTCGCCCACCACGACGCGCTGACCGGCCTGCCCAACCGCCTGTTGTTCGGGGCACGCGTCCAGCACAGCATCGAACGTTGCGCGCGCGAAGATAGTCGCCTGGCCGTTCTTTTCATCGACCTCGACAACTTCAAGCCGGTGAACGACCAACTCGGCCACAAGGTCGGCGACCGCGTGCTGTGCGACGTCGCCGCGCAACTGAGCGGCGCCCTGCGCCGCGACGACACGGTGGCCCGCTTCGGCGGCGACGAGTTCGTCGCCCTCGTCGAGCGCGCCGAAAACGCCGAGGATGCGCAGCGCGTGGCGCAAAAGCTCCTCGACATCTTTCCCATTCGCGCCCAACCCTGCCGCGACGATCTGAGCATCGGCGCCAGCTTCGGCTTCGCCCTCTATCCCGACGACGGCGGTAGCTTCGAGGATCTGATCGATGCCGCCGACCGGGCGATGTATCGGGTCAAACGCCAGCGCCGGCAAGCGCCGGGACCGGACGACAAGCCGCCGGACTGAGCGGCGAATTCGAGACGCGGTCCGGTTCTCCGCGCCTTTGGCGCAAAGCGAAGGCCGGCAGCCGCAGAGAGGAAGAACGTGGCACGCGGCTTCGCCTTGCAACTGCTGACGCTGACGCTCTTTGCCGCCGTGGCCGCGGCGCAGCCGACCCCTGGCGACGCCGAACGCCGGCAACTGATGGAGCAGAAGATCCGCCTCGTCGAATCGCTGCTGGCGGCACCGGCGGCGCGCGGCACCGACGCCGCGGGCGAAACCGCGGCCGCCCTGCCGAGCGCCGGGAGCGCGCTCACCGACGCGCGCGCGGCGCTGGCGGCCGGCCGTCTCGACGATGCCGGACTAGCGCTCGACGCCGCCCTGCGCACGGCGATCAAGGCCGCCGGCAAGCCGGCCCGCCAGCGCGAAGCGCAAAGCGGCGGCGCATTGCAGGCGGCGTTCCCGGCGCTTGCCGAGCAGGTCGCCACTTATCGCGCGGCGCTGGAGGACATGGCGCGCCAGGGCAGCGCCGCAGCGCTGGCGGTGGTCGGCCGCATCAGCGGCTTGCAGGCCGACGGCAGCCGCCTGGCCACCGCCGGGCGCTGGCATGAGGCGAATCGCAAAATGACGGAAGCCTATCGCGACGCCATCGAATCGCTCAGCACCTTGCGCGCCGGACAAACCGTGACGCTGAGCCTCGCCTTCGCCGCGCCGCAGGAGGAGTACGAATACGACAGCAAGCGCTTTCAGAGCACCAGCCTGCTGGTGACGATGATGCTCGACGACGGCCGCGCCGCCGGGGATCGCCACGCGCTGATCGACGGCTGCCTGCGCGACGGCCGGGCCTTGCGCGCCCGCGCCGCCGACCTCGCCCGCGACGGCAACCACAAGGAAGCCGTGTCCATGCTGGAAAACGCCGTCGGCCAGTTGAACCGCGCGTTGCAACTGATGGGCGTCGCGGTCTTCTGAGCGCGGCGCGGGCGGCGACGACAGCCGCCTTGAGCGGCGGCTAGGGGCTCGGCGCGGCGCCCGGCGCTTCGCCGCGGCGAAAGTGCGCGGCGATCAATTCACGCAGCCATTGGTTGGCCGGATCGCGGTGATATTTGGCGTGCCAGAACAGGCCGATGTCGATCGGCGGCAGATCGAACGGATGCGGCACGTAGCGCAGATCGAAGTGCTTGAGGCTGCGGATCGCGAAAGCCTCGGGGACGGTCGCCACCAGGTCCGAGGATTCGAGGATGTCGGCGAGCGCGACGAAATGCGGCAG
>JACRPB010000207.1 GCA_016214175.1 Rhodocyclales bacterium
CGTTCAGCGTCATCGCCACTCCCGACAAAAATCGAGAGTAAACCTGAATTCATCAGGGTGCACAAGCTCCTGTCATAACGCCTTGTCCGTAAACGACTTTCTTTCAGGGTTTAAGACATCTGCGTGTGCGATTGCCCTGGCGGCCACACGCCGGGAGATATAACTTTCGCCGTATGGTTTAGTATTGGGCGATGACTCGAACAGCGGATGTGTTTCTCTGGAGCGACGGCTTCGCTATCGGCCTCGGCGAACTCGACGCCCAGCACCGCAAGCTGATCGAAATCCTCAATCGCCTGGCGCAGCATCATGCCCGCCATGCGACGGACGTCGACCTGCTCGGCGTCTTCGACGAACTGCTCGATTACACGACCTACCACTTCCGCACCGAGGAAGCGCTGATGGCCGAGAAGCGGGTCGCCGCGGAGCACGCGGCCGCCCACGTGCGCGCGCACCGGGAATTCGTCGAGCGCGTGGCCGCCGCCCGCGCCAGCGCCGCAAAGGAGCCGCGCGCGGTCACCGGACACATCCTGTCTTTCCTGACCAAGTGGCTGATCCTGCACATCCTCGGCATGGACCGGCGCCTCGGCGAAGAAGTGCGCAAGGCGGAGGAGCGCGACGCCCTGCCGGTCACGGTCGCCGCGGCGCCGAGCAGCGAGCGCACCGTCGCCGTCCTGCTCGAAGCCATGGACCGCCTCTACAGCAAACTCGGCCGTAATGCCGATGCGCTGTTCGAATCCAACCGCAAGCTGCAGCGCGAAGTGGCGGAACGGCGCACCACGAACGCGCGGCTGCGCAAGCTGGAACGCGCGGTCGCCAGCAGTCCGATGTCGATCCTCGTCACCGACCGCGAAGGCATCATCGAATTCGCCAATCCGAAGTGCTCTGAAATCACCGGCTACGCCAATGCGGAAATCGTCGGGCAGAACCCGCGCCTGTTCCAGTCGGAAAGCACGCCGATCGAGACCTATCGCCAACTCTGGACGTCGATCCTCGGCGGCGAGCAGTGGACGGGCGAACTCCTCAACCGCAAGAAGAACGGCGAATTGTTCTGGGAACGCGCCTCGATCTCGCCGATCAGCGACGAGTCCGGCGCCATCACCCACTTCGTCGCCATCAAGGAGGACATCACGCGCAGCAAGCAGGCGGAACGCGAACTCCACGACTTGAACCGGGATTTCGTTTCCTTCCTGGAGAACACTTCCGACTTCATCTACTTCAAGGACCGCGACAGCCGCTTCCGCTTCTGCAGCCAGACGCTGGCCGCCATCACCGGCCGCGCCAGTTGGCGCGACCTCATCGGCAAGCACGATCTCGACGTCTTTCCCGCAGACACGGCGCAGGTCTACAGCGCGGAAGAGCTGCCCATTTTCCGCGACGGCACGCCGCTGCTGAACAAGGTCGATCCGTATTACGACGCCGACGGCAGGCCGGGCTGGGTCAGCACCAACAAGTGGCCGCTGTTCGACGACGAAGGCAAGGCGGTCGTCGGCATTTTCGGCATCAGCCGCGACATCACCGCCCACATGCGCACCGAGGCGGCACTGCGCGAAAGCGAGACGCGCCTGCGCTCGCTGATCGAGAACTCGCCGCTGTGCATACACGAGATCGACCTCAACGGCCGCATCGCGTCGATGAACAAGTCGGGCCTGCTCATGATGGGCGTCGCCACGGAAGCCCAGGTGCAGGGGCTGCCCTATCTGGATGCCGTCGGCAGCGAAGACCGGGAACGCATCCGCGCATTGCTCGTCAAGGCCTATGACGGCGAGACCAGCCATTTCGAATTCAAGGCCAGCGGCGGCGACGACCTGATCTTCAAGTCCTGCTTCGTCCCGATCAAGGACGAAACCGGCAAAGTCAGCCGCCTGATGGGCATCACCGAGAACATCACCGAACGCAAGCTCGCCGAGTCCTACCTGCACATCGCCGCCACCGCCTTCGAGGCGCAGGAAGGCATGGTCGTCACCGACGCCGGCGGCGTCATCCAGCGCGTCAACCGCGCCTTCACCGCAATCACCGGCTACAGCGCCGAAGAGGCCGTCGGCCGCACGTCGCGCCTGCTGAAGTCGGGCCGTCACGACGCCGCCTATTACGCGGCGATGTGGGCCGCCATCGGCAACAGCGGCACCTGGCAGGGCGAGATCTGGAATCGGCGCAAGAACGGCGAGCTGTATCCGGAATGGCTGACCATCACCGCCGTCAAGGGCGACGGCGGCGAGGTCACGCACTACGTCGCGACGATGACCGACATCACCCGGCGCAAGGAGGCGGAAGAAGAGATTCGCCAGCTCGCCTTCTTCGATCCGCTGACCCAGTTGCCGAACCGGCGCCTGCTGCACGACCGCTTGCAGCATGCGCTGCTGTCCTGCGCCCGCAACCAGGGACGCGGCGCCCTGCTGTTCATCGACCTCGACAATTTCAAGAACCTCAACGACACCCTCGGCCACGACATGGGCGACCACTTGCTGGAGCAGGTCGCGCGGCGTCTGACCGCTTGCATCCGCGAGGGCGACACCGTGGCCCGCCTCGGCGGCGACGAGTTCGTGGTGGTGCTCGAAGACCTGAGCGCCGCCGCCGCGGATGCCGCCGCCGAAACCACGCTCGTCGGCGAGAAAATCCGCCTCGCGCTCAACCAGCCCTACCAGTTCGCCGATACCGAACACCACAGCACGCCGAGCATCGGCGCGACGCTGTTCGGCGATCACAAGGAAACCGTGGAAGACCTGCTGAAGCAGGCCGACATGGCGATGTACCAGGCCAAGGCGGCCGGCCGCAACACCCTGCGCTTCTTCGATCCGCAGATGCAGGCCGCGGTCACGGCCCGCGCCGCGATGGAAAGCGAGCTGCGCCGCGGCGTGCAGGAAGGGCAGTTCGTACTCTATTACCAGCCCCAGGTCGACCGGGACGGCCGCCTGACCGGCGCCGAAGCGCTGCTGCGCTGGCGCCATCCGCTGCGCGGCATCGTCGCGCCCGCCGAGTTCATCCCCCTGGCCGAGGAGACCGGACTGATCCTGCCGCTCGGCCACTGGGTGATCGAGACCGCCTGCGCCCAGCTCGCGGCCTGGGCGGCACGCGCGGGAACGGCCCCTCTGACGCTCGCGGTGAACGTCAGCGCCCGGCAGTTCCGCCATCCCGACTTCGTCGCGCAAGTGACGGCGCTCATCGCCGGCAGCGGGGCCGATGCGCACCGGCTCAAGCTCGAACTCACCGAGAGTCTGCTGCTCGACGACGTCGACGAAACCATCGCCAAAATGACCGCGCTGAAAGCCAGGGGCGTCGGTTTCGCGCTCGACGATTTCGGCACCGGCTACTCGTCGCTCTCCTATCTGAAGCGGCTGCCGCTGGACCAGTTGAAAATCGACCAGTCCTTCGTCCGCGACGTGCTCACCGACGCCAACGACGCCGCGATCGCGCGCACCATCGTCGCCCTGGCCACGAACCTGGGCCTCGCGGTCATCGCCGAAGGCGTGGAGACCGAGGCCCAGCGCGAGTTTCTGGCCGGCCACGGCTGCCATGCCTACCAGGGCTACCTGTTCGACCGTCCGCTGCCCCTGGCGGAATTCGAACGCATGATGCAGCGGCGCTAGCGTCGGCGGTCCGCCAGGCCGCCGCAGTAACGACGCTTCCCGGCATCGGATGCTGCAATGCCGCATCTTTTTCCGCCAATCGACACTCCCGCTATTGCACGGCAGGAAAACGCATTCCGCCATACAAAACACAAACCACAACGCCATGCTTTTATGCACGTAAATAATTACCTGAGTATTTCGTTTAACCAATGCTGCGCCGCATCGTCGCCGATATACTTTGATCACCGATAGCCCAGCAGCCGATGCAATTTAGTGCATCAGCCAAGCAGATCGGGCGTCGGGGACTTTCAACCCCGGTAGATGACCAAGGAGCAATGCCATGACAATCACGACCTACTATGCGACTCACAAGCTCGGCCGTTCGAATCCCGAGGCGGATGCCATCGTTCATCTGGTCAACGATGTCACCGCCGCCACCGGCGACAATCGCTCTTGGGACGCGACGCGCGCGCGCATCAACGCGCTGGCCGACGCCGACACGCAAATCCGCCTCGGCATCGTCATCGAAGACGAGATGTTCGAACTGCACGCCGACGACTGAGGTTCGCGCCCGCCCCGACCCGGGGCGGGCGGCTGGTCCGCTGCCGGGACCGCTACCCGGCAGATTCTTCGCCGGCATATCGACGCCGGCAGGCTCCGCGCCGTAGAATTCGCCCTGGCGCGCCCATCCCGGCGCGCCGACGACCCGGCAGGTGACGACGGCATGACCCAGGACGCGGAAAATCTGATCGAAATCGAAGACCTCCATTTCTCCTATGGCGGTCGCAAAGTTCTCAACGGCATCAACCTGACGATCCCGCGCGGCAAGGTGGTGGCCATCCTCGGCGTCGGCGGCTCGGGCAAGAGCACCCTGCTGCGGCTGATCGGCGGCCAACTGAAACCGCAGCGCGGCTGCGTCCGCGTCAACGGCCAGGTCATCCACGAACTCGACACGCGCGGCCTCTACGAGATGCGGCGCAACATGGGCCTGATGTTCCAGGCCGGCGGCCTCTTCAGCGACATCTCGGTATACGACAACATCGCCTTCCCGATCCGCGAGCACACCGACCTGTCGGAAGACATGATCCACGACCTGGTGCTGATGAAGCTGCACTCGGTCGGCCTGCGCGGCACCGCCCACTTGATGCCGAACGAGCTCTCGGGCGGCATGGCGCGGCGCGTCGCGCTGGCGCGCGCGATCGCCCTCGACCCGATGCTGACCATGTACGACGAGCCCTTCGCCGGCCTCGACCCGATTTCGCTCAACGTCATCGCCAGCCTGATCCGCCGCCTCAACGACGCGCTGCGCGTGACCTCGATCATGGTCACCTATGACGTTTCCGAATCGCTGAAAGTCGTGGACTACGCCTACCTGCTGCACAACGGC
>JACRPB010000230.1 GCA_016214175.1 Rhodocyclales bacterium
GCTCAAGCGCTTCAACCTGACGATACGCGAGATCTACTTTACCGGCGTCCTGTCGCTGATCATCATCCTCGTCTCCGGCCTCTTCGTCGGCATGGTGCTGGGACTGCAAGGCTACGATACGCTGCAACGCTACGGCTCCTCGGAGGCGCTCGGCATTCTGGTGGCGCTGTCGCTGGTGCGCGAACTGGGGCCGGTGGTGGCGGCGCTGCTGTTCGCCAGCCGCGCCGGCTCCGCCATCACCGCCGAAATCGGCCTGATGAAGGCCACCGAACAGCTCTCGGCGATGGAGATGATGGCGGTCGACCCGATCGCCCGCGTCGTCGCGCCGCGCTTCTGGGCCGGCGTGATTTCGATGCCGCTGCTGGCGGCGCTGTTTTCGGCCATGGGCGTGTTCGGCGGCTACCTGGTCGGCGTCCAGTTGATCGGCGTCGACGAAGGCTCGTTCTGGTCGCAAATGCAGGCCTCGGTCGATTTCCGCGAAGACATCATGAACGGCGTCATCAAGAGCTTCGTCTTCGGCATCATCATCAGTTGGATCGCCGTTTTCGAGGGTTACGACTGCGAACCCACGGCCGAAGGCGTATCCGGCGCCACCACGCGTACCGTCGTCACGTCTTCGCTGGCGATTCTCGCCGCCGACTTCGTTCTTACCGCCTTCATGTTCAGAGGTGCTTAAATGAACCGCGCTACCCTCGACCTCTGGGTCGGATTCTTCGTCGCTATCGGCCTAGTTGCCTTGTTGTTTTTGGCCCTCAAGGTCGGCAATCTCGCTTCGTCCAACGTTGGCGAAACATACCGGCTGCAAGCCGAATTTGATAACATCGGGGGCCTGAAAGTCCGGGCGCCGGTAAAAAGCGCCGGGGTTGTGGTGGGGCGCGTATCGGAGATCCGGTTCGATGCGGAGACCTATCGGGCGGTCGTCGCGATGCAGGTCGATAGCCGCTACAAGTTTCCGCGCGACACGATTCTGACCATCAATACCTCGGGCATCCTGGGCGAGCAGTACATCGGTTTCGAAGTTGGCGGCGACACGGAAATGCTGAAAGACGGCGCCACGGTCAAGAAGACGCAATCGGCGGTCGTGCTCGAAAAGCTGATCAGTCAGTTCATGTTCAACAAGGCTCAGGAAGACAAGAAGTAAGGCTACCCGAAAGGAAGTTTTGTGACCCCAGGCAGAACGAAAAGCATCGCGATCCTGGCCATGGCCGCCGGCCTGGCCTTGGGCGGCTGCGCCACGTCGGGCAATCCGAAGGACCCGATCGAGGGCTTCAATCGCGCCATGTTCGCTTTCAACGACGGTCTCGACAAGGCCATCGTCAAGCCGGTGGCCGAAGGCTACGAAGCCGCCCTGCCGACGCCGGTGCGTACCGGCGTCACCAATTTCTTCGGCAATCTCGCCGACGTCTTCATTGCCTTCAACAACCTGCTGCAGGGCAAGGTGCCGGAAGCGGCTTCCGACGCCGGACGCGTCGTCGTCAACAGCACCATCGGCTTGCTCGGCGTCATCGACTGGGCGAGCGACATGGGCCTGGAAAAGCACGACGAGGACTTCGGCCAGACCTTCGGTCGCTGGGGCGTCGGCAACGGCGCCTATGTCGTCGTTCCCCTGTTCGGCCCGCGCACCGCGCGCGATACGGTCGGCCTGGTACTCGACGTCACGGCCGATCCGGCCGCCAACGTCAATCACGTGCCGACGCGCAACACCTTGATGGTGCTGCGCGCCGTCAGCGATCGCGCGACGCTGCTGCCGGCCGACAAGGTCATCGAGGAGGCGGCGCTCGACAAGTATTCGTATGTCCGCGACGCCTATCTGCAACGTCGCCGCAACCTGATTCACGACGGCAACGCGCCGCGCGAAGTGGATGCCGAGGCCGATGATCCGCTGGAGCCGCGGCCGCGGTTGGCGGCCGAACCGGCGCCGGCCGACGGCGGCGTTCATTCCGCAGCCGAGCCGGCGGAATCCGGCGCCGCGCAAGGCGTCAGCCTGGCCCAGGCAGCGGCGGCAGGCCGGCTGTAATCCTTTCAGACTTGAGGAATTGTCCATGAAGTGGTTGTTAGGCATGGTGGCGGGGCTTGTTCTCGCCGCCGGAGTGAGCGCTCAGGAAATCGCTCCCGACGTTCTCATCAAGAACGTTTCCGAGGAAGTGCTCGATATCGTGCGCAAGGACAAGGACATTCAGTCCGGCAACACCAAGCGCGCGATCGATCTGGTCGAGGCCAAGGTCCTGCCGCACTTCAATTTCACGCGCATGACGCAGTTGGCGATGGGCCGCAACTGGCGGCAGACGAGCCCGGCGCAGCAGAAGGTCCTGACCGACGAGTTCCATGCGCTGCTGGTGCGCACCTACTCGAAGGCGCTGACCGAATACAAGAGCCAGACCATCGAATACAAGCCGTTCAAGATGCAGGCGACGGACACCGACGTCAAGGTGCGCACGGAAATCAAGCAGCCCGGCGGCAAGCCGATCCAGCTCGACTACTATGTCGAAAAGATCGGGTCGGCCTGGAAGGTCTACGACATCGAGGTCGGCGGCATCAGCCTGATCATCAATTACCGCGAGTCCTTCGCCAACGAAGTCAGCCAGGGCGGCATCGACGGCCTGATCCGGTCTTTGCAGGCCAAGAACAAGTCCGGCGAGGCGGCATCGGTCAAGAAATGATGCACGATCGCGGCGACCGTATCGAGGTCGCGGGCCGCATGACGCTGCCCGATGCGGCCGGCTTGCTGGCCGAAGGCGTGGCCGTGCTGACCAAGGCCGATGCGGTGTTCGACCTGTCCGGCGTCGCCGAAGTCGATTCGTCCGGCCTCGCCGTCGTCTTCGGCTGGCAGCGCGCCGCCAAACGGCTAGGCAGGAACGTGCGCATCGCCAATCCGCCGCACAACCTGCGCAGCCTTGCCGACGTATACGGCGTCAGCGAGTTGCTGCCGCTCTGACGCGCGCCGCCGGGCGCCGCGCTGCCGTGACCGTTCCCGCCATCCGCGTTTCCGGCGTCGCCAAGCATTTCGGTTCGGTGTGCGCGCTCGACGGCGTGGATCTGGAGATTGCCGGCGGCGAATTCTTCGGCCTGCTCGGTCCCAACGGCGCCGGCAAGACGACCCTGATCTCGGCCCTGGCGGGCCTCGTGCGGCCCGATGCCGGGCGGCTCGAAGTCATGGGCCACGACGTCCAGGCCGACTATCGCGGCGCGCGCCGCCTGCTCGGCGTGGTGCCGCAGGAACTCGTGTTCGATCCCTTTTTCAGCGTCCGCGAAACCCTGCGCATCCAGTCCGGCTATTTCGGCATCCGCGGCAACGACGACTGGATCGACGAGATCCTCCATAACCTCGACCTGACTGCCAAGGCCGACGCCAACATGCGCGCCCTCTCGGGCGGCATGAAGCGGCGCGTGCTGGTGGCCCAGGCCCTCGTGCACCGGCCGCCGGTGATCGTGCTCGACGAGCCGACCGCCGGCGTCGACGTCGAACTGCGCCAGGGCCTGTGGCGTTTCATCCGCCGCCTCAACGAGGACGGGCACACCATTGTTCTCACGACGCACTACCTTGAGGAAGCCGAAAGCGAGTGCGCGCGCATCGCCATGATGAAGGCCGGCCGCATCATTGCCCTGGATACCACCGCCAATCTGCTGCAACGCTTCGGCAGCGAAACGCTGAGCCTGGAGGAAGTCTTCGTGCGAGTGATGAACGCATGATCGGCTTCTGGACCCTGTTCTCCAAGGAAGTCCTGCGCTTCTGGAAAGTCGGTTTCCAGACCATCGCCGCGCCCGTGCTGACCGCCATGCTCTATCTGCTGATCTTCGCCCACGTTCTGGAAGATCACGTGCGCGTGCATGGCCTGCCTTACACCGCCTTCCTGGTGCCGGGGCTGGTGATGATGTCGATCCTGCAAAACGCCTTCGCCAACTCATCGTCCTCGCTGATCCAGTCGAAGGTTACCGGCAGCATCGTCTTCGTGCTCCTGCCGCCGCTGTCTTATCGCGTTTTCTGGGCCGCCTACGTCCTGGCGGCGGTGGCGCGCGGCCTGGTAGTAGGCGTCGGCGTGCTCGCCGTCACGGCCTGGTTCGCCGACCTCCACTTCGTCGCGCCGGGGTGGATACTCGCCTTCGCGTTGTTCGGCGGCGCCATTCTCGGCACGCTCGGCGTCGTCGCCGGCATCTGGGCCGACAAGTTCGACCAGCTCGCCGCCTTCCAGAATTTCCTGATCATGCCGCTGACCTTCCTCTCCGGCGTCTTCTATTCGATACACTCGCTGCCGGCGTTCTGGCAGCAGGTATCGACGTACAACCCGGTTTTCTACATGATCGACGGCTTCCGCTACGGCTTCTTCGGCGTTTCCGACGTTTCGCCCTGGACCAGTCTGGCGGTGGTCGGCGTCTGCTTCGCGCTGTTGGCGGCGCTGACGCTGGCCCTCTTGCAGCGCGGCTACAAATTGAGGATGTGACGTGGACAAATTGCTGATCGAAGGCGGTACCCGGCTCATGGGCGAGTACCCGGCTCATGGGCGAGGCCGCCATTTCCGGCGCCAAGAATGCGGCCCTGCCCCTGCTGACCGCGGCGCTGCTGACGCCGGAGCCGCTGACGCTGACCAACGTTCCGGCGCTCAACGACATCCGCACCATGCTCAGGCTGCTGGAGCAGATGGGCGTGAAAGTGCATCGCGAGGCCGACAGCGTCACGCTCGACGCGAGCAGCCTCGACAACCCGGTCGCCCCCTACGAACTCGTCAAGACCATGCGCGCCTCGGTGCTCGTGCTCGGTCCGCTGGCCGCGCGCTGCGGGGAAGCCAAGGTTTCCTTGCCCGGCGGTTGCGCCATCGGCGCCCGTCCCGTCGATCAGCACATCAAGGGCTTGCAGGCGATGGGCGCCGAAATCGCCGTCGAGCACGGCTACGTTCAAGCCAAGTCGCCGCGCAGGCGCGCGGCTGTTCACCGACATGGTGACGGTCACCGGCACCGAGAACCTGATGATGGCGGCCTGCCTCGCCGACGGCGAAACCGTGATCGAGAACGCGGCGCGCGAACCCGAGGTCGTCGACCTCGCCAACTGCCTGGTCGCCATGGGCGCGCGTATCTCCGGCGCCGGCACCGACGTCATCCGCATCCGCGGCGTTGCGCGCCTGTCGGGCACCACCCACCGCATCATGCCCGACCGCATCGAGACCGGCACCTATCTGTGCGCCGCGGCCGCTACCGGCGGCGAGGTGCGCCTGACCAACACTTCCGCCAGCTATCTCGACATCGTCATCGACAAGCTGATGGACGCCGGCTGCGAGATCGAGGCCACGCGCGACGCGATCCGCCTCAAGGCGCCGCCGCGCCTGACCGCGGTATCGCTGCGCACCTCGCCCTATCCGGCCTTCCCCACCGACATGCAGGCGCAGTTCATGGCCATCAACACCGTCGCCGACGGCACCGCCGTGATCCGCGAGACGATCTTCGAGAACCGCTACATGCATGCGGTCGAACTGATCCGCCTCGGTGCCGACATCAAGATCGACGGCAACACCGCCGTCGTCCGCGGCAAGGCAAGACTCGACGGCGCCACCGTCATGGCCACCGACCTGCGCGCCTCCGCCAGCCTCGTCATCGCCGGCCTCGTGGCCCAGGGCGAGACGCTCGTCGACCGCATCTACCACCTCGACCGCGGCTACGAAAATCTCGACCAGAAGCTCACGGCGCTGGGCGCGCGCGTGCGACGGGTAAAATAGCGGCCATGAACGGCATAACCATCGCCCTCTCGAAGGGCCGCATCTTCGAGGAAACCCTGCCGCTGCTCGCCGCGGCGGGCATCGTTCCGGTCGAGAATCCGGAGTCCTCGCGCAAGCTCATCATCGGCACCAATCGCGCGGACGTGCGCGTGGTCATCGTGCGCGCTTCCGACGTGCCGACCTACGTCCAGTACGGCGCCGCCGACTTGGGGATAGCCGGCAAGGACGTGTTGATCGAGCATGGCGGCGCGGGGCTCTACCAGCCGCTCGATCTCAGGATCGCCAAGTGCCGCATGTGCGTCGCGGCACCGGCCGGCTTCGACTACGCGGCGGCCGTGCGGCGCGGCGCGCGCCTGCGCATCGCCACCAAATACATCGCCACGGCGCGCGAGCACTTCGCCGCCAAGGGCGTGCATGTCGATCTCATCAAGCTCTACGGCTCGATGGAGCTGGCGCCGCTGACGGGGCTCGCCGAAGCCATCGTCGACCTGGTGTCCAGCGGCGCCACGCTGAAGGCCAATCATCTGGTCGAGGTCGAGGAGATCATGGCCATTTCCTCGCGCCTGGTGGTGAACCAGGCCTCGCTGAAAACCAAGCACGGCCTGATTCAGCCGGTGATCGAGGCCTTCGCCGGGGTCGTGCGATGAGCGTCGCCGTCCGGCGTCTGTCGACGCGCGATGCGGAGTTCCTGGCGACGCTCGATGCGCTGCTGCACTTCGACAGTTCCACCGACGAGGCGATCGAAAAGACGGTCGCCGAAATTCTCGCCAACGTGCGCCTGCTCGGCGACGCTGCCGTCCTCGACTACACGCGTCGCTTCGACAAGCTCGAAGCGACTTCGATGGCGCAGCTCGAACTGTCGCGCGACACGTTGCGCGCGGCATGCGAAGGCTTGCCCGCCGACCAGAAGGCCGCGCTCGAACAGGCGGCGGCCCGCGTCACGAGCTATCACGAGCGGCAGAAGGCCGAGTCCTGGGAATACACCGAAGCCGACGGTACGCGCCTCGGGCAGAAGGTGACGCCGCTCGACCGCGTCGGCCTCTACGTGCCGGGCGGCAAGGCCGCCTATCCGTCGTCGGTGCTGATGAACGCGCTGCCGGCCAAGGTCGCCGGCGTCCATGAACTGATCATGGTGGTGCCGACGCCGCGCGGCGAGCGGAACGCCCTGGTGCTTGCCGCCGCCCACCTGGCCGGCGTCGATCGCGTCTTCACCATCGGCGGCGCCCAGGCCGTGGCGGCGCTCGCCTACGGCACGCCGACCATTCCGCAGGTCGACAAGATCGTCGGCCCCGGCAACGCCTACGTTGCGGCTGCCAAGCGCCGCGTCTTCGGCACGGTGGGCATCGACATGGTGGCCGGTCCCTCGGAGGTGCTGGTGATCGCCGACGCCAGCGCCAACCCCGACTGGGTCGCCATGGACCTCTTCGCCCAGGCCGAGCACGACGAACTGGCGCAGGCTATCCTGCTCTGCCCGGATGCCGCCTTCATCGAGCGCGTGCAGGCCAGCATCGACCGCCTGTTGCCGACCATGCCGCGCCGGGAAACCATCGCCGCTTCGCTCGCCGGCCGCGGCGTGCTGATCCAGGTGAGCGATCTCGACGAGGCCTGCCTCATCGCCAATCGCATCGCGCCCGAGCACCTCGAACTCGCGGTCGCCGAACCGCGGCGGCTGGTGGACAAGATCCGTCATGCCGGCGCCATTTTCATCGGCCATTATGCTTCCGAGTCGCTCGGCGACTACTGCGCCGGCCCCAATCACGTGCTGCCGACTTCGCGCAGCGCGCGTTTCTCCTCGCCGCTGGGGGTCTACGACTTCCAGAAGCGTTCCAGCCTGATCGAGGTGTCGGCGGCGGGCGCGCAGACGCTGGGGCCGATCGCGGCCACGCTCGCGCACGGCGAAGGCCTCGCTGCCCACGCGCGGGCGGCGGAATTGCGGCTGAAGGACTGACGCCGCGCCGTTCCCGTCTCGGCGCGCGCCGGCGCTTCAGGTCGCGCGACCGCGACGACGCCAGGGTTGATATCGACAGGCACCGGGTCCAGAATCGCCGGCAGGATGCTTCGCGCTGCGCAACCAAGGAGGTGCCGTCATGCCAAGAAGAACCTCGCCCTCTCCTCCTACCGACGCCGTCGCTGGTCGCGGCGAGCCGGCGGCGGGGCCGCCGCTCGCCGCGTTGATCGGTTCGACCTGCGATCGGCTCCTGGGCCTGCACCATCAGACCGCCGGCGCCGTGTTCGTCGAATTGGCGACGATGCAGTTCGCGGCGCTGAATCCGGCGATGAATCTGTTGGCCGGGTGGTCGCTCTACGACCAGACCACGCGCGGGATCATGGGCGCCGCCCGCGCGTGGTTCGACACGGTTCTCGATACCCAGATCGAATTGGCGCGGGACGTCGACGCCATCATCGCCGGCCAGAAAGCGTCGTTGCCGGATGCCGCAGCGATCGCGCGTAGCTTGCTCGGCGATCGGCGCCGGCTGTCGGTGGTGATCAAATTCCCCGATCGGCGGGCGCAACTGGGCCACGCCTGACGCCGCCGCCGGCGGCGCTCCGGGGCCGGCGACGCCGGCGCTGGTACAATCCCTTGTCCTGAGGCGTGCCTCGGGCGCCCGTGCGTGCCCGAGCCCGGCGCGGAGTTTGCGCGAGCCGGCAGGACGGTTCGGATTGGCAACCAAGCTCGCTTTGAACAATTCAGGAATGAATGCCCGGACCCTACTCACCAGCCTAATGGCGGTACTTCAGCGCCTGCCCAGCGGACGGCTGTGGTTGACCATGGTCGCGCTGTCCTTGGCGCTGGCGGAATGCGTGACCGCCGCCATGGCGTGGTTGCTGCTCGGGCGTGTCACCGCCGATTACCTGTTGACCGGTCTGGTGGCCTCCGTTCTCGTGGCCTCGCTGGTGGTGGCGATCATTCTCGCTTCCGGACGCCAGGCGCGTGGGCTTGCCGCCTGCCTGGCGGAGAACGAGGAGCGTTACCGCAGCATCTCAACCCTGAGTTCCGACTTCATTTTTTCCTGTCTTTGCGCGGAGGGCGGCTGCTTGCGCATGGATTGGCTGGCCGGGTCGTGCGAGCGCCTGTTCGGCCTGACGCCGGACGAAATGAAGGCGCGGGATTGTTGGCGATCCGCCGTTCTGGCCAACGATCTGCCGGTCTTCGACCGTCACGTCGCAGGGCTCGCGCCGGGGCAATCCGGCGAATGCGAAATGCGGCTGCGGCATACCGACGGCTCGGTGCGTCACGTCCACGTCCGTGCCAAGGCGTTGGCGATCAGCGGCGCAGACCATTACCGCCTCTACGGCTCGTGCCAGGACATCACCAAACGCAAGGAGGTCGAGCGACGCCTGCGGCGCGAACATGATTTCCGCCAGCACATCATCGAATCGCTGCCCGGGATCTTCTACGTGTTCGACGCGGCGGGGCGCTTTCAGGCGTGGAACCGCAATCTGGAGCAAATCTCGGGGCGCAGTGCGGAAGAAATCGGCAAGGCGCATCCGCTCGAATTCATCGCCGCCGCTGACCAGGCGAAAGTCGCGGCGGCGATCGAGCGTGCGCTCGCCGATGGCCGCGTCACGATCGAGGCAAGCTTGCAGACGAAGGACGGCCAGCACATCCCCTATTTCTTCTCGGGTGCCGGCATCGAGCTCGACGGCCGATCGGCGTTGATCGGACTCGGCATCGACATCACCGACCGTAAGCGCATCGAGACCGACTTGCAGGTCGCGGCGACCGCTTTCGAAGCCCAGGTCGGCATCGTCGTCACCGACGCCAACGGCATCATCGTCAGGGTTAACCGCGCCTTTACCGAGGGTTCGGGTTACGCCGCCGCCGAGGTGGTCGGCCGCAACCCGAGCATGCTCAAGTCCGGTCGCCACGACGCCGCCTTTTATGCCGCGATGTGGTCGAGCATACGGCGCAGCGGCGTCTGGGAAGGCGAAATCTGGGATCGGCGCAAGAACGGCGAGATCTATCCCAAGTGGCTGACCATCACGGCGGTTAAAGGCGACGACGGCTGCACGTCCCATTTCGTCGGCACCCAGCTCGACATCACCGAACGCAAGGCGGCGGAGGAGGAAATCAAGTATCTGGCCTTCTACGATCCGTTGACGCGCCTGCCGAACCGCCGCCTGCTGCTCGACCGCTTGCAGCAGGCGCTCGCCGCCAGCGCCCGCAGCGAACGGCAAGGCGCACTGCTGTTCATCGATCTGGACAATTTCAAGACCCTCAACCACACCCGCGGCCATGACGAGGGCGACTTGCTGTTGCAACTGGTGGGCCAGCGCCTCGCCGCCTGCGTGCGCGAGGGCGATACCGTGGCCCGTCTCGGTGGCGACGAGTTCGTCGTCATGCTGGAGAACCTGAACCAGAAGATCAACGAGGCCGCGGCTCAGGCCGAGACGGTCGGCGAGAAAATACTCGAGGCCCTCAACCAGCACTACCTGCTCAAAGGCCTCGAATACCACAGCACCGCGAGCATCGGCGTGACCCTGTTCGGCGATCAGCGCGGGTCCATGGAAGAACTGCTGAAGCAGGCCGATCTGGCGATGTACCAGGCCAAGGCCGCCGGCCGCAACGCGTTGCGCTTCTTCGATCCCGAGATGCAGGCCGCCGTCACCGCCCGCGTCGCCCTCGAAAGGGACCTGCGCATTGCGGTGCGCGAGGAACAACTCGTCCTCTACTACCAGGCACAGGTCGATGCTGCGGGCTGCCTGACGGGCGCCGAAGTCCTGGTGCGCTGGCAGCATCCCGAGCGCGGCTTGGAGTTCCCGGACGCCTTCATTCCGTTGGCCGAGGAGACCGGGCTGATCCTGCCGCTCGGCCACTGGGTGCTGGAAGCCGCCTGCGCGCAGTTGGCGGCCTGGGCCGGCCGGCCGGAAGCCGCGCACCTGACCTTGGCCGTCAACGTCAGCGTCCAGCAGATACGCCAGCCGGACTTCGTCGCGCAGGTGCTGGCCGTGCTGGCGCGCAGCGGCGCCGATCCGCGCCGGCTCAAGCTGGAGCTCACGGAAAGCCTGCTCATGGACAAGGTCGAAGACACGATCGCCAAAATGACGGCACTGAAGGCCAATGGCGTCGGCTTTGCCCTCGACGACTTCGGCACCGGCTACTCGTCGCTCTCCTACTTGAAGCGCTTGCCCCTGGAAAGACTGAAAATCGACCGTTCGTTCGTCATGGACGTCCTTACCGATGCCAACGATGCTGCGATCGCCAAGACCATCGTCGCGCTGGCCCAGAGCCTGGGGCTGACCGTCATCGCCGAGGGTGTGGAGACGGCGGAGCAGCGCGACTTTCTTGCGGACAACGGCTGCCATGCCTATCAGGGCTATTTGTTCAGCCGACCGCTGCCGCTCGAAGATTTCGAAGCGTTTCTGCGCCGCCAGGCGACGCCAGCAATTTGGCCGCTGCCGCTGCCGCAGGCCTAGAATGCGATCCGTATCGATTTCCGCCGCCGCCGCTTCTGCGATGACCGAGTGCGGCGGCGCTTCGCCACCGAGGGCAGAGAAGATCATGACGACACGAGCGCGCGCGCAAACCCGCATTGGCCTGGGCGGCAGTCTGCTGGCGGCGATGGTTTTCCTGGCGGCGGCGTGTGGCGACAAGAGCGCAACGACCAGCGGCGGCGAGGCGGCCGTCGTTGCCTACATGCGACCGGTCGGCGCCATGAGCGAAGCCGATGCCAAGCTGTTCGAGGCCGCCGGCACGGGGGATCTCGACGCGTTCGAGCAGGCCGTCGAGGCGGGGGCGAACGTCGGCGCCGCCGACATGCTGAAACGCACGCCCTTGTTCGGCGCGGCGTTCTTCAACCGCTCCGCCACCGCGAATCTGCTCATTGCGCGCGGCGCCGACGTCAATGCGGCGGACTTCAGCGGCTTCTTGCCGCTCCACGCCGGCGTCGTCGCCGGCGGCACGGACGTCGTCGCCGTCTTGATCGCAAAGGGCGCCAACATCAACGCCCGCGTCGCGAGCGGCCGCACGGCCTTGCATCAGGCGGCGGCGACCAATCAGCCGGCCATGGTCGCGCTGTTGCTGGAGCACGGCGCGAATCCTCACGCCAAGGATCGCGAAGGACTCACGCCGGCTGGGCTCGCCGCGCGAAATGGTCACAGTACCGTCAGCGCTCAGATCAAACGCTGGGTCGAGGCGCGGCACGCCCATGCGAAGTAGGCTGCCGCCGCAAGCTTGGATTCCCGGCGCATGCGCGACCTGACGACTGCGACGACTTGGCCGGCCGGTGGCGGCTATTTCCCGGCCATCGTCTGCGTCGTCTGCGATTCGCCGATCGATGCGCTGGTCGCGCTTTGCGTCCCGCGCAAGGAGGCGATGGAGCTGGTCGCCGCGTCCTGGCATAACGACGCCGCCGCATGCCTGGTCGCCACGCTTCACGGCGGCCGCCCGGTTGCCGTTCTCCTGACGCCGGAGGGGCGCTGGGCCGCCTGCAACGCCTTCCTCGATGAAATCTTCGCAACGCCGCAGGAAGCCGCGCAGCGCCTGGACCGGCTCCTCAAGCGCGGGCGGCGCGGCTATGTCGGCCATGTGCGGCATGCTCCGGCGCTCGGCGACGAAACGTCTTCAACCGGGGCCAATAGAAACGTATAGTGTCGCGTCCGGCGTTTCATTGCGCCCCGCGGCGATCAAAGGAGACCTCTTGGCCAAGCCTAACTACCAGTTCGAAAAGCGCCAGAAGGATCTGGCAAAGAAGCGCAAGCAGGAGGAAAAGCGCTTACAAAAACTCGCCGGCAAGGCCGCAGCGTCTTCGCCCGCGTCCGCCGAGGCCGTAGGCGACGCGGCGCCGCCGGACAATGCGTCGCCCGGCGCATCCAGCGACGACGGCACGTCTTAGCCGAGTATTTCCCGCAGCGCCGCGACCAGCATCGCGCAGTGGGCGTCGGTGCCGACGGTGATGCGCAGGAATTGCTCGATGCGCGGCTGCTTGAAGTGGCGGACGATGATGCTGCGCTCGCGTAAGGCGCGCGCCAGATCGCCGGCATCGCGTTGCGGGTGGCGGGCAAATATGAAGTTGGCGACCGAGGGCAGCACGTCGAAGCCGAGCTGTGCGAGCTGCCGCACCAGGAGCTCGCGGCTGGCGACGACGGCGCGACAGGTCTGCGCGAAGTGTTCGCGGTCTTCGATGGCGGCCGTCGCGCCGGCGATGGCGATGCGGTCGAGCGGGGAGGAATTGAAGCTGTCCTTGACGCGCGTCAGCGCTTCTATGAGGTCTTCGTGGCCGACGGCGAAACCGACGCGCAGGCCGGCCAGCGAACGCGACTTCGACAGGGTGTGCACCACCAGCAGATTCGGGTAGCGTGCCACCAGCGGCAGGGCGGACTCGCCGCCGAAGTCGACGTAGGCTTCGTCGACGACGACGACCGAGTCCCGATTGGCCTGCAACAGCCGTTCGATTTCGGCCAGCGGTAGGGCGCGGCCGGTCGGTGCATTCGGGTTCGGGAAAATGATGCCGCCGTTGGGCCGCAGGTAGTCGTCGACGCGGATCGCGAACGCGTCGTCGAGCGCTACCGTCGCGTATTCGACGCCGTACAGCCCGCAGTACACCGGATAAAAGCTGTAGGTGACGTCGGGAAAAAGGATCGGCCGCGCGTGCCTGAGCAGGGCGAGGAAGGCGTGGGCCAGCACCTCGTCCGAGCCGTTGCCGACGAAGACCTGCCGCGCCGCGACGCCGTAGCAACGCGCGATGGCGTCCTTGAGGCGGTCGGCGTTCGGGTCGGGATAGAGGCGCAGCGTGTCGGCCACCTCGTCGCGCATCGCGGCGAGCGCGCGCGGCGAAGGGCCGTAGGGGTTCTCGTTGGTGTTGAGCTTGACGAGATTCGCCAGTTTGGGCTGCTCGCCCGGAACGTAGGGGGTGAGGCCGTGGACGACGGCGCTCCAGTATTGGCTCATACGGGGAAACCGGTAATGACGCTGCGAGGCGAAATGGTATCATGGCCCCTCCATCATCCCGATGTACCAAGACGATGCGCGCGGCCTCCGTTCAACGCAATACGCTGGAAACCCAGATCAGCGTCCGGCTCGATCTCGACGGTTCCGGCAAGTCCAAGCTGGCTACCGGCGTCGGCTTCTTCGACCACATGCTCGACCAGATCGCGCGCCACGGCTTGATCGACCTCGACGTCGAAGCCCAGGGCGATCTCCACATCGACGCGCACCACACCGTGGAAGACATCGGCATTACGCTCGGGCAGGCGCTGGCCCAGGCGCTCGGCGACAAAAAGGGCCTGCGCCGCTACGGTCACGCCTACGTCCCGCTCGATGAGGCGCTGTCGCGCGTCGTCGTCGACCTCTCGGGCCGCCCTGGACTGGTGTTCGCGGTGCCCTTCACGCGGCCGACCGTCGGCGAGTTCGACGTGGACCTGGTGCGCGAGTTCTTCCAGGGCCTCGTCAATCACGCCGCCATCACCGTGCATATCGACGGTCTGCGCGGCGACAACAGCCACCACCAGGCGGAAACGGTGTTCAAGGCCTTCGCCCGTGCCCTGCGCATGGCGCTGGAGGCCGACCCGCGCGCCAGTGGCGTGCCTTCCACGAAAGGCTCGCTCTGAGCGCACCATGAGTACCGTCGCCGTCGTCGACTACGGCATGGGCAATCTGCGCTCGGTGGCCAAGGCCATCGAACACGTCGCCCCCGCCGACCGGATTCTCGTCACCGCCGACCCGGCCGCGGTTGCTGCGGCCGATCGCGTCGTCGTGCCGGGCCAGGGCGCGATGCCCGACTGCATGCGCGAACTGGCGGCGCGCGGCCTGCGCGACGCGGTGATTCGCGCCGCCGCCGACAAGCCTTTTCTCGGCATTTGCATCGGACTGCAAATGCTGTTCGAACATAGCGAAGAGGGCGACGTGCCGGGATTGGGCATCTGCCCCGGCCGCGTGCGCCGCTTGCCTCATGACGTGATGGCGGCGAGCGGACTCAAGGTGCCGCATATGGGCTGGAACCAGGTCGTCCAGGTTCAGCCCCACGCGCTGTGGGAGGGAATCCCCGCCGACGCCCGCTTCTATTTCGTGCACAGCTATTACGTCGAGCCGGCAACGCCCGCGGCGATTGCCGGCGCGACGAGTTATGGCATATCCTTTACCAGTGCCGTGGCCCGCGCTAACATCTTCGCCGTTCAATTCCATCCGGAGAAGAGCGCCCAGGCGGGCCTGCGACTCCTCGCCAATTTCATGCGCTGGAATCCCTGATTCCAAGCGCTTCCCGCTGACTCTACCCCACACACTCCTATGCTGCTGATTCCCGCAATCGACCTCAAGGACGGCCATTGCGTTCGCCTGAAGCAAGGCGCGATGGACGATGCCACCGTGTTCTCGGAAGACCCGGCCGCCATGGCGCGGCACTGGATCGAACTGGGCGCCCAACGCCTGCACCTCGTCGACCTCAACGGCGCCTTTGCCGGCAAGCCGAAGAACGAGGCAGCGATCAAGGCCATCCTCAAGGAAGTCGGCGATGAAATCCCCGTGCAGCTCGGCGGCGGCATTCGCGATCTCGACACCATCGAGCGTTGCCTCGACGACGGCATCAGCTACGTCATCATCGGTACCGCGGCGGTGAAGAATCCCGGCTTCCTGCACGATGCCTGCGGCGCCTTTCCCGGCCACATCATCGTCGGCCTCGACGCCAAGGACGGCAAGGTCGCCGTCGACGGCTGGTCGAAGATGACCGGCCACGACGTCATCGACCTGGCGAAGAAGTTCGAGGACTACGGCGTCGAAGCCGTGATCTACACCGACATCGGCCGCGACGGCATGATGAACGGCGTCAATATCGAAGCCACCGTCAAGTTGGCCCAGGCGCTGAAGATTCCCGTCATCGCCAGCGGCGGCATCGCCTGCATCCAGGACGTGCGCGCGCTGTGCGCGGTGCAGGACGAAGGCATCATCGGCGCCATCACCGGCCGCGCCATCTACGAAGGCAAGCTCGACTTCCAGAAGGCCCAGGCCGAGGCGGACAAGTTTTCCGGTAGCTGACGTGCTCGCCAAGCGCATCATTCCCTGCCTCGACGTCAACGCCGGCCGCGTGGTCAAGGGCGTGAATTTCGTCAGCCTGCGCGACGCCGGCGACCCGGTGGAGATCGCCCGCCGCTACGACGAGCAGGGCGCCGACGAGATTACCTTCCTCGACATTACCGCCAGTTCCGACGACCGCGACATCATTCTGCACATCGTCGAGTCCGTGGCCTCCCAGGTCTTCATTCCGCTCACGGTCGGCGGCGGCGTGCGCAAGGTCGAAGACGTGCGGCGCCTGCTCAATGCCGGCGCCGACAAGGTCAGCATGAACACGGCGGCGGTCACTAATCCGCAGCTCGTCGCCGAGGCGTCGGGCAAGGTCGGCGCGCAATGCATCGTCGTCGCCATTGACGCCAAGCAGACCGCGCCGGGCAAGTGGGAGGTGTTTACCCATGGCGGCCGCAAGAACGCCGGGCTCGACGCCGTCGCGTGGGCGCAGCGCGTGGCGGCGCTGGGAGCGGGCGAAATCCTGCTCACCAGCATGGATCGGGACGGCACCAAGAACGGCTTCGACCTGGGGCTGACGCGCGCGGTGGCGGCAGCCGTCACCATTCCGGTCATCGCCAGCGGCGGCGTCGGCAATTTGCAGCACCTCGCCGACGGCGTCACCGAAGGCATGGCCGACGCGGTGCTCGCCGCCAGCATTTTCCATTACGGCGAATACACGGTGCGGCAGGCCAAGGAGTACATGCGCGACCGCGGCATCGAAGTGAGGTTGTGATGGCAAACAAATGGTTGCACGAGGTGAAATGGGACGAGCAGGGCCTGGTGCCCGCCATCGCCCAGGACGCGCAGAGCGGCGAAGTGCTGATGTTCGCCTGGATGAACCGCGAGGCGCTGGAAAAGACCGCCGAAACCGGCCAGGCGGTTTACTGGTCGCGTTCGCGCCGCAAGCTGTGGCGCAAGGGCGAGGAATCGGGCCATTTCCAGAAGGTGCTCGAGTTGCGCGCCGACTGCGATCGCGACGTGATACTGATGAAGGTCGAGCAGGTCGGCGGCATTGCCTGCCACACCGGCCGCCGCAGTTGCTTCTTCAATAGGCTTGACAGCGAAGGCTGGCAGGACGTCGAGCCGGTATTGAAGGATCCCAGGGAGATATACAAGTGATCGATCTCGAAGTGCTGCATCGGCTCCAGGCGACGCTGATCGAGCGCCGCGGCGCGGCGCCGGCCTCGTCCTACGCCGCGAGCCTCCACGCCAAGGGCACCGACGCCATCTGCAAGAAGGTGGCCGAGGAAGCCGCCGAAACCATCATGGCGGCCAAGGACGGCGACCGCCTGCACCTGGTGCGCGAAGTCTGCGACCTCTGGTTCCACAGCCTGGTGCTGATGACCCATTTCGACATCGGCGTCGACGACGTGATGGTCGAGTTCCGGCGCCGCGAGGGCATTTCGGGAATCGACGAAAAGAAGAGCCGGCCGGCCACGCCCGGTGCCACTTTCGGAGAAGGCTGACATGCGCAAAGCGAACGTCAAGGCGCGCGGCGCCGGCGGCAGTCAACAGAGATCGAGGACCGCATCATGAGCAGCGACTGCATTTTCTGCAAAATCGCGCGCGGCGAGATTCCGTCGAAGAAGGTCTATGAGGACGAGGACATCCTCGCCTTCCACGACATCAATCCCATCGCGCCGGTGCATTTCATGATCATTCCGAAGCGGCATCTCGCGAATCTCTACGATGCCGACATGAATCATCAGGCCCTGCTCGGCAAACTGCTCGGCAAAGCGGGCGAACTGGCCAGGAGCCAGGGACTCGCCGACGGCTTTCGCACCATCATCAACACGGGGCGGATCGGCCATCAGGAGGTGTATCATTTGCACATCCATATTCTCGGCGGGCCGGAGCCTCTCGGCTCCATGCTGAAAAGAAAATAGGAGACAGGCATGGGTAGTTTCAGCATCTGGCACTGGCTGATCGTTCTGGTCATCGTGATGATGATCTTCGGCACCAAAAAACTGCGCAACATCGGGCAGGATCTCGGCGGTGCCGTCAAGGGCTTCAAGGACGGCATTAAGGACGGCACGGCGGAAGGTGCCAAGCCGGCCGATGCGCCGGCGCAGCAAGTCGGCCACACCATCGAAGGCGAAGTGAAGAAGGAAGACGCAACTTCAGAGAAGGCCAATGCCCGCTAAGGCGACATGCCGGAACTGAAAGGCCGCGGGGCGCATGTCCTGCGGCCGGACGAGCGGGCGAGACCCGCTCATTTTTTTAGCGTGAGCTATGTTTGACGTCGGTTTCTCGGAACTCGTACTCATCGCCCTGGTGGCGCTGATCGTCATCGGCCCCGAGCGCCTGCCCAAGGTGGCGCGCACGGCCGGCGTCCTGCTCGGCCGCTTGCAGCGCTACGTCAATGACGTCAAGTCCGACATCAACCGCGAGATCCAGCTCGAAGAAATCAAGAAGATGCAGAGCGAGGTCACAGCCCAGGTCCGCGACATGGAAAAGTCGGTCAATGAACAGTTGACGACGGTCGAGACCGAGCTCAACCAGTCGATCGGCGGCGCGATTGAAAACAAGGACAGCGTTGCGGCGCCGCTGGCGACCGAGACGGTCCCGGCCGCGGTGGTTGCGGCGGTGGCGACCGAGATGGCCCCGGCCGCGGTGGCTGCGGAAACGCCCAGAGCCTGATGTCCGAAGCCCAGGAAACCTTCATCTCCCACCTGGTCGAGTTGCGCGACCGCCTGATTCGCGCACTGGCGGCGATTCTCGTGGTCTTCCTCTGCATCGTAAACTGGGCGCGCGACATCTATACCCTGCTGGCCGCACCGATGCTGGCTTCGCTGCCGCAGGGCGGACAGATGATCGCCACCGACGTCGCCGGCGCCTTCTTCGTGCCGATGAAGGTGACGCTGATGGTCGCCTTCCTCGTCGCACTGCCCTACGTGCTGTACCAGGCCTGGGCGTTCGTCGCCCCCGGCCTGTATTCGCACGAGAAGAAGCTGGTGCTGCCGCTGATCGTCGCCAGCGTGCTCCTCTTCTTCATCGGCATGGCCTTCGCCTATTTCATCGTCTTTCCGACAGTGTTCGGCTTCATCAACAAGTTTGCGCCCGAAGGCGTGGCGGTGATGACGGACATCGACAAGTATCTGTCCTTCGTGCTGTCCACGTTCCTGGCCTTCGGCATCACCTTCGAAGTGCCGGTGATCGTCATCGTCCTCGTGACGGCCGGACTGGTCGGCGTCGACAAACTGCGCGAGATTCGTCCTTACGTGATCGTCGGCGCGTTCATCGTCGGCGCCATCTTCACGCCGCCCGACGTGCTCTCCCAGTTCATGCTGGCGGTGCCGCTGTGGCTGCTCTACGAACTGGGCATCGTGCTCGCCGCCGTCATCGTCAAGCCGGCGGCGGCAGAAGACAAGCCGGCGGCCGGGGAAGACAAGCCGGTCGCGTAGGGGAGCCGGCCGGCGGCGCGGGACTCAGCGCGCCAAGACGATCGGCCGCGCCGCGTTCTGCTCGTCGATTTCCATGCCGCGCCGATAGAGCGGTTCCGCCTCGTCGATGCGGCCCTGGATGTAATAGAGCAAGGCGAGGTTCTTGAGGCTGGCGGCGACGCCGGGATGGCGCGGACCGAGGCTCTTCTCGCGGATATCGAGGCTGCGCTGGTATAGCGGCTCGGCCGCGGCGTAGCGCCCCTGGTTGTAATAGAGCCAGCCCAGGTTGTTGAGATTGGTGGCGACGATCAGGCTGTCGGTGCCGAACGCCTTCTCCTGGATCGCCAGACTGCCCTTGTAAAGCGGCAGGGCTTCGCTGTAGCGGCCCTGAGAGTCGTATAGCGCCGCCAGGAAGTGCAGACTGCTCGCCACCCCCGGATGATCCGGCCCGAGCCCGCCTTCGCGGATCGCCAGGCTGCGCTTGAAGAGCGGCTCGGCCTCGGCCAGCCGACCCTGCTGGTAGTAAATCCAGGCCAGGTAGTTGAGGCTGGTTGCGACGACCAGGTGATCCGCGCCCAGCGTCTTCTGCCAGATCGCCAGGTTCTCCTTGTACAACGCTTCGGCCTCGTCGAAACGGCCCTGCGCACTGTACGAGGTCGCCAGGGAGATGATGCCCAGCGCCACGCTCGGGTGATCGGGGCCGAGGACGGCCTTCTTCTGGACGATGTCGGCCTTGCGCTCTTCGAGCGTGCGCGTCTGGGCCTGCG
Source organism: Rhodocyclales bacterium (assembly GCA_016214175.1). GTDB lineage: Bacteria > Pseudomonadota > Gammaproteobacteria > Burkholderiales > Rhodocyclaceae > Nitricoxidireducens. Next base: position 19,853 of record JACRPB010000230.1, read on the forward strand.
CACCGGATAGCGTTGCCGTGGCCAGCAGCAAGACCGCGACGAAACTGATTACTTTGCGAGTACGTATCATCGGTTAAGCCGTATAAGTGAAGAGTTGCCTATTCCCGCACGGGCTTGGGGCGTTTGCCAATTGTACCGGCTAGTTCCAGTTCTTTGCCTTGCCGGCGTATTTTGAAAGTTGCCGCTTGACCGGGGGTGAGGGCGGCAATCACTTCGAGCATCGATTGCGCGTCCTTGACCGGCCGGCCGGCCACGGCGAGCAGCACGTCGCCGGGGCGGATGCCGGCCTTGTCGGCAGGGCTGCTGCGCATGACGCCGGTGATCATGGCGCCGGCATTCGAGGGCAGGCGGAAGGATTCCACCAGTTCCGGCGAGATTTCCTGGACTTCGACGCCGATCCAGCCGCGCGTCACCGTGCCGTTCTTGATGATCTGCTCCATGACGCTGCGCGCCAGGGAAACCGGGATCGCGAAGCCGATGCCCATGGAGCCGCCGCTTTGCGAATAGATCGCGGTATTGACGCCGACCAGAAGGCCGTTGCTGTCCACGAGGGCGCCGCCGGAGTTGCCGGGATTGATGGCGGCGTCGGTCTGGATGAAGTTCTCGAAGGTATTGATGCCGAGATTGCTGCGGCCCAGCGCCGAAACGATGCCGTAAGTGACGGTCTGGCCGACGCCGAAGGGATTGCCGATGGCGAGCACGACGTCGCCGACGCGCAGCGAATCGCTGGCGGCGAAGGTGATGGTCGGCAGCTTGGCGTCGGCATGGATCTTGAGCACGGCGAGATCGGACTCGGGATCGGAGCCGACGATCTTGGCCTTGAACTTGCGCCCGTCGCTGCTGGCGACTTCGATTTCGTCGGCAGCCTCGACGACGTGGTTGTTGGTCAGGATGTAGCCGTCGGCCGAGACGACGACGCCGCTGCCGAGGCCCGATTGACGCTGGGTCTGGTCGCCGAAACGGTCGCCGAAAAAATGGCGAAACAGCGGATCGTTGAGGAAGGGATGACGCGACTTCACTTCCTGGCTGGTGTAGACGAACACCACCGCCGGCACCGCGCGCCTGGCAGCGTCGGCAAAAGAGACGGTACGGCGCGCTTCGCCGCCGGCCGGGGCTTCCTGGATGGCAACGATGCCGCCGGCACCGGCCACGCTGCCCCGCTCCAGCCATTCGGGCTTCAAGGTCTGGACGACGAACAAAACCGCAACGCTGATGGTGACGGCCTGGGCGAAGATGAACCAGAGGCGGCGCATAATCCGTAAATTGGCGAGGATATGGAGTGGGCAATGAGACGGGACGAACTGCGCAGCTATCTCGACAATCTGCTGGAGGCCGAGCGGTTTCGGGATTATTGCCCAAACGGGCTACAAGTGGAAGGGCGCGACGAAGTCCGGCGCGTCGTCTGCGGCGTCAGCGCCAGCCAGGATCTGCTCGCGGCGGCTGTGGCGCGGGGCGCCGACGCGGTGCTCGTGCATCACGGCTGGTTCTGGAAATCCGAGGACGGCCGCATAACCGGCCACCGCAAGAAGCGCCTGGCGACGCTGCTGGCCCATGACATCAGTCTGTTCGGCTACCACCTGCCGCTCGACGCCCACGGCGAACTCGGCAACAACGTGCAACTGGCGCGTCGCATGGGCTGGAGCGTGACCGGACGTTTCGCCGAGCAGGACATCGGCTTCGTCGGCGCGCCGCGGACGGTCGCGCCGGCCGCCGCCGTCGCCGCCGAACTCGCCGCCGTGCTCGGGCGCACGCCCATGCTGGTCGGCGACGGCAGCCGTCAAGTGGCGCGCATCGCCTGGTGTTCCGGCGGCGCTCAGGACTATTTCGAGCGCGCGCTTGCCACCGCGCCCGATCTCTACGTCAGCGGCGAGATTTCCGAGAACACCTTCCATCTCGCGCGCGAAAGCGGCGTGCCGTATATCGCGGCCGGCCATCACGCCACCGAGCGGTATGGCGTCATGGCGCTGGCGCAGCACCTGCGCGAGCACTGCGGCCTCGATTGCGAGTATGTGGAACTCGACAATCCGGTCTAGCGTCCGGGCGCTAGAATGCGCGCCTGCCAATCGAAGGAGTGTACGGTCATGCGTTCTGTCATACGGACTGGAATTCTGGGCGCTGCCGTGGCGGCACTTTGCGCGCCGTGGCTCGCCTGGGCTCAGGCCGCCGACGCCAAGGATCCGGTGACGGCGAAGCTGGGCAACAGCGAGATCCGCAGCGCGGCGCTGCTGCGCCTGATCCAGGCGCAGCCTGCGGAAACGCGGCGGACGCTGCGCGACAAACCCGAGAAGCTTGTCGCGCTGGTCCGGACCGAGGCCTTGCGCAAGGCGGTGATCGCCAGCGCCAAACAGGAGGGCTTCGACAAGAAGCCCGAGATCGAGATCGGCATGCAGCGCGCGGCCGAACAGACCTTGCTCGATCGCTATCTCGATTTCAAGACCGCGCTCGACGCCGGTTTTCCGGATGCGGAGGCCGTCGCCGCCGCCTACAAGGCCAACGAGAAAGCCTTCAGCGTGCCGACGCGCGTGCATCTGGCGCAGATTCTCCTCGCGGTGGCGCCGGACGCGAAGAAGAAGGAGTCCGAGCGTATCGCGGCTCGCGCCAAGGAAATCGCCGCCCTCGCGGCGGGACCGGATGCCGATTTCGCCGCGCTCGCCAAGCAGCATTCGGAGGACAAGCCGGGCAACGAGAAAGGCGGCGACATCGGTTGGCTGGACGTCGCCAAGCTCTTGCCGGAGATTCGCGGCGCTGTCGCCCCGCTGGCGGACGGCGGCGTTTCCAAGCCGATCCGGACGCGCTTCGGCTGGCAGATCGTCAAGCTGATCGAGCGCAAGGAGGCTTACGTGA